>DJSQ01000176.1 GCA_002438075.1 Clostridiales bacterium UBA6330
GCTGACTTGGCGGAACGACCCATGTGTCGTTCCGCTTCGGTTGAATGTAACTTGTTGACTTACAACAGGATACCTCACACCGCCATAAGCCAACCAACGCCCTTGCGGTCAATCAGCCGTCAATCCCCAGCGCGCGGCGCATGGCGACCAGCGCGTAGGAGGCGAAGCCGTGGTCCAGACTGGCGCGGCATTGGCGCAGCTCCCACAGCGTTCCTGTTTTCTCGACCATATCGCCGAAAAAGGCGGAGAGGCTTTCCAACACCCGTTGGTTCTCGCCCAGCTTCAGGAGGACATCCAACCGCAGGTAAGCACCGATGAAGGCATTGACGGGGATAATCTCCTCCAACAGCTCGGTACGGTCGGCGCGGAAAACCTCCGGCACCGGATGCTTCAGCTCCGCATAGGCGGGCTCCCGCAGGTCAACGCCGCCAAAGAGGATTGCGTAGTACTGGCAGGTCTCGGAGCAATTCCGACACAGTCGCAGACCGCCCTCCTCCCGCACGGCGTGGTCCAGAAACGTCCTGCCGTCAAAGGACCGGCGGACGGCTTCCTTTGCAACCCGCTCCGCCTCATGCCCGCAGCGGTTGATATGCTCCTCCACCTCCAGAATGTACCACATGGTCCACTGCGGGATGAAGGTATGGTTTCCCTGCGTTTCGGAGGGGTAGCACATCGGCAGAATGCCCTCGGGGTATTCGCCCTCGTTGCGGAAGCTGCTTCTGCTCCTGCACCCGGATATAGGAATGCTTGACCTCGTTCTCGTCGTAGCAGCCCCAATACGCGTCGGGCTTGAAGGAATACGCGTTCGTTTTGATTTTTTCGGGCGGCTCATGCCAAAAGCGACCGATTGCCTCGGCTTGGGTCAGGTCCGTATCAAGGTACACGGGGTATGGTGCGACCCGTTCGATGACCTCGGGCGGGTTCTCCATGACCGAAACCGAAGCCGTGCGCGTCTTTCGCGGCTTGCGCAGGTCCCACTCCTCCGGAAAATGCCGCTGAGCCGAATAGCGCGCGGTTTTACGGACCTTTTCATCCGAGAGCAGGCAAACGAAATCGCGCCCCGTTGCCGCGAGGACCTCCTCGCCGCGCACCACCTCCGCCCACAGGAACATCGGCTGTTTGACCGCCGACAGGGAACGGCACTGATAGCCGACAACCGAGATGTCGAGCCTGTTGCGGTCGGCTTTTCCCAAGCCATCCAGCGGAATGCGGTCCATGCGCGCATACCCCTTTGCGGTTCGCGCAGGTCCGTGCGCAACGAACGCTCCGTTGAGCGTAACGCGGTAGAAATCCGCCGCGCAGATGTGCAGCTCCGCGCCCGAAAGCGAGCCGACCTCCGCCGTGAAGGTGGCGAATGCGTTCAGAACGTCCCGTAATTCATCTGCTACAATCGGTTTTGCGATTAGAAATTGATTCATATCCTGACCTCCGTTTTTGACTTGCAAAACACCGCGCAACGCCGACGGCATTGCGCGGTGCAGACAATAGACAAAGCACTCTGCTCTCGGCGAAATTTTGGGGGAAGTTTTCGCCCGCCTTTTCTAAAAGGCGGCGCAGGGCGGGGCGCGGAGCCCTCGTCGCGCTCCGCAGAGCGCGAAATCCTTTTCTTTCGGCGCTTTCTTTTTGCAGCTTTGCGAAGCAAAGTGTGCTTTTCTCTTTGCGCCTCTATGGTCAAAGAAAAAGCGTGAAAGAAATTTGTGCTTTTAGGAGCAGTGTGCTTTCCGATTCCTCTTAAGAAAGCGACTCCGTGATGTTTTCGTCCATCGCAATGAGGAAACGCCGTTTCCCCTCGTCGTATTCCCGCTTCATCACAATGGTTGCGGGGAATTTCCACATCTTGCAGGCGGGATTCCACCAGTCCTTGCGGCGCAGGGGCCAGAGCAGGGTCTCGGGGTCCACGTCATCATAGAACAGCAGGGCATCGGTGTCCCACGCGTGGTGCGCAATCTGGTAATATTCGCTCTTCAGGTACGCGCCGTACATATCGTGCAGCAGGGCGCAGGGTCCATTCGACTGCACGTCGGCGGGGAAGAACAGCTTTTTGCCGTTCAACGTCACGCGCGTGACGAGCGAGGAATCGTTGACGAGCATCTCGGCGGGGTAAATCTCCTCCTGCGTCAGAAGAACCTCCACCTCTGCCTGACCGACCGAGAAGCGCTCCCCCGTGTGGACCTTCCAAAACGGCGCGTTCGGGAAGGCGGCATGAATGCCCGGCAGCCATGTTGCGTAGCAGTCGCAGACCTCCTTCCACAGGCGAATCGGGAAGCTATGCGGGTCTGCCATATTCATCACGAAGTTGCGAACCTCAACCGCATCGCTGTAGCGCTGTGCAAATTTGTGCACACCCGCAATGTGGTCGTAGTGCGGGTGGGTCAGAATCCATGCGTCAATCACGGGCTTCTGTCCCTCGGGCGTGTCCGCCGCGAGCGTTTCCCACAGCTTCACCTCATTCTCGCCCGCGCTTCCGAGCCCATCGTAAACGAGGAAATGTCCCTCGCCCAGCGCGAAGATGTAGCACATTCCGAAGTTGACCACCTCCGCGTTGGGGGTAATCTGCGTGACCCTCTGCTCCCCGACATAGCAATCCTTCTCGCCCAGCTGTGCGGGAATGCGCTTGCCGTGCGCGGTGTAGAGCAGACGCACCTGCTTGTGGCTCGGGATGTAGATTGCCCAAATGTAGCCGTCTCCGACCGTGGCGCCGATAAAGCGGTTGCCGCATAGGGTCCGCTCCGAAATCGCCTCGGCGGGATAGAGCGCCTTCAGCTCTGCGGTCAGCCCGTCCGCCTCCGCTTCGTTTACCTCGTCAAGAATTTTCAGCCAAACGCCGTCACCGCAGGGATACAGTCCCTCCGCCTCGGCTTTCGCCTTCTCCGCTTCCCGCTTCTCTGCGGTCTCCTTCAGGAGATTGATCATGCTGTTCCAAAGATTTTTCATTGCCTTGCTTTTGCTCCGAATTTCAGTAAAATTTGCTGTAATGCCCGTCTCCCTGCTCGCCGTCCAGCCTTCCGAAGTCGGGCGTTTTGGCAAAGGAGATGGTTTGCGTGCCGTCATAGGCGAAGAGCACCCGCTCGCACGAGCTGACGATAGCGTCCCGCCGCGCTGACGGGCAGGTCCTCGTAGTAGCCCGCGTTGTTGCTTGCCACCACGTTTTCGCGCGGGTAGCTGACGCTGACTTTTCCGTCCGCGTCGGTGTAGGTCGCGTATTTCAGACTGCCCACAAACGCGTCCACGGCAAGCGTCACGTCCTCATCGGTCCAGCCGAAAAGGATGATCTTCTGCCCCACGTAGTAAACGCCGTAGGTGTCGGGCGCGCAGGACTCCTTCAGGTTGTTGAATTCGTCGTAGCTGGTCTGCCCGACCAGAATTTCAAGCGCCTCGGAATCGTGCGCGGCGCTGTCGGTTTTGACCTCGAGCGTCTCGCTCCCCAGCCCCTCCAGCGTCTCGGCAATGCGGTACATCCCGTCCATTGCCCCATCGGTTGCGTACTGCGCGCGAATCAGGCGGTAGAGCGGCTTGCCCGCCTCCACCAGCGTGACCGCCTCGGCAGTGCCGACATGGTGCAGGTCGCCGGGGATTTCCGCCGCCGTACCCGTCAGGTAATTGGCAAGGAACCATTGGATTGCCGACGGCGTAAAGGCTTCGGTAAAGCCTGTGATAACCAGCTTGTTCCCCACCGCCGCGACCGCAAATTCGCCCGCCTTCAGCGTCTCCAGAACCTGCGCGGTCTCGGGACGGTTGGTGTGACCCACCAGAATTTCCTTTTTGGAGGAGTCCGCCTCCTTGCCCGCCTCGAGGAAATCGGTGCCGAATTCGGGTGTGCCGCCGAGGAGGGCCAGCATCGCCTCATAGAGGTCGGAAGCGCCCGAAATCACGTCCTCGGAGGTCATTTGCGGACGTACAAGGCTGTACCCCTTCAATTGGTCCGGCAGAATCGGCTCTGCGGAGACCACGGTGTCAACCGGCGGCTTCTCACTCTTTTTACACGCCGAAAGAAACAGCATGGCAATCAACAGCAGGATACACCCGCCGCGTAATACCGTTTTTTTCATAAAAGCCTCCTTACTTATGGCAATAAGACATAAGAGAAAAATGTTGCTCCGTAAAGGTTCGCCCTTGCGCGGGTGCCGTGCTTTGTTTGTCGGGGTCCCCTTTGGGGTTCGACTG
>DJSQ01000191.1 GCA_002438075.1 Clostridiales bacterium UBA6330
CGGCACCACCGTGTAACGGCGAACGCAAACACCAACCATTGCCGCGGAGTCGAACCCCGACGGGGCGCCGGCAGGCGGAATCTCGGCACTCGTGTAGGTCTCACATAAGTGGTCAACAAGTAACATTCGGACTGCTTTTGCATATATCCTGCACCACGCCAACTGTGAAGCTGAACCCCGAGGAGGCACGGGCGGGCGGAATCGCCGATGTTCGGAGACCCAAATCAAGCCGACGGCAACATTTTCTCCGTATTTTCCGCAAGTTTGTCGGTTTTGACGGGTGGTTGCGGCACAAAAAGCGGGTGAATGCGTGTCAAAAACAGTGCAAAGCGGCATATTTTGTGCGGAATATCTAAAAAGATGGAAGGAAATATGCAAAAATTCTCTGTCATATCGGAAAATAATGCTTGCAAATCAAACGGTTTTCTGATATAATATAAAGGCTTGATATGCGATGAAACGAAAGGTTGCCTCTGCGGGACGCCAAAGAGGGGAATTTTCGTGGAGTATGTCCGTGTAAAACGGGCGAGAGGTATTCACCAAGGCACTCAAAACGCGAACGCGCGTTGGTTTCGGTGTGACTGCTTTTCTCCGGAATTTGTTCCGTCAGATGCTGATGGCGGGGCAAACTCCGTATTTTCAGAGGAAACAGGAAACACACGGGACGGTGTTGAGGAAAATGCCGACCGAGGAAATCGCAGACCGTTCCGAACTCTTTCCTATATTATAGGGCGGGGCGGCAAGTGAAAATCTCAGAAGGAGGCAAACAAAATGGCAATCAAAGAGAAGATCAGAGTCAGACTCAAGAGCTATGACCACGTTCTGGTTGACACTGCGGCGAAGAAGATCGTCGAGGTTGCAACGAGAAACGGTGCCGAGGTTTCGGGTCCGATTCCGCTGCCTACGGAGAAGGAGATCATCACGATCCTTCGCGCGGTCCACAAGTACAAGGACAGCCGTGAGCAGTTCGAGTACCGCACGCACAAGAGACTGATCGATATCGTCAAGCCGTCGCAGAAGGTTGTGGACGCGCTGATGAACATCGAGCTGCCCGCGGGCGTTGAGATCGAAGTGAAGCTGTAATCAAGCGCTTCACGAGGTCACACAAAGACAACAGCCGAGCTTCGGTTGAGAGTCCGAAGAGTTCGGTAACTTTGTAAGTCATGTTGGCATTTCGGTGTCAACCAATAATTTACAGGAGGATTTCTGAAATGAAAAAGGGAATGATCGGTAAAAAGATCGGCATGACACAGGTTTTCGATGAAAAAGGAAACGTCATTCCGGTAACGGTTATCGAGGTTGGCCCGTGCGTCGTTGCACAAAAGAAGACCGTTGAGAAGGATGGCTACAACGCTTTGCAGCTTGGCTTTATGGATGTCAAGAAGAAGCACCTGACCAAAGCGGATCAGGGTCACTTCGAGAAAGCAGGCGTTCCGATGAAGAAGCATCTCAAGGAGTTCCGTCTGGACGATTGCTCCGCTGAGGTCGGCTCGGTCATCACCGTCGATACCTTCGCCGCAGGCGAGAAGGTCGATGTAACAGGTATGACCAAGGGTCGCGGATACAGCGGTGCCGTCAAGCGCTGGAATCACCACACGCTGTGCTCTACGCACGGTGTCGGTCCGATTCACCGTCAGGTCGGTTCCATGGGTGCAAACTCCACCCCGTCCCGCGTGTACAAGAACAAGAAGATGGCAGGACAGTACGGTAACGAACAGGTCACCGTTCAGAACCTGCTGGTTGTGAAGATCGACAGCGAAAAGAACCTGATTGCCGTCAAGGGTGCCATTCCGGGCGCGAAGGACGGAATCGTGTTCATTCGTGATTCTGTGAAAGCCTGAGCGGAAGGAGGAAAACAACAATGCCAGTCGTAAAGATCGTGAATATGTCCGGCAAGGAAGTCGGTGAAATCACGCTGAGTGATAAGCTGTTCGGCGCGGATGTGAACGGCGCTGTTCTCCATGCCGCAGTCAGAGCGTATCTGATGAACCAGAGACAGGGTACCCAGTCGACCCTGACCCGCACCGAGGTATCGGGCGGCGGAAAGAAGCCGTGGAGACAGAAGGGAACCGGCAGAGCGCGTCAGGGCTCGACCCGTTCTCCTCAGTGGACGCACGGCGGTGTCGCGCTCGGTCCGAAGCCGAGAGATTACCGTCTCGACCTGAACAAGAAGACCCGTCGACTCGCGCTGTTCTGCGCGCTGTCCGATAAGGTTGCAAACGGAAGCCTTGTGATCCTTGACAAGCTCGCGGTGGAGAGCGAGAAGCCGTCCACCAAGACCATGGTTGCCATGTTCAAGGCGCTCGGTTTTGAAAAGACCTACACCAAGACCTACAAGACCATCGCAATCGAGGACGGAAAGCCTGTCTACGGCACTGCCGAGAAGACGGCGACCAAGCCCGAGAGCGCGCTTGTGGTGCTTGACAATGTGGACAAGAAGGTTATCAAGAGCTGCGACAATATCCCGCAGGTCAAGACGACCCAGTGGAACACGCTCAACGTCTATGACGTGCTGAACGCGGAGAAGCTGGTCATGACTGCTGACGCGGTGAAGAAGCTTGAGGAGGTGTACGCATAATGAAATCGGCACACGATATTATCATCAGACCGGTAATTACCGAAGCTGCGATGGATATGCTGCCCGCCAAGAAGTATGTCTTTGAGGTCGCAAGCGATGCAAACAAGGCAGAGATTGCCAAGGCGGTTGAGGAAGTGTTCGCGGCAAGCAAGATCAAGGTCGCGGCGGTCCGCACCATCAACATGAAGAAGAAGCCCAAGAGACTCGGTGTTCACTCCGGTTATACCTCGGAGTGGAAGAAGGCGATCGTTACCCTGACGCCCGATTCCGGCGAGATCGAGTTCTTTGAAGGCCTTAACTAAGAGTAGGAGGGAATAGGAATGCCTACAGTTAAGTATAAACCCACAACTCCCGGCAGAAGAAATATGACCGTTCCTTCTTTCGAGGAGATCACAAAATTCTCTCCCGAGAAAAGCCTGATCGTTACCAAGAAGAAGCACGCCGGACGCAACAGCTACGGTCGCATCACCGTTCGTCACAGAGGCGGCGGAAACAAGATTAAGTACCGTATCATCGACTTCAAGCGCCAGAACGACAAGGCGAACACGGTCGTCGGTATCGAGTACGACCCGAACAGAACCGCGTATATCGCACTGCTTCAGGACACCGAGGGAACCAAGAGCTATATCATTGCTCCCGAAGGACTGAAGGCGGGCGACGTGATTTACTCGGGCAGCGAAGCCGACATCAAGCCGGGCAACACGCTCCCGATTGCGAACATTCCGGTCGGTACCGTCATCAACAACATCGAAGTCTACCCGGGCAAGGGCGCACAGCTCGTTCGCTCCGCAGGCGCGATGGCACAGCTGGTTTCCAAGGAAGCCAACGGCATGGCGCAGGTTCGTCTGCCCTCGGGTGAGGTTCGCTTCATCCGTCTGGATTGCAAGGCGACCATCGGTCAGGTCGGCAACGTTGAGCACGACACCGTGAAGGTCGGTAAAGCAGGTAAGACCAGACACAAGGGTATCCGTCCGACCGTCCGCGGCTCGGTCATGAACCCCTGCGATCACCCGCACGGCGGTGGTGAGGGTAAGTCCCCGATCGGACATCCCGGACCTGTTACGCCTTGGGGTAAGCCTGCTCTGGGTTACAAGACCAGAAACAAGAAGGCGCGCACCAATAAGTTCATCGTGAAGCGCAGAAACGCTAAATAAGGAGGGAATATAACATGAGCAGAAGCCTGAAAAAAGCACCTTATGTTGAGGAGAAGCTCTACAACCGCATTTGCGCCATGAACGCAAACGGCGAGAAAAAGGTTCTCAAGACATGGTCGCGTTCGTCCACTATATTCCCGGAATTTGTCGGTCACACCATTGCGGTTCACGACGGCAAGAAGCACATTCCGGTGTATATCACGGAAGACATGGTCGGTCACAAGCTCGGTGAGTTTGCGCCCACCCGCACGTTCAAGGGTCATGCCGGCTCGAAAACGTCCAATAACGGCAACTGATTGCAGAGGGAGGTTCATTTCTTAAATGGAAGCTAAAGCTTATCTGAAATACGCAAGAATTTCCCCCCGCAAGGTGCAGATCGTCCTCGATCTGATCCGCGGCAAGGATGTTGCCACCGCGATGGGAATTCTGAAGAACACGCCGAAGGCGGCGAGCGAGCTGCTGATTAAGCTCCTGAACAGCGCCGTCGCAAACGCGGAGAACAATTTCCACATGGATGCCGAGAAACTGTATGTTTCCGAATGCTTCGTTTGCCCGGGCCCCACGCTGAAGCGGATTATGCCCAGAGCAAAGGGAAGCGCAGACCGCATCCTGAAGCGCACCAGCCACGTGACACTGGCGGTCAAGGAAAAAGACTGAGAGAGGAGGAAACAACAGAATGGGTCAGAAGGTCAATCCCCACGGCTTGAGAGTGGGTGTAATCAAAAACTGGGATTCCAGATGGTTTGCAAAGGACGAAGTGTTCGGTGATACCCTTGTTTCCGACTACAACGTCAGAAAATACCTGAAAAAGACGCTCTATGACGCAGGTATTTCCAAGATCGAAATCGAGAGAGACGGGCACAGAGTGCGCGTATTCGTCAACTGCGCAAAGCCGGGCATGGTCATCGGCAAGGGCGGTGTCGAAATCGAAAAGTACCGTTTGCAGCTGGAGAAGATGGTCGGTATGCCTGTGGCGCTCAACGTTGTTGAGATTCGTCAGCCCGACCTCGATGCACAGCTCGTTGCAGAGAACATTGCAAAGCAGCTCGAGAACCGCGTGGCGTTCCGCAGAGCCATGAAGATGGCAATCCGCAACACCATGAGACTGGGTGCAAAGGGAATCAAAATCAACTGCGGCGGTCGTCTCGGCGGTGCCGAAATCGCGCGCAGCGAGCACTATCATGAGGGTACCATTCCGCTTCAGACCCTCAGAGCCGACATCGAGTACGGCTTTGCGGAAGCGGACACCACCTACGGTAAGATCGGCGTAAAGGTCTGGATCTACAAGGGTGAAATTCTCAATGAGGTCAACCGCCCCGGCAATAACCAGAGACGCGACCGCGACAATCGCGGCGACCGTCGCGGTGACCGCCGTGACAACCGCGGACCGAGAGGCGACCGCCGCGACAACCGCGGTCCTCGTCAGAACGGTGACCGCAGAGAGAGAACTCCGAGAGAAGGAGGCGCGAAGTAATTATGTTAATGCCGAAAAGAGTCAAGTTCCGTCGCGTTCAGCGCGGCAGACTGAAGGGTAAGGCGTCGCGCGGAACCACGCTCAGCAACGGTTCTTACGGACTGGTTGCACTGGAGCCGTCGTGGATTACCAGCAACCAGATTGAGGCTGCCCGTATCGCTATGACGCGTTATATCAAGCGTGGCGGTCAGGTCTGGATTAAGATCTTCCCCGATAAGCCGATTACCGAGAAGCCGGCGGAAACCCGTATGGGTTCCGGTAAGGGTTCTCCGGAGTACTGGGTCGCCGTTGTGAAGCCGGGCAGAATCCTGTTCGAGATGGACGGCGTGAGTGAGGATGTGGCAAAGGAAGCAATGCGTCTTGCCGGTCACAAGCTCCCGATTAAAACCAAGTTCGTTTCCAAGACAACCGAAGCAAAGGAGGGTTAATCATGAAAGCGAAAGAACTCAGAACGATGTCGGCTGAGGCGCTTGAGGCGAAGCTGAAGGAACTGAAGGCTGAGCTGTTCAACCTGCGCTTCCAGCACGCAATCAATCAGCTTGACAACCCTCACAAGATCACCGAGGTCAAACACGACATTGCCCGCGTGATGACGGTTCTTCGGGAAATGAAGAAAGAGGAGGCGTAAGTCATGGCAGAAGAAAGAGCATTGAGAAAGACCAGAGTGGGTCTGGTTGTCAGCGATAAGATGGACAAGACCGTTGTGGTTGCCATCGAGGACAACGTGAAGCACCCGCTGTACGGCAAAATCGTGAAGCGTACCCTGAAGCTGCACGCGCAGGATGACAACAACGCCTGCGGTGTGGGTGACAAGGTGAAGCTCATGGAGACAAGACCGCTTTCCAAAACCAAGAGATGGCGTGTTGTCGAGATCATCGAAAAAGCGAAATAATCGCTTTGCGATGAAACAGTTCACTTATTCGAATAGTAGATACGTCGTAGCGTATTGAATCAGTAGGAGGAAAAGCAAGTGATTCAGCAGCAGTCTTTAATGAAAGTTGCCGACAACACCGGAGCCAAGGAGCTGATGTGCATCAGAGTCCTCGGCGGCACCGCGAGAAGATATGCAAATATCGGCGATGTGGTGGTTTGCGCTGTCAAGAAGGCGACTCCCGGCGGAGTGGTCAAGAAGGGCGAGGTCGTCAAGGCGGTCGTCGTTCGCACAGTGCACGGCATGAAGAGAGCCGACGGCTCTTATATCAAGTTCGATGAGAACGCGGCGGTCATTATCCGTGAGGATAAGACCCCCCGCGGAACCCGTATCTTTGGGCCGGTGGCAAGAGAGCTTCGTGAGAAGGAATATCTCAAGATTCTCTCCCTTGCTCCCGAAGTGCTTTGATGGAGGTGGAAGCAATGGCAAATCTGCATATCAAAAAAGGCGATACCGTTGTGGTTCTCTCCGGAGATGACAAGGGTGTTCAGGGCGAAGTCATCGCCACCTCTCCCGAGGAGGGAAAGGTCATTGTGAAGGGTGTCAACATCATTCACAAGCACGTCAAGCCCCGCAGAGAGGGTGAGACGGGCGGCATCGTGGATGCCGAGGGCGCAATCTATGCGTCCAATGTAGCGTTGGTCTGCCCGAAGTGCGGCAAAGCCGCAAGAGTCGCGGCGAAGATCGGCGAGGACGGCAAGAAAATCCGTGTGGCGGCGCACAAGGCGTGCGGCTATCCGGAAATTAAGTAAGGAGGGAAACGAAAATGGCAAGATTGAAGGATTTGTATAAAGCCGAGGTCGCTCCCGCCCTCCTGAAGAAGTACAATTACAAGAGCGTCATGCAGATTCCGAAGCTCGACAAGATCGTCATCAATGTCGGCGTCGGCGATGCAAAGGACAACTCCAAGGCGCTGGACGCGGTTCTGCGTGACCTGTCCATCATCTCCGGTCAGAAGGCAATCGCAACCCGCGCAAAGAAGTCGGTCGCAAACTTCAAGGTCCGTGAGGGCATGAAGATCGGCGCAAAGGTGACGCTGCGCGGCGACAGAATGTATGAATTCATGGACAGACTCTTCAACTTCGCACTGCCGAAGGTCCGTGACTTCAAGGGCATCAACCCCAACGCGTTCGACGGAAGAGGAAACTATGCGCTCGGTCTGAAGGAGCAGCTGATCTTCCCTGAGATCGAGTACGATAAAGTAGATAAAGTACGTGGTATGGACGTTATTTTTGTTACTACTGCTCAGACTGATGAAGAAGCACGTGAATTGTTGGCACAGTTTGGTATGCCGTTTAAGAAATAGTTAGGAGGGTTTTTCATGGCTAAAACGTCTATGAAGATTAAACAGCAGCGTAAAGCTAAATTTTCAAGCAGAGAATACAGCCGTTGCAAAATCTGTGGTCGTCCACATGCATACTTGAGAAAATACGGAATTTGTCGTATTTGTTTCCGTGAGTTGGCATACAAAGGCCAGATCCCAGGTGTCAAAAAAGCAAGTTGGTAAGACCGAACTTGTTATCTAGTTAAGGAGGAAAATGTAATGACTATGAGCGATCCAATTGCAGATATGCTTACAAGAATCCGTAATGCAAATACTGCAAAACATGATACAGTTGATGTTCCTGCTTCTAAGATGAAGATTTCGATTGCAGAGATTCTTTTGAAGGAAGGATATATCAAAGGTTTTGATTTGGTAGATGTTGATGGATTTAAATCAATCCACATCACATTGAAATATGGTAAAGACAAAAACGAAAAGATCATCTCCGGTTTGAAGAGAATCTCCAAACCAGGTCTTCGTGTTTATGCTAACGCAGAAGAACTTCCTAAGGTTCTTGGCGGACTCGGAATCGCTATCGTTTCAACAAACAAAGGTGTTCTTACAGACAAAGAAGCTCGTAAGTTGAACGTAGGCGGCGAAGTATTAGCATTCGTATGGTAGTATAAACTCCGTGAGGCAGATGTTTCTGCCGAGTGGAACTTATTCAAAATATAGGAGGTACGGCAAATGTCACGAATTGGAAGAATGCCTATCGCGGTACCTGCAGGTGTGACTGTAGATATTGCAGAAAATAATAAGGTGACAGTAAAAGGACCAAAGGGAACTCTTGAAAGAGTATTGCCTTCGGAAATGACAATTGAAAAAGACGGAGACGAGATCAAAGTTTCCCGTCCAAATGATTTGAAGAAAATGAAATCTCTGCATGGTTTGACCAGAACATTGATCAACAACATGATCGTAGGTGTAACCGAAGGTTACTCTAAGACATTGGAAGTAAACGGTGTTGGTTACAGAGCTGTAAAGCAGGGTAAAAAATTAGTATTATCTCTTGGATATTCTCATCCTGTAGAAATGGAAGATCCAGAAGGATTGGAAGTAACTGTGGATGGTCAGAACACGATTATCGTTAAGGGAATTGATAAAGAAAAAGTTGGCCAATATGCTGCTGAGATCAGAGAGAAGAGAGCACCGGAGCCATATAAAGGCAAAGGTATTAAGTATTCTGATGAAGTGATCAGACGTAAAGTTGGTAAGACTGGTAAGAAATAGAAAGGAGTAAAATAGAATGGTTAGTAAAGTAAATAGAAGCGAAGTTCGCGTAAACAAACACAGAAGATTACGTAGCCGTCTGTCCGGAACTCCTGAGAGACCACGTTTGGCAGGATTCCGCAGCAACAATCATATGTATGCGCAGGTTATTGATGATGTTGCCGGCAATACAATCGTTTCTGCCTCTACTCTTCAGAGTGAAGTAAAAGAAGGCCTGGAGAAAACGAATAATGTAGAAGCTGCAGCAAAACTTGGTGAAGTTATCGCAAAGAAAGCTTTGGATAATGGAATCAACGAAGTCGTATTTGACCGTGGCGGTTACATTTATCAGGGTAAAGTTAAGGCATTAGCAGATGCAGCTAGAGAAGCTGGTCTTCAATTCTAAACAAGGAGGAAAACTCATGAAACGTGAAATTATTGATGCTAGTCAGTTTGAATTAGAAGATAATGTAGTATCAATTAAACGTGTTACCAAGGTTGTTAAA
>DJSQ01000188.1 GCA_002438075.1 Clostridiales bacterium UBA6330
GCATTCCCGAACGCGCGGGAACCACAATCACCGTGACCACCTCTAACGGCACCTATGACCTTTCCAAAGAGGCAACCTGCGTATTTACCTCTCTGCTTGCCGACGAAAGCGGCAAAATGACCGCGAAAACGTCTTATGCGCTCGGCGGTCGCTACCTCATGGCGCTGACCGTTGAAAATATTCCGACCTCGGAAGGCAGGCTCACCTTCACCGTGACCCCGTGGGTCGAGGAGGACGGCGTGCGGTACACGGGCGCACCTGTGGAGGTAATCTTTGACGCGGGAATCCCGCAGACTGCCGAAAACTGATGGAGGAACCGAATATGAAAAAGCAATATCTGACCCCCGAAATGCGACAGGTCCTGTTTGAGGCAACCGACATTCTGACAATCTCTCCTGCGGATAACAGCCTCGGCGATGTCATTGACTGGAACAACAAAAACGAGATTGAAAAGCTTTAACAATACAAAATGAGGAGGAATTTATCATGAAAGCAACCATTCGCATCGCGTCCCTGATTCTGACCCTTTGTATGCTCTTTGCGCTGTCCGCCATTCTCATCGGTGCCGAGGGAGAGGATGCTCCCGCCGCGCCCGAGGTCTGGGACGGAACCGCCGACACCTCGTGGTATGACCCCAACAGCACCGATAAGACCGTAACCCTGATGAATGCCAAGCAGTTGGCAGGGCTTTCCGAGCTGAGCAAGACCGTGAATTTCTTTGAGTGGACCATCAAGCTCGGCGCGGACATCGTTCTCAACAGCGGAGACGCGGCAGACTGGGCAGAGACTGCTCCCGCAAACAGCTGGACCCCCATCTCCGAGTTCTGGGGCACGTTTGACGGACAGGGCTACACCATCAGCGGGCTGTACTTCCGTGACGATACCGCATATGAGGTCGGACTCTTTGCCCGTCTCAACGGCGGAACCGTTCGGAACGTGTCGGTTGTGAACTCCTACCTGTGCGGCAAGTATCAGATCGGTGCCATTGCGGGTATCATCGTGACCGTTTTCGGAACCATTGAGAATGTCTACAGTGATGCAATTCTGTATGCGTATCCCGCAAGCGGAGACAGCGTGCATGACGGTGCGCAGGCAGGCGGCATTCTCGGAGCCAACACCGCGCAGTACAGCGTAATCAACGGTTGCTGGTTTGACGGCAAGGTGGTCGGTATTGCCGATCAGATGGAAGGAAAAGAGATTGATTATACCGACAACAAGGCAACGCAGGTCGGCGGCATCCTCGGCGTTGGCACCAACTCGACCACGCTGAAGAATTGCTTGGTTACGGGCGCTGTTGAAGGGCACAGCCAGACCGGTGGTATGATCGGACGACTGATTGCCTCAAATGAGCACGTTCTGGAGAACTGCCTGTTCCTCGGCTCTGTCCGCCTGACCAGATGGACCGGAAACCGGATGTTCGCGGGCGAATTCGTTGGCATCGCATTCAACGGTGTCGGTCTGACCATCAAGAACTGCTATGGTGTTGACACTTATGAAGCATCCTACCTTGTCGAGGACGGCGACAAAACCGACGCAAAATCGGCGTACTCCAGCAACGGAAACGCAAATCTGACGGCGGACAGCGTGTTTGGACGCCTGCCGCTTGCAGACCTCACCTCCGAGGCGGCAAAGACCAAGCTGACGGGCTTTGATTTCGAGACGGTCTGGAAGCAGGAGGACGGCAAAACGCCTGTGCTTGCGTCCCTTGCGTATGTTGCGGAGCATAAGACCTCCGATCAGGACCGAAAGGACCCGAATGATAAGCCGGAGGCCCCCAAGCCTCCCGTGAGCACCACCGAGGCTCCCACCGAGCCGCCGACAACTCCGTCGGAGAAGCCGTCCAATACACCAACGGATACCGAACCGACGCCTGCCGGAACCACGGAGGAGCCGAAGAACGACAAGGGCTGTGCATCGTCGCTGTCCGGTGTCGCCATTCTCTGCCTGCCCGTCCTCGGCGTGTTGGTTGGTGTCAGGCTGAAGAAGAAAGAGGATTGACGGATACCCCGTGCGGTGTGACCTCAACGGTGACGGTTCCGCTTGCGGGATGAATCAAAGCAAAAAACAGGTCGCGGGGAAGGTTGCGCATGGCAACCTTCCCCGCGACCTGCTTCGGTCAACGTGCAAGATATGTCTTTTCGATGATCGGAGCCAGCTGACGGGCAAAATATGCCAGCCCCTCCACCGTGAGGTGAATGCCGTCCGGTTTGGTGTAGTCCGCGTTTTGCAGGAGCGCGTTCATGTCGAAGAAATCAACCGTCAGCCCCTTTGCCGCGAGGAACGCGGGAATCCCTTTCTGCGATTCGACAATCGCGCGAATGGCACCGCCGACCGCGCCGTCCCGTTCCTCGAAAATCTCGGGGGAGGAGAGGAACAGAATTTTCACGCTCGGATTCTTCCGCCGCAGGGCTTCGGCAATCGTTTGCGCCGAGGCTTTGAACATTCCGTCGGAATAGGCATCCCATTGGTCGTTGCGGATGTAGCGCGCATCGTTGGTTCCGAGCATGACCGTTACGACATCCAATCCCGACGCATCCTTCAGGCAGGCTTTCCAGACCTCGGACTTGGTGTAGGCATTGCCCGCATCGGTCCGCATCTCGCGTCCGCCCTCGCCGTAGTTCGTCACCACCGCGTCCCGCCAGAGGAGATAGCCCAGCTGCTTCGGGTAGGTCAGGTAGTCGTAATTGTAGTAGCTTTCGTTCCAGCCGACCGTGATGCTGTCCCCGATGCAGCCGATGCGCGTCAGGTGATAGGTCCCGTCCAGTCGGAAGTCCGCGCTGAGGTCGTAGGTTGCCTTGCCCTTTGCGAGCGCATCGCGCAGGTGCGCCTCCAGCGCATCCAGGGCGTGCCACGTGTTGCCGTAGGTCTCCCCGCAGATTGCAAGCGTGCTTTTTACCGTCATGATGCGGTAGCCGTCGGTCGGAAGCCCGCTACAAACCGTGTAGGTCGCGCTCCGCGAGGTCATGCCAACGGTGATTTCGTGCGCGGCGCTGTCGGTGTCCATGTCGCAGACGAGCTCCAGCCTTACGCCGCTGACTGCTTCGAGGATATCGCGCAGTCGCTCGGCGCTCTGCCTGTCAAAATCGCACATCGGCAAAGAGAACCTCGCCGTTCTCGGCAATGCCCTTGAGCAGCTTATCCAGCATATCCTGACAGAGCGCGTATTCGGTGCGCTCGGTAAAGACCGGCTTGAGTGATTGGTCCTCCTGCGTCAGGAGCGTTGATTTGCCCGAGCCGAGGTAGAGAATGTAGGGGAGGGGACTTTCGGTCAGCAGCCCCCACTTGCTGTCTTTTGTCAGCGCCTCGCCACTTCCGTTGTTCAGGTCGGAGCGGTCGCGGAACATCGCGCACATGGTCTCATAGGTCCATTTCCCGTCCTTCACCACCTCCAGCGGAGAGCCGTAGGTGTCGTAGTAGCCCCAAAGACCCCAGAGCGAGCCGTTTGCCAGAACGCCGTAGGTGCAGAGCTCGTCAAAGACCGTGAAGTCGCCCTCAAGCGTGAACAGCTTGCCGTTGATCTGGTAGCCGGACTGAATCCGTTGGTCCCAATAGGACGCGCCGAGGTTCAGCCCCTCCAGCTTGTTCAGGTCCGCCACGTAGCCGTTCGGAATTGCCGAGGGCATAACGTCCGCCGCAATGGCGAGCACGATGTCGGCGGTATCCGCGCCGGAATTCATCATCATGGTCAGCTCGGAATTCATGCCGTACTTTTTCTCCAGCTTTCTCATGTGAATCTTGATGTTGAAGTACTCCTCAAGAAAGCTGTTGCGGTTGTAGAATGCCCAGCTCAGGGTGGGGACCGATGAGGTATCGGAATCCTCGTCATTGATGTACCGGCTTGTGTCCTGACCGCCGTCTATCACCATCCAGTAGTCCGCGCCCTTAAAATCCCCGCACACGGGGCGCTTGTCAGCCTCGCCTCCGCCCGTGGTCACGTCACCCGTAGGCTCGCTCCCCGCATCGGTCGTGCCCGCAGGGGGCGTTCCGTTGTCCTTTTTACAGCCCGTCACCCCAACGGACAGCACAAGCACCGTCAGGCAGGCGAGCAGAAATGCCAAAATTCGCTTCATGAATTCCTCACTTTCTTTCGTATGCGTGGTACGGGTCATCCGTCAGCAGGTCGCGGCAGTCCGCAATCACATCCTCGAAAACGTCGGTTCCGTTCGCGCTCTTTTGCGAGAGCATTGCAACGCCGCCCGCATCCCGACGGAAGCCCGCACGGAATACGGTGACAATCGATGAAAAATCGCCGTCCGCCTGGAATGCCGTCAGCACATAGTCCTTCGTCATGCTCACACCCGCGCTGTTTGTTGCATTATACCAGAACACATAGCAGTTGTTGAAGAAGCTCACCGCGTTGTGCGCCAGACGGAAGCCGACGCGGAAATGGTCGCTGTAGCAGAAATCGAACCAGTTGGTGCCCCATTCGTCCCAGAAGCCGCAGCTGTCGGCATAGTCCGAATAATCCGAGTAGTAGAGCGGGTGAATGTTGGTCAGCTTGTTCGCCGCGCCGCGCAGGTGCACGCCGATGTGAACCTTGCCGATGCGGATGTTGGTAAAGGTGTTGTCGTAGCCCTCTACGAAAATGCCTTTGGAATCCTTTGTTCCCGTGCCGATGATATTGCAGGAGGAAATGTCCGCATCGGAGGAGCCGCCGTTGATGCCGAACTTGACGTGAATTCCAATCGGAGTGTGCTTGATGGACACCCCGCTGATGACGACTTCTCTGCCGCCGTCAATCGAAATGCCGTTTGCCACGCCCGCGCCGTTGACAATACCGCCCTTGAAGAACCAGTTGCTCCCGTTGCGGTCGGTATTGTTGACCTTGGAATCCTGCGCGCCGAGGCGAATCATGGCTTCCTTGCTCGTCCAGTAGTTACGGTCCGCCAGAATGACCGCGTAATTGGAAAGCTGCATGGAAACGCTCTTGGTCGGGTCGGCGGAGGTCGTAATGGGCTTGCGGATGAGATAGGTCCCATCGGGGAAGAAGAGCGTCCGATTCGGGTTTTCGTTGATGAGCGTTTGCAGGGCATCGGTCACATCGGTCGAGCCGTCCGCCTTGACGCCGTGCTCGGTGACAACAAGGTAACCGAGACGGCTTTCGTCCGTATCGGGAGTGCTTTTGGTTTCTGCCATGGTGGTAATCTCCGTTTCGCTTTGCCGCCCGCTGTCGGTGACGGCGGGATTTGACCCCGCCGTGTTACATCCGACCAGCAGTCCCATAACTGCCGAGGCGGTGAGAAGTATGCTGATTGTTTTTTTGAATTTCATATCTGACCCTTTCGTGTTTCGGGTTCGTTATCCGAGGCTGTCGGTTCCGTTGGTGGCTTATGCAAACGGACCCCAGTCGGGTCCGTCTGCGGGGTTCGGTGCGGCGGTTGTTGTGTCGCTTGTCGCGTCGGTCGCTCGGTCGGATTCCGTCTCGGACGGAGCCGAGGGGGAGGGGAACTCCGTTTCCGTCTCCGCCTCGGTCGCGTCCGTTTCGGTCCCGCTGTCCCGCGGGATGGGGTCGGAGGAACCGCCACCCGTGCAGGCAGGGAGACACAAGGCAAGCAACAGTGCCGCAAGAAATGCCGCAATGCGTTTTTTCATTGCTTCGTTACGGCTTTTGGATGCCGAGCCAATCCTGATTTGCCGAAATGATGTTTTCTTTGGCGGTCTCGTCCCAGACCGCGGAGGTGCGAATCAGGTCGGTTTCCGAGAGATTCATGACAGCCGCAATGGGAGCCTGATAATTCCGTTTCATATTCGTTTCCTCCTTATCCGATCTCGGTCACGGTCAGGTTGCTGACCTTGTAGCCAACGCCCGCAGTGCCAAAGCAAAGCTGTGCCTCGGTCAGGGCGACTGTGGTTGTGACATTGATTGTCCGAGATTGCGAGCCGCTTGCATTCCGCACGGTAACAGCAATCGTGTTTGCATCGGTGATCTCAAATGTCACATGGAGATTTTTCTGACTCCAGCCAAGATCGGGGGCAGAAGTTACAGATTGGACATTGAAGGTAAAGGTTCCGCTTGCCGCGCCGACCGCACCCAACTCGCTTGTGCCGAAAAGATAGGTCTGGAGCGCCACCGGTACATTTTTGGATTTCGTCATGTCAGTCCCGACATTCGCCAGCCAGAAGAATGCCTTGCTGTGACTTTTGTCTGACTTGAACGCCGTCAGATTCAGATCGAATTCCAGTTTCTGACCAACCTTTACCGTCTTGTTTGCGGTAATATAGGTGGTAGCATCCATCACGGATCCGTCTTTTGCGGTTACCGCATCGCCGTAGGTTACGGAATCCTTTTCAACGGTCACATAGTCCGCACCGGTTCCGCTGATGTAATCAAAGGTTCCGACCTCTGTCGTAGTCAGGTTGCTGACCTGATAGGACAGCGCCGCAGTACCAAGGCAAAGCCGCGCGTCGGTAATCGGGGTGGTTGTGGTAATCGTTTCGGTATAATACCCCGTGTTGTTACGCTCAGAGATGGTGACAACGACCGTGTTTTCATCCTTAATATAGAAGGAAATGTGCTCCTTCGTCTGATTCCACCGGAGAGAACCCGCTGCGCTTGCAACCTCTTTTGTTTCCATGCTGTTCCATGCGCCCTCGCCTGCAATGCCGACACGCCCGACCTGTAAACTGGCGGTTCCGTACTCATAGATTTGCATCTTGGCAAATGCGTTTTCGCCATCTGTCATGTCCTTGCTCGGGTCGCCCAGCCAGAAATATGCCTTTGTCGGCTTTCCGGAGGCAAGCAGGTCCAAATCGAATTCCACCTTCATCCCGGGCTTTAATTCGAGGTTCGCTTTCACCATCGTCTCGGTGTTCATATGGTTCGAGTCAAGCGCCGTTACGCCTGCCCCGTAGGTCACGGAATCCTTTGTAACGGTCATATAATCCGCGCCCGCAGCATCGGACTTGATGTAGGAATACGCGGGAAGCGTTCCCACATCGAGAATCGACTCCACAATCTCGTTTTCCTCGTAGCCCTCTTTGTTCTTGTAGATGCCTGCAACCTCATAGAGCGACCGATTGTTCCCGCTGTTGTACGGCGCGTACATCGTATTGCTCTCGCCGTTCGTGTCGGTCACAATTGCGTAGGCTCTCGCGGCAAACTTCATGTTCACGCTTGCGTAGGTCTTGGGCAGGTCCACCAGCGCCACGCGGAATGCCTTGCTGCCGTCGGTGTTCTCAACCGACCAACCCTTGCTCTCCGCGTTCACATAGTCACCCGCCACCATGCCCTCCAGCGTGAAGTCGTCCCCGATGCGGTCCGCGGGCGCAATCAGCATTCCGTAAACGGCACCCTCGCCCCATGTTTCGAGGAAATCCGCCGCCACCGTTGCTTCAAAGCGGATTCCGTAGTTCTCTGCGGTTCGGATGGACGCACCCACGGTCATTGTGATTTGGTCCGTTACCATCGCCGCGTCTGTCCCGTCCGCTGTTGCGGCAAACGGGAGCACCCCCGCAAAGAGCAGGACCCCCGCAAGAAGCAGACCGAACACTCTTGTACTGCGTGTTTGTTTCATTGTGGTTCTCTCCTTTTCTTCTCTGTTGTTTTTCCGCCGTTCGGTTTGGATTATTTTGGAATCGGCTGTTTTCATTTTTGTCTTGCTTTTCTTGCTTTTTCGCCTCCGTTCGGAAAAAGATTGCCGATTTTCTCAAAAAGTTGTTGACAAACCGCTCCGTCGGTTGTATAATCATTATAACACACCGCCAAACAACACTCCACACCGATAGTGGAAATAAATGAAACAATATTGTCATCGGAGGTCCCATGAGCCGCGAAAAGGTTGTTTACAACGTTGACCGCGTACCAATCCGCCTGACCCATGAGGATTCGGAGCGCGCTACTTTTAGTTTCTACTTCAAAACCGAATACACCCGCGCCGACAATGAGCATACCCGCGATTGCATCGTGGAGGCGCTTTCCGATATCCGCGTGGGGCAGACCGTTGAATTCGACTACGTGTGGCTTGCCAGCCGCACCTCGCAGGACCGCTTCTCGCAGGTCTGGTTCTGGCTCTTTGACGGTGCCGCAACGGATAATAACTACCGCCGCAACACGGTCAGCACCATGACCTTTCTCTACTACGGCAACGAGGATGCGTCCCATGCGGCTTTCGGGACCGATTGGAGCCCGTTATCCTTCCTGTTTATGGGACCCGAAGCGCCGACGGGGATGCACTACGATGTCAGAAGGTATCATATCGCCATTTCCGTGCGCGCCGCCGCGCAGGGCGGGACCGATTTTCACTACACGGTCACCGAGGCGGACAGAGGCTATCACGACAGCTACCGCACAACCGTCCACAGCGACCGCCCCATTCCGAACGGCTTGCGGCTGGTGTTCTCCTCCAACCGCACCGCCTACGGCATTTCCAATCTTTCCGTGAACCACGAATCGGTCTCTCAGCCGCGCCTCGGCGCACCGACCGCCGCGGCACAGGATTTTGTGGTGTTCAACGATTCCGCCCGCCGCGCCGTGCATTTTCACGAGCAGATTGAGATTTTGCAGGTTCGGAGCGGCTGTATGTCCTGCACGGTCAACGGCACCGACCTGACGCTTTCCAAAGGGCAAACCCTGCTCATCAACAGCAACATCCCGCACCGCATCAAGTCGCAGACCGAGAATTCCGAGGTCACGGTGCTCGATTTCGATATCTACGATTGGATTGCGCAGTCCGATATGGAGAATGCCAAATATCCGTATTCCTTCCTCAGCCGCCACACCACCGTCCCGTACCGCATCTGGGACAGCACCGATGCACAGGAGCTGATTTCGCACATCTACCGTATCGCGGAGGAGACCGAGGCAAAGCGCCCCGCCTATCGGATGTTCGTCAAAGCCTATATCACATGGATTGCCGCCTACCTGTGGCGGGAGAATTTCCTGACCGACATCGACCTCGGCAAAAAGCCAGAGCTGAACCGCATTCTGCCCGCAATCCGCTTTATCGACGAGCACTATCACCAGCCCCTGACGCTGGACCAAATCAGCCGCGCGGTCCTGCTGGACCGCTCCTATCTCTGTAAGCTCTTCAAGCGCGCGACCGACACAACCCTGACCGACTACATCAACTATGTCCGTGTCCGCCGCGCCGCGGAAATGCTCCGCACCACCGACCGCAATTCCATGGAGATTGCCTACGCCTGCGGCTTTGCCTCCCAGCAATACTTCAACCGCATTTTCAAGCGCGAGTTCGGTCAGACCCCCAAAGCCTACCGCACAAGCCAGCGGATTGACTGATTCCGACGGAGAACACCGAAATTTTACGATAAGGAGACCAACCATGTTTGCCAAAAGAGAAAGGTCGGGATATACGGAGAGAAAGCCGGAGGAATTATCGGGCGTGAAGAAAAAATCCTTCATTCTTCCCTATGCGGGCGGAGAGATTTGGTTTGAGCATCTCGATGGAATCTATCAATATACCGAGCTTGCCATCCGATTCTTTGACGGCATCGAGCCTGCAAAGGAGTGGATATTGGAGGAGCGGAATATTTGAAAAAAAGGCCCGCCGCCGACGCATGAATGCGTCGGCGGCGGGCCTTTTTAATCAAACGGATATTCGATTTTCGCGCCGTTGGATAGGGTGAGTGTATATGTATAATATTCCGTTCCCCATGCTGTGTTATTCGCCAATGAAGCCCGCAATTGCACCTCGGCTCCGTTGTAGCTTTTCAAAACATATCGGCATAATTCTCCTCCAGAAACTGCTTCAATTCGCTTCTGGAACTCAGGGAAATGCTGTTTGCAAGGCGGCGGATGCGGTAGGAAACGGTATTGCGGGCAAGGTGCAGGTCCTCCGCAATTGCTTCGTATGGGGTGCCTTGCAGGATGTGACGGATGATTCCCAAATCGGTCTCGTCGCAGATGCTGATCATCTTTTCCAGCTTGGAAAAGGTCTGCACCTCGTCGTTGTGGTAGAAGCAGGGGTTCGGGAGGTCGGGCGGCGGCAGTGGAGCGGCGGCGGAGGAGGGAGCGGGCACGGTTGAAAGCGGTTGCTTGGTTGTCTCTCTCGGAATCAGCTGTCCCGCAATTTTGAGTGTCAGGCGGAGCGATGGGGAATCGGCGTTTGCCAGATACCGATACAGAGAGATGACCTGCGCCCCGATTGCGGCATGGTCGACGGTAAAAACCGACAGCTTCGGGTGGGAATGCGCAATCAGGTCAATGCCCCCGATGGTAATCAATTGCAGCGTGTCGGGCACGGCGATTCCGTCCGACCGCAGATGCTTCAGCAGGGAGAGCGCAACAATGTCGTTTACGCAGATAACCGCCCGAAAGCGGCGGAGCTGTCGGGAAAATTCCCGATAGCAGGCGCCCAGGTCGTTTTCGTTATAGAAGCAGTGCCCCTCGGGGTCCTCGATTCCGCGAAGGCGGCATTCCTGTAGGAACGCCGTTTTTTTGATATCATCGGTTGTGGAATTGCGGAACAGACCGTACAGGGCGATATCCGAGCACCCCTGCGCCTCAAAATATCGGTAAATTTCCCGAATTCCGCCGCCGTAATCAATCGCGCACTGCGCCGCGACCAATTCGGAGGGCCACGGATAGCTGTCCGTCAGGATGACGCGGATATTGCGGTCCCGAAAAAAGCAAAGCGCGGGAAAAATCCACGAGGGGGAGGTTGCAATCAGAATGATCAGCCGCGGGCTTTGCGCAAAGAGCCGCTCATACGGGTATTCCCGATAGGTATTTCCGTCAATCTGCGTGACGGTGTATTTTTTCTGCGCGAGCACGGCTTCTATGCCGAGCCGCTGTTTGTCGCACCAGACGGAATGCTCCAGATATGCAGGTTCATACAGGATGGGGATTGTCATAACAGGTCTCCTTTTTCGCAAGCGTGGAAACGTTCCCGCATAATCATAGCATAAAAACGGGGCGCTGTCAAGCCTTTTTGCGAATCGATTGCGCCGCCCGACCAACTATTTCCGAAATTTTCTTTTATTTTGGTATTGAAACCGAGCGGCGCTTCGATTATAATGAAAATAAGGTAGGTATAAAAACGGTCCGAGGAGGCAAGGAGCATGAAAAACGAGAAATGGACGTCCGAGCGCGCATGGGAATGGTATCGCGCGCAGGGATGGATTCGCGGGTACTGCGGGTATCCGTCCAACTGCGTGAATCGGATTGCGCTCTGGCAGGAATACGGTCACGAGGCGGTGTTTGAACAGCAGGAGCGCGAATTTGCGCTGGCGAAGGAAACGGGACTGAACGCCGTTCGCGCGGTGATTCAGTTCGAGGTCTGGCAGAAACAGCATGACAGCTTCATGCGTCATCTGGAGGAATACTTCACGCTTGCCGACCGCTACGGGCTGAAGGTCATGCTTGTGCTCGGAAATGACTGCACCGTGGCGAAATCGCGGTGGAAGCCTGCCGTTTTCGGCGAACAGCCCGTGGATTGGGGCTACCACAGCGGCATCAAGGGCGGTCAGCACGCGGGGGATTACCGCGAGGCGGGCTATCAGCTGTTGGATGACCCGACCGTCGAGCCGCTGTACTACGACATGGTTGCGGAGCTGGCGGAAACATACGGGCAGGACGAGCGGTTGCAGATCTGGAACGTCTGGAATGAGATTGGCAACAGCAACCGAGATACCATGAGCATTCCTGCAATGGAGAAATTCTTTGCCATCCTGCGGGAAAAGCAGGTCATACAGCCCTTGACTGCTGATGTCTGGTCATATGACGGAAATATGGAGGTCAACACCGAGGCGGGGAAACGCGCGCTGGAGCTTTCGGATGTTATTTCCTTCCATTGGTACGGCTCGTTTGCAACCACCGTGCGCCTGATTGCAAACCTGAAGCAATACGGCAGACCGCTGATTTGCAGTGAATGGCTGAACCGTTTGGAGTACGGCAACGACATCGAGCACCTGCTCCCGCTGTTCTGGTTGGAGAATATCGGCTCTTACCATTGGGGGCTGATGCAGGGCTATTCGCAGACCTTTGAGCCGTGGGGCGGGTACTTCCTCCGTCAGGAGAAGGGGGAGGAGCTTGACCTGACCAAATGGCAGCACGACCTTTACCGCTTCAACGGACTGCCCTACATCCCGCGCGAAATCAAGGTGTTCCGCGAGTTTGCGGCGCTGGCGGACAATCGGCATGACAAAACCTGAAATCTTTGAACTTTGCGGCGGCGGGTATACCGCGCGCATCAATTTGTCGCGCGGGGCGAACTGCATCTCGCTCCGCCATTCCGCCACGGGTTCGCGCATCCTGCGGGAGCCGCCAGACCCGATGTGCTTGGATAACCCGTATCTTTACGGAATGCCGCTTCTTTTTCCCGTCAACCGCATTTCGGGCGGGCGGTTCGTATTTGAAGGGCGGGAGTACGTCTTTCCCGTCAACGAGCCGAACACGGGGTGCCACTTGCACGGGACGCTGCACGAAACGCCGTTTGCCGTGACCGCCCAAAGCGGGGACAGCCTGACGGCGGAATACACGGCGGACGTGGCGCACCCGTATCTGTCCTTCCCGCACGCGTTCACCCTGCGCCTGTCCTGCCGCTTGGAGGCGGACGGACTGCACTTGGAAACCGCTCTGACCAACCGCTCGGACACGGATATGCCGTATTTTCTCGGCTTCCATACGACCTTCAACCTTGCCATGACGCCGAAAACGAACGCGGAAGCCGTGCTTGCAAAAGCGGAGCTGTCGCGCGAAATCGAGCGGGATATGACAACCTATCTTCCGACGGGCAGACTGCCGGAATTTGACGCGGTGTCGGCGGCACTGGCGGCGGGGACATGGCATCCCGCATCGGGCGCGGTCAGTCGGCATTACCGCGCGGGTAGCGGGGGACTTCTGACCCTGACCGACCCCGAAAACGGCTTGCGGATGGTCTACCGCAACGATGCGGTGTTCGGCTACCGCCTGATTTACGGGGACGGGAAAACCTTTCTCTGCATGGAGCCGCAGACCTGCATGGCGAACGCCGCGAATGCGCCGTTTGCGCGGGAGGAAACGGGATTCGCCTTTCTGCGCCCCAACGAAACAAAGCAGTTTCATTCTCAAATCGGATTGGAGGAAATTGAAGTATGAAAATCACGTGGCTTGGTCAGGCGGGACTGCTGTTTGAAACGGACGGCAAGGTGATTCTGCTCGACCCCTATCTTTCGGACAGCGTGGAGAAAATCGAGCCGCACAATCGGCGGCGCGTTCCCGTTGACCCGCGCTTCCTCTCGCTGAAGCCCGACCTGATTCTGCTCACGCACAATCACCTCGACCACACCGACCCCGAAACGCTCTGCCACTATCTCGGCGCAGACACGGCGGTCACGGTGCTGGCTTCGGGCAACGCGTGGGAGAACGTCCGCCGGCGGTTCGGCGGAATCAAAAACAATTACGTGCTGTTCAATCGCGGCACGGAGTGGACGGAGGGAAACCTGCATTTCCGCGCCGTCCGTGCCGTGCATTCGGACGACCGCCCAATCGGCGTTCTGTTGGAAGCCGAGGGGAAAACCTACTATATCACGGGTGACACGCTCTATGACGCGCGCATTTTCGACGACCTGCCCAAGCACGTGGATGCGGTGTTCCTGCCCGTCAACGGGGTAGGGAACAACATGAACATGACCGACGGCGCGCGGTTCTGCGAGCGGATCGGCGCGGCGGCAGTTCCGCTTCACTGCGGGCTGTTCGACAGCCTTGACCTTGCCGCGTTCCCGTATCCGAACAAGGTCGTGCCGCAATTCTATCGGGAAATTTCTTTGGAGAAGATATAAGAATATGAAAATTACAAAGCTGGAGCTTTTGAAGGTCAGACCCCGTTGGATGTTTCTGAAGATGTACACCGATACCGATTTGGTGGGACTCGGAGAGCCTGTTCTGGAGGGGCACTGCACCTCGGTTGAGGCGGTTGTCCGCGAATTTGAGGACTACCTCATCGGCAAAGATCCGATGCAGATAGAGCACCATGTGCAGGCGCTCTATCGCGGCGGCTTTTACCGCGGCGGACCCCTGATGCTCTCGGCAATCAGCGGCATTGAGCAGGCAATGTGGGACATCAAGGGGAAGTTCTACAACTGCCCCGTCTGGGAAATGCTCGGCGGCAAGGTGCGCGACAAAATTCGGATGTATACGCACATCAAACGGACCGCCGTTGCGGGTGATTTCTCGGTGGACGAGATGCTGAACATCGCCGATGAACGTCTGCGGGCGGGCTATACCGCGCTGAAATACTCCATCATTCCGCCCATCCGCGCAATCGATACGCCGCAGAACCTCATGGGGCATATCGCACGTTTTGCGGCGGAGCGCGAGAGAATCGGGGACAATGTGGACCTTGCCATTGATTTTCACGGGCGGGTCAGCCCTGCGATGGCTCTGCGCCTTGCCGAGGAATTGAAGCCCTACCGCCCGTTCTTCATTGAAGAGCCGTGTCTGCCCGAAAACGTGGACTGCATGGTAAACATTGCGCGGTCGACCTCCATTCCGATTGCGGCGGGCGAGCGGCTGTTCGGCAAATGGCAGTTCCGCGAGTTGTTGGAAAAGCAGGCGGTGGCGGTGGTTCAGCCCGACATCTGTCATTGCGGCGGTATTTTCGAGGGGCGGAAGATTGCCCTGATGTCGGAGCTGTACTTCGGCTCCATCGCGCCGCATAACCCGCTGGGTCCCATTTCGCTTGCCGCCTGCCTGCAGGTGGACGCGTGCAGTCCCAACTTCTTGGTGCAGGAGCACCCGGGCAACCCCGATGGCGGCGACCTCGGCGTTGGGTATCTGAAGGAGCCGTTTGTGATGAAGAACGGGTACATTGAGGTTCCCACCAAGCCGGGGCTTGGCGTGGAGCTGGATGAGGACGCGCTCAAGGAAAAATTGTATGACGGAAAATGGACAACGCCGCGGCAGTATTTCGAGGACGGAAGCAATGCCGATTGGTAAGAAGCAAGAGGGGAGAAACAGAGCATGGAACATACGGTTTTTGTAACCGGAGCGCATAACGGAACTGGATATGCCATTGCCGAGCGGTTTGCGCGCGAGGGCTGGTCGGTGCTGATCGGAAGCCGCAACCAAGAGAGCGCCGACAATGCCGCCGAGAAGCTGAACCATACATACGGGGTCTACACGAAAGGGTATTCCCACCAGACCGCAACGCCCGATGCGGACGAGGTGCGGGCGATTTTCGAGGACATCCGCGCAAACGGACATTCGGTGGGGGCGCTGGTCCTCAACGCGGCAAACCTCGGCATGAATCAGGTGAGCATGGAGCTGGACATCCGCGATTTCATGGGGGTCTATAACACCAATATTTTCTGGAATTTCCTCATGGCGCGGGAGGCGGCAAAGCAGATGCGCGAGGCGGGCGGCGGGTCGATTGTGTTCATCGGCTCGAATTCGGCTCTGCGCGTGACCGAAAACCGATGCGCCTACTGCTCCTCCAAAAGTGCGATGATTGGGATGTCCAAGTCGCTCGCGGTGGACTGGGGCAAGTGGAACATCCGCTCCAACGTGGTTCTGCCGGGGATGATTAAGACCGAGCGGTGGGTAAACAACGTGAACAACACGAAATACTGCCTGCCGAACTATACCCCTCTG
The DNA here is from genome assembly GCA_002438075.1 of Clostridiales bacterium UBA6330. Lineage (GTDB taxonomy): Bacteria > Bacillota > Clostridia > Oscillospirales > CAG-272 > UMGS1865. The sequence continues at coordinate 15,527 of DJSQ01000188.1, forward strand.
CACGACATTGCGGAATTCGAGGACATCGCAAACGCGGCGTGGTACTTCGGCAGTGAGCAGTCCCGCAACACAACGGGAACCGAGCTGGTGGTGGACGGCGGGATGTTGGCACAGCTGACCCCGAACATCAACCGCACCCTGTGGGAGTGACGGCATGACGGTTCTTTCCATTGACGGCGGCACCACCAACACGCGGCTTGTATTGGTGCGGGACGGCAAAATTCTTGCTGCGGAGAAATGTGGGCTCGGCGCGCGGAATGCGGTGTTGGACGCATCGCTTTCCTATGCGGAGGCTCTGACGGAAAAGCTCCGCGCGTTCCTTGCCAAAACGCAGATTACGCCGCAGGTTGCGGTTGCCTCGGGCATGATTTGCAGTGAAGCGGGGCTTGCCGTGACCCCGTATATCCAACCGCCCGCAAGCGCCGAGGCTTTGGCGGAGCACGCGACCAAATTTACGCTTCCCAAGCTGCCAGAGCTCCCCCTGTGGCTCGTTTCCGGACTGCGGACAGTGGGACGCACGGACGACCCAACGGAAACCGACATCATGCGCGGGGAGGAAATCGAGCTGTTGGGGCTTTGCGGTAAAGTCGGAGACGTGTCCCGAGCTGTGATTCTTCTGCCGGGGTCGCACCTCAAAACCGTGTTTCTGAATGCGGACGGCGTGGCGGAGGACTTCCGCACCTCCCTTTCGGGCGAACTGCTCCGCGCGGTTGCGGAGAATACCATTCTGCGCGAAAGGTTGATGGGAGTCTCCCCGAAGATGCCCGACCGTGACCGCCTGCTTGCGGGCTGTACCTGCGCGGCGGAGCGCGGGGTGAACGAGGCGCTGTTCAAGGTGCGCATTCACCAAAAATTCTGCACGGACACATCGGAGCAGCTGTTCTCCTTCCTGCTCGGCGCGGTGCTGTGCGCCGATGTGGAGCGACTGCGGAAGGACGGCATGGGACGGAGGATTCTTGTCGGCGGCTCAGACCCGCTCCGCTTTGCCTATGCATTCCTGCTCCGCGAGCACGCGGGCTTGGAGGCGGAGGAAATTCCCGAGGCGATCTCGGAATACGCCGCGGCATACGGCGCGGAACGGATTGCGCTCGCATTGGAAAAGAGGAAAAACGGATGAAGAAAACCGAACTGATACAGGAAATCCGCGAGGCGGCAATCATCGCCATTATTCGCGGCGTGGAGCATGAAAAACTGCCGCCACTGCTGGACGCACTGGCGGCAGGCGGGATTCGGTTTGCGGAGATTACCTTTGACCAAACGGGAAGGACCTCCGACGGGGAGACCGCGCAGAGCATCGCCGCGCTGAAAAAGCACATGGCGGGCAGGATGCACATCGGCGCGGGAACGGTGATGACGGTCGGACAGGCGGACCAAGCCATGACAGCGGGCGCAGAATTCCTGATTTCCCCGAACGTGAATCCCGAGGTCATCCGACATACCGTGGCGGCGGACTGCGTGTCCATCCCCGGGGCGATGACCCCGACCGAGGCGGCGGTTGCCTACGAAAGCGGCGCGGATTTCGTCAAGATTTTTCCAGCGGATACATTGGGGCTGCCCTACATCAAAGCGCTGATGGCACCGCTTTCACACATCCCGTTTCTTGCGGTCGGCGGGGTCAATGACCGTAACATCGGAGACTTCCTTGCCGCAGGGCTTGCCGGAGCCGGCGTCGGCTCGGCGCTCACCCCAAAGGACCGAATCGCGGCGGGAGCTTTTGAAGCAATCTCCGACATGGCAAAGCGCTATACGGATGCAGTTTTCACCGCGCGGAATGTTCGGAGCGCGTCCCCTCGGATAGGCTGAAATGTTTTCCCGACCGCGCAAAGCATCCTACTTTTGCAGTCTCCCCGTGGGGGACTGCTTTTTTGCGATTCGTGCCGTCTCATTGCGTTTCCAAGTCGAGAAATTCCCTGTCGTTTCTTAAAAAATCAAATGCCTTGTTTGCCCGCAGCGCCTTTTTCAGCCCCTCCGTGAGTGTATCGGGGCTGTTGGTTGAAATGGTTGCGCGGTTGGAAACGGCACATCGGATTGGGTTGCTTGTGTAATGCCGTGTGCCCTCGGGCTGACCGTCAAATTCCTTTGCGTGGCGGAATGCCTGTTGCAGTGCCGCAATGGTCTCCTCCCGCCGTTGCTCTGCCGCATAGAGCTCTGCCAGAATCAGGTAAATGCTTTGCAGGCGGACGTGGTAGAAAAGGAAATTGCCGTCGTAAATCAGGGTGTTCCAAAGAGAGACCGCAATCAGACAAGCCCTGATTCGGTCCTCTGCGGTATCGTAGGTATCGCCGCACAGGACCGATGTCAGCAGGTCCATGTAGGTCAGGAGATTCTGGTGCTTGACCGCCAGCTGCTTTTCCCGACTTTCCTTTGTATAATAGACGTGCTCCAACAGGACATTGCGGCAGGTGTAGATACTGCCCGACTGCTGTGCATACCTCGCGGCTTCGTCCTCGCTTGCAAACGGGAGCTGCGGCATGGAATAGAGGAGCACCAGCTTTTGAATTGCGCTGTTTCGGAGGTCCTGCTCCGTGCAGTCCCGCAGAATGCGTTTGCAGATGGCGATACATTCCGACGCGTCCCTCTCCGCCTCCTGCCCGCTTCCGCTGACCGATATCTGAAACAGGTTGTGGGCAAGGGCGGAGAGGCAGGAGAAGTCCATCGGGTATTTTTGCGTTGCTTCGCGCCACAGTGCGAGGTCCTTTTCCGTCTCTCCCTTACTCCGATATGCTTGTGACCGTGCACGATAGGCTTCGATTTCCGAATCCTTTTTTTCATAGGTCCGATCAAACAGGTTGTCGAGTGAGATGTCGAAAAAGTCCGCAAGGACGGGAAGCGTGGAAATATCGGGAGCGGTTCTTCCCGTTTCCCATTGGGAAATTGCCGAAACGGACACGTTCAGATATTCGGCAAGCTGCTCCTGCGTCATGCTTCTTTCCTGCCGCAACCGCTTGATGGTTTCTCCGAGGTTCATTTTTTATGCCTCCTGAATGCGATATTCGTTTGCCTGTGCTTTTATTATACCATGCTTTTCCGCACATTGCAAGACAGCATTTGCGGAAATCGGTTCCGGAAATACTAAATTTTATTAGAACGAGAACAAGAATTTATATAAAAAAGAATGTCGGGAAACAATTTGGGGAAGAGAAAGGCAGAAATTGAACCACTTAATCCTGCTTTTTGAGCCTTTATCTCCTGATTCGACCCTATTTTTCAAAAAAGTAGGTGAAACTCGCTTTTATGGAAAGAAATCCTTTTTCTTCCAAAACCATGACATATTTTGTCAGGGTTTTGTGTTACAATATTTGTATCATATGAGACTGTGAACGGAATGATGTCGGAAGCAGTCATTGAAAAAAGAAAAGAAAGGAAGACCAACATGAAGAAACCGAACGATGCTTTTTGTCCGATGCGAAACGGCTTGCGCACGGCAAAACGGAAGGTGAAGGAGGTGACGAACGATGACCGGCGCGATTCAGCTTCCGTATAAGACCCCGTGGTTCACCTTTTCGCTCGAGAGTGCCGCCGCTTGCCTTGCCATGCGCGGGCATCCGACGGCTTATCATGCGGTCCTGAACCAATGCGTCACGCTCTCGTGCGCAAAGCGGTTTCTGGACGGCTGTGCGGGAACGCACACGGGAATTCCGCACGCCCGCATCGGGGATTTTTCCTGTCTGGAGCAATACACCGTTTCCTTTCGCTTCGGGCTCCCGTACTGTCGGGAAATCATTCGGGAGCTGCTGCACAAGGGCTTCTATATTTACTGCAACGGCGTGGACGGCTACGACCTGCCCGGCATGAGCGGCTATGGGCTCCGTCACGGGCACAACGACGGCATTTTGTGCGGGTATGACGATAACGACGGGACCTACAGCATTGCCGCCTATGACAGCACGCGGTGCTTCCGCCAAATCTGGCTCCCGCAGGAATGCTTTGAAGAGGGGCTTCGGTCCTGCCTTGCGCACGGAGCCTACAGCACGATGACCGCTTGCCGTATGCGCGACCTGCGGGTACGGCTGAACGAGGGGCAGATGCTGCGGTATCTGAGCCTGTATCTCGAGGCGGACACGGACGTTTTCTCCCCGTTGCAGTCGGAGCGCAGTACGGTGGAGGGCATTGCGGTGCAGGAGCTTCTGGCGCTCTATTTCGGGCGGCTCGCCTGCGGAGAAATCCCGCTTTCGCGCGCGGACCGACAGGCACTTCGCGCGGTCTGGGAGCACAGGAAATGTATGCTGGACCGTTTGGAGCTGTTGGAGCGGCGACACGGCTGGGGATCCGCATTCAGCTCGCGCTACCGTCCGCTTGTGGATGCGGCATATCGGGATCGGATGCTGTACGCGGTCAGCTGTCGGAGCCGCCGCCCCGACCTGCTTGAGGTGCTTCAGGGGGCACTGCGCGCGGAAAAGGCGGCGGAGCGCACGATTCTGTCCGACCTCCTCTGCACCGTGGAAAAGGATGAGCGGGACCTCGGACGTTGCCGAAATCCGCAAGGGGCTTCCTGAAGGTCCCCATGACCGCAAGCACGGCACTTTCCGTGCGCTTGCGACAGGGCGTGGATGCGTTATCAGGGCTTTCCGTAGTAGGCAACGATTTCGCGGAGGGCTTGCAGCTCTGCCGAGGTCGGCGGCGCGAGCTCTCCGCCGTGATGCAAATCGTTTGTATTGGTGTCAAAAAACGCAATGGTGCGCTTCAGCGCCGCAGTTTCCTGCGCGGTCAGCGTGGGGCGGGTGAGGCACCCGCGGTCGAGCAGATAAACGCCGCCGCGCCTGCCCGTGTCCACGCAAATCGGCTTGGTGAGGCTGAGGTCGGTGATATCCCGCATCACGGTCCGTTCCGCCACGCCGAGCTCCTGCGCCAGCTCCCGCATGGTCCATTTCTCCCGAAGCGTCAGCAATCGGAGTATCCGTTCTTTGCGTTCCTGTGTATTTCTCATGTGTTTCCTCCCTTCGCTCAAGGCTTTTCCGCCGAGCAAAAAAAACAGCTGACCCGCATGGCTTTCCATACGGGTCGGTTTCTTTTTTTGTTTGTCCGATAATAAGTTGACCGAGCGCCGAAAAAGTAACGGGAGAAAACCGAAAACGGTAAAATTCCTTCCTTTTTTCTTTTTTCTGACAATTTTCGACACGAAATATAACATCGGAGGTAATCGGATGGACTGTTGGTGGATTTACATCCGATTACCTTTCGTGTAAAATAATAACATCAAGGAACGGGAGGCTTCGCAAATGACAGAGAGAAACTTCAACCGAAATACGGACCCGGAAATGCGCCGCCGTCTGGGGCGCTTTTTTCAGTCGGGGAGGGTCAGAAAGAAGATGACGCAGGAGCAGCTGGCGGAGGCGCTGGGGATGACCAAGAAGTCCGTCAGCTTTATCGAGAACGGAAAGACCTATCCGAGCCCCGAGAACATTTTTCGCATGACCAAGCTGTTGGACCTGTCATTGGATGAATTCGTGTTCGGCTGTACGCGAACGGGGCAGAATTCGGTCCTGCCCGAGCTGAACGACGCAATCGGAAAGCTGAATCCGGCAGAGCAGGAATGCCTTGTTCGGGTGATGTTCGAGATTTGCCGCATGGTGGAGGTCGAGGCGTAAAAAATGGTTGGCGTGACGTATGAGGAAGCGTTCCGCGCCTTCCATCGGGAGATCGTTCGTTACTGCCTGTCCGAATTTCCGAACGACTGCTATTGCGCGGAGGACCTTGCAAGCGAATGCTTCATGCTGCTCTATCGGAAATGGGACACCCTGCAAAGCCACGCACCGACCACGGTGCGGGTCTGGCTCTTCCGCACCGCGCGCAACAAGGTGCTGGACTGCAAAAAGAAGAAGCGTCTGCAAACGGTCTCCCTTGACGACGAGAGCGGGCGCGCCCGACTGGAGCGTGAGGCGGCGCACCTGCTCCACCACCTCGACGAGCGGGAGGAGACCGAGCGGTATCGGCATTACCTGACCGAGATACGGAACGCGCTGACCGAGCTCGAATGGCGGCTGTTTGATCTGGTTGTGAATCAGGAGCAACCGTTTCGGCAGGTCTCCGAGCGCTTGGGGACCACGGAAGCGGCGGCGAAAATGCGCTGGCACCGTCTGCGGGCAAAGCTGAAGGACTTCCTGTCGGGGCTGTTCGCGCAAATGGGCTTCCTGACGGACGGACATCGGAAGTCGCCTGCGGAAAAGCGGCAGACCTCGTCGGGGCACAGCTGAAAGCCTGCACGACAATCCCTCCGTCGCGCTTCGCGTGTCACCTCCCTTTATACAAGGGAGGCTTTTTTGCGTGGAAAAAAACACCAATTGTAAAAAAATCCGTTTATTTGGCGCGCACCGTTGAAAAAGCGGAAAAAATGTGTTATAATGAATGCAGTATACAGAGTACAGAATGCAGAATGCAGATTGGAGACGGAACGGAGGATGCCGATGCGCAGTGCAATTTTATATGTTCACGGAAAAGGCGGAAGTCCCGAGGAAGCCGCACGGTTTGGTCAGCTTTTCCCGAGTCGGGCGGTGATGGGGCTGGATTATCGGTCCGAAACACCATGGGAAACGAGAGAGGAAATCCGCGTGGCGGTCGGTGCGCTGGCGCGGGAATGCGACAGGGTGTCCCTGATTGCAAACAGCATCGGCGCGTATTATGCGATGAACGCGGGAATTGACGATAAGCTGGACCGCGCGTATCTGATTTCGCCCATTCTGGATATGGAGCGCCTGATACTCGATATGATGCGTCGGGCAGGCGTGGACGAGGAAACCCTGCGCGAGAAGGGGACGGTCCCAACCGATTTCGGCGAGGTGCTCTCGTGGGAGTATCTGACCTATGTGCGGGAGCATCCCATAGAGTGGAACGTGCGGACCGACATCCTGATCGGCGGCGCGGATGCCATGCTCCCGCGCGAGGTGGCGGAGCAGTTTGCCGCAACCCATTCCGCCACGCTGACCGTGATGGAAAACGGGGAGCATTGGTTCCACACGCAGGAGCAATTGCGGTTTCTGGACCGCTGGCTTGCACGGTGTAAAAAGGCAACCGTCAGGTCAAAAACCTCCTCTTCAAGGTCCGAAATCAAGAACGAGAATAAGAACGATTCCGAAAACAAAGGAGAAATACAATGATTCGGCACATTGTTTGCTTCAAGCTGAAGGACTGCACCCCGCAAAAGGCGCGGGAAGCGCGGGATTTGCTTCTGACGATGAAGGGGAGGGTCCCCGAGGTCATAGACCTGTTTGCGGGTGTGGATTTTCTGCACAGCGAGCGGAGCTATGACGTGATTCTGGAGGTTACGGTCAAGGACCGCGACGCGCTGGAGCGCTATCAGAAGGACCCGTACCATTGCGGAACCGTCAAAGCCCATATGCACGCCGTGCGGGAAGCCAGCGTTGCCGTGGACGTGGAAATCCCAGACTGAATAAGTCTGCCCCCGAAGGCGGCTACGCAACCGCCGTTTTGTGAATTTACAGAAAAAGGAAGTATCAGCCTCTATGTCTTTCATTCGGAAGCTCGGGAACACGCGCGTGTCCCGCTACCTTGCGATTGCATTGTTTGCGGTCGCCTTCGCAATGGTGTACGAAATTTTCGTGTTCCCCAACAGCTTTGCGCCTGCGGGAATCAACGGTATCGTCACCATGATTCAGTACCTCTTCCGCTTCAAGGTGGGGTATCTGTCGCTGATTGTCAATATCCCGATGCTGATTGTGGCGTGCTTTGTCCTCAACCGCTCCTATGCCCTTCGGACGCTGACCTTTATCCTCGTCTTTTCCGCCTCGCTCCTCATCAGCGAACGGCTTGGGATTGCCGAATCGGGAATCGTGTTCCAAGCGGAGGACGTTGGCGGCAGACTGCTCGCGGCAATTGCGGCGGGATTCTTCAACGGGTTCCTCTACAGTATGTCGGTCCGTATGGGCGGCTCCACGGGCGGGAGCGACGTGGTGGGCGAATTCATTCACCGCGCACATCCCGAATACAATACGGTGTGGATTATCTTCACCATCAACGCGGTTGTGGCGGTGGCATCATTCTTCGTGTATAACTTCCGCTACGAGCCGGTAATCCTCTGCGTGGTCTACATTTTCGTCAACGGCAGAACCTCGGATGCCATCTTCAAGGGTAACCGCGCGGCGGCAAAATTCGAGGTCATCACCACCCAGCCCGAGCAGCTCTCGCGTGAGCTGATTACCACCCTGCACCACGGCTGTACCGTCCTGCGCGCGGAGGGAATGTATACCCACTCCAACCGCGCCATGCTGGTCTGCGTCATCAACCGCCGTCAGGTGGTGGATTTCGAGCGTATCATCCGTAAATATGACAATACGTTCGCCTATATTTCCACCGTGAACGGCATTGTGGGAAACTTCAAAAAGATTAAATGACCTCCGCCCTCGCGCGCACGATGCGCACGTTGCGCGTGTATAAATGTAAATTTTGAAAAAAAGCTATTGACAAATGCGGGAATCTGTGCTATAATACAAATGTTGTAATAGTAGGGAAAAATCGTTGGATAGATTCGCCAAAGGAGGCAGGACCCATGCGTTGCTTCGGTAACGATTTGTCAAAACAGCCTGTACGGATTTGCGCACACCCCGTGTACGGGGCTTTTGGCTGTGCCTGCGAGGAGCGGACCGACACGCCTGCATAAGGAAAACGCGCTTTGCGCCGTGCGAAAAAGCATGGCGCGGGGCGCGTGTTTGCGTACTTTGAACGGGAAAAGCGGCTTTTGCTTTTCCGAAAGGAGTTGACGGGATGGAAAAAGAGATACATACGGGTGCGGGACGCGGCTTTCTGCGATTCCTCACGGGCATCCTGTGGTTTGTAATTGCGGTGCTGATGATCAGCAGTGTGCTCCTGATTGCGGAGTCCCTGCTGTTCGGCGACAGGATTCCCGGGAACATCAACTGGAAGCCTGCGGCGGCAAAGACGGGCGTCATGGAGCCGACCGTGAAAAAGGGCGATCTGGTGATTCTGCGCCCCGTGGGAGAGGAGGACCTGACCGTTGGAACGGTGGTCTCCTATCATACCGACGGCGGCTATGTGCTGGGGCGGATTACCGAGCGGCACGGCGCGGTTTCGCTGGTCAAGGGAGATGCGGAAACCGAGAGCGTGGCGGTGGAGAACACCGACATTCGCGGGGTCTGGCGCGGCACGAGAATTCCGATGGTCGGCTACTTCGTCGCGGGTGTGCAGAGCGCCCCGGGGGTTGTGCTGATGGTTGTGGCGGTGGTCCTGCTGTACATGATTGTGATGGCAATCATTCGCAGAAGCTACGCGGACGAGGCGGTTGTGTATTTCGGCTCCGCAGAGGCGGAGGGATTGGCGTTTGTGCTTTGCAGTCTGTCGCTGTTCGGCGGAGGTCTGTATCTCAGACATATTATCCGCAAGGGCGGCGAGACGGAAAGGAGCGGTAGACGGTGACACTTCTCAAAAAATATAAAATCATCATTGCGGTGCTGGCGGCACTGCTGTCGGTGTCGTTGGTCCTGCTTGCCGTGCAGACGGTCAAACGGCTGCGCGCGGCATCGGGCGAGGTGACGGTGCGCAACAACAGCATCGGAGCCGTTGAGGAAAACTGGGAATTCGGCGGCGCGGGTCTGCTCCCCGGGGACAGCGAGAGCAAGACCTACACGGTGCGGCTCTCCCATAAGGAGGACCTGATGCTGGCGTTCTCGGTGCAGGTCTCGGACGATGCAAAGGGACTGGCGGACGCACTCATCATCAAGGTTGAGGATGCGGAAAACGGGCAGGTTCTTTGCGAGGAAAAGCTGAGCCGTGCGGCGGAAACCGTGTATTCGGAAAAGATTCTGTTCAACGGAAGCAAGGAACGGAAAATCCCGTATAAAATTACGGTAACGGTGGATGAAGCGGCGGATGGCGCGGCGCAGGATGCTTCACTGAAGCTGAGCTTCCGCTGGTCGGTCCTCTCCGCCGAATCAAAGGAGGGTGACGCAAAATGACCGAACAAGCGGCAAAGGGCGTAATCAGACGGCTGACGGTCAGCATCGTTGCAATCGTTCTGCTGACGGCGGCGCTTACCGTGACCACCTTCATTCTGGTTGTTTCCACGGTGTCAACCGACGGGCATCTGTTCTCCACGGGCAGTGTCCGCCTGAACCTGAATGACGGAAAGCCGATCGTCTCGGCGGGCGAATGCGTGTTTGCACCCGGGCAGAGCATGGAAAAGAGCTTTACGGTGGAGAATCTGGGCACCTGCGCGGTGTGGTATAAGATTTACTTCAGCAACGTCAGCGGCGCAATGGCGAACGCAGTGGAGGTGGAAATCCGCGACGGGGACAAGGTACTTGCAAGCGGGAAGCTGAACGACCTGAACGAGGAGAACACGGAGGCGTTTGCGGACGCGCTGGAAATCGGCGGCGAAAAAACGCTGACGGTTTGGTTTCACTTTGACGAGGACGCGGGTGACGAATTGCAGAATGCCCTGCTGAGCTTTGATTTCAGCGCGCGTGCAACGCAGGTCCCGAATAACCCCGACAAAAAGTTTCATTAAGGTGGAGAATTGAGCATGGATGAAGAAGTAAAAACGCAAACGGTTCCGAAGCGGGAAAAGGCCCTGAATCTGATGAAGAATATTGTGACATGGGTCGTGGTCGCCGTGGCGGTTTTCATGATGATCTTTACCATCATTTCCGCAACCACGCTGAATCGGAACGACCGCAGTCTGTTCGGGCTGAAGATGTATAAGGTCCTGTCCGACTCCATGAAGGCAACCGATTTTGCGGCGGGCGACTTGGTGTTTGTCAAGGCGGTGGACCCCGCAACGCTGAAGGAGGGGGACATCGTTTCCTACATCTCACAGAATACCGAGAACTTCGGCGAGACCGTGACGCATAAAATCCGCAGACTGACCACCGATGCGGAGGGTAACGCGGGCTTTGTGACCTACGGTACCACGACCGATACCGACGACGAAAAGGTGGTTACCTACCCGTTTGTGGTGGGAAAATACCAATTCCACATCCCGAAGCTTGGCTATTTCTTCGACTTCCTCAAAACCACCCCCGGCTATATCGTCTGTATCCTAGTCCCGTTCCTGCTCCTGATTCTTTCGCAGGGACTGACGAGCGTGCGGCTGTTCAAGCAGTATAAGTCCGAGCAGAACGCGGCGCTGGAGGAGGAAAAAGCCAAGCTCGCCGCCGAAAAAGAGGAAACGCAGAAGATGATGGCGGAGCTGATGGCGATGAAGGCGCAAATGGAAGCGCAGAACGCACAGACGGCACAACCTGCTCAGCCTGCACAACCCGCACAGACGGCGGAGCCCGCAGAAGCGGAGCAGCCGACCACCGAGCCCGCAGAGGTGGCATCGGAAGAGCCGACAGCGCCTGCGGAGCCCGCAGAGACGGCAGAGACGCAACGGGCGGAGTAAACAGTAACAATAATAACAATAAGAAAGAAAAAACAAGCCCTCCACGAAACGTGGAGCGGCTACCGTAGAGCGAAAGCGGCGCTTGCGTCCTACGGTAGCCGAGAGGCATAGACAGAAGGGAGAACGGTTTATGAGAATTGCACAAATCGGCAAATTATACCATGGGGGGGGGCATCGTCTCTTTTAGATTGGTAAAAACAACTAATTGTGACGGTAAAGATAAGACCAAATAGCGGAAGGTCTCCGATGTGTCGACGCGGGAAGCCTTCCTGACCGTGCGTCGGCAAATTCTCAAAAAGGAGATCGAAAAAAATGAAAACCATCAACACCAAAAAGGCGTTGATCGCAAGCCTGCTTTCGCTGGTGCTTTGCGTATCAATGCTCGTCGGCTCCACCTTCGCGTGGTTCACCGACACCGCAACAACTTCGGTGAATACGATTCAAGCGGGTAAATTGCAGGTTGATATTGTGGATGGAGCGGGAGCTTCTCTGAAGGGCAAGTCCATGAGCTTTGTCGATAAGGACGGCTCTGCGGACATTCTTTGGGAGCCGGGTGCGACCTTCCGCACAATCGGCTTCAAGGTTAAGAACATTGGCAACCTTTCCTTCAAGTATAAGATGGTGCTCAACGGCGTGGACGGAAACAATGAGCTGCTGGATGTCATCACCTTCAAGGTCGTGAAGGCGGACGGCACGACGGTTGATCTCTCCACCTTTGAAGGACATCTCAAAAAGGACGATGTGTCCGACCTGCTCTACATCGAAGGACATATGGACGAGACCGCAGGCAACAAATATCAGGATATGAAGCTGGAGGGCATCGGAATCACCGTTTACGCAACGCAGGATACGGTGGAGAACGACAGCAACGGCAATACATATGACGATGGCGCGGCGTATACCGAGGTGATTGACGCAGGTAAGACGTTTACAGGAAAGCAGACGCTGGATGTCGGCGTCACCGCTACCGATGCGAATGCAATTGCAGTGAAGGCAATTGGCGCGGATGCAGATGTTACCATCACGGATGGTATTTATGATGGCGGCAATGGCGGAAACAATATCTGCGTTGCGGCGGCTAACGGAGCAAAGGTAACCATCAAGGGCGGAACCTTTACCGTTGGCGGTGATGCAGACGGCTACGGAAACTCGGTTGTCTATTCAGAGAACGGTAATATCGTAATTGAGGGTGGGTTCTTCTATACGAATTACAGCTACGGCGGCAGATACTATGTGCTGAATCAGAGCAACAGCAAGCCCGGAACGATTACGGTTAAAGGCGGTACGTTTGTAAACTATGACCCTTCCAAGGGCGATGATAATCTGGGCGGCAATTTTGTGGCAGAGGGCTATATGGTTGTTGCGCAGAAGCAGGCAAACGGTGATATTTGGTATACCGTTGTAGAATCTTCAAAATTGCAAGAAGTGCTTAAAGAAGGCGGTGTTGTTACGGTTTTTACCGATATTGAAACGGGGAACAGTGCCGACACTTCGGACGCTCGCGTTATTATCAAGAATCCGACTACACTGAATCTGAACGCAAAAATCATTTCCCCTGATGATATGGGGAACAATAGCACAAACTTTGTTGCGCTGATTGTAGATGCTGACACTACCATCAATGCAGACGAAAACGGCGGAATCAATACGGGCACAAATGGCGGCTATGCTCTCAATGTGAGAAATGGTGCAACCCTGACCATCAATGGCGGTTCTTACTACGGCGGTGGTACAACGGTTCAGGTTCAGAAGGGAACGCTGATTATCAACGGCGGAACCTTTGCTTGCGAGCCGTTTGGCGCTCCTTATTATACAAACTTCCTGCTGAACTGCGTCGATGCTGCTTACAAGAATGGCACGGCTAAGATTATTGTTAAGGGTGGCACATTTGTCAACTTTGACCCGTCCAACAATTCGGCAGAGGGCGCAGGAACCAACTTTGTGGCAGACGGCTACAAGGTGACCTCTGAAACGAAAGATAACGGTGAAGTTTGGTATACCGTTGTTCCGGAATAAAATCAATCAGTCTCTCCATCCATCGGGTGGAGGGGCTACCGAAGCGGATAAGCGTTGGTTTATCCGTTTCGGTAGCCGAATGGCAAAATCATGAGAGGAGGAGAAGTCTTTTATGAAAAACAGACAATCGGCAATCTGTATAACGGGGGGGGGGGTATCATCTTTCTGAATTGGTGATATCAACCAATCAAGACGGGAAAAAGACGAAATAGCGGAAGGTCTCCTTGCGTCGGCGCGGGATGCCTTTCTGACCGTGCGTCGACAATTACAGAAAAGGAGACGAAACGATGAAAACCAACAACACCAAAAAAGCGTTGATTGCAAGCCTGCTTTCGCTGGTCCTCTGCGTATCAATGCTCGTCGGCTCCACCTTCGCGTGGTTTACCGACACCGCAACAACGGCAGTGAATACCATTCAGGCGGGCAATCTGAAAATTGACATTGTAAACGAAGCAGGCGTTTCTTTGAAGGGCTCCGACATGAGCTTTGTCAACAAGGATGGCTCCGCTGATATCCTCTGGGAGCCGGGCGCGACCTTCAGAACCCCGGGCTTCAAGGTCAAGAACATTGGCAACCTTGCGCTCAAGTACAAAATGCTCCTGAACGGCGTAACGGGTGACAACGAATTGCTGAAGGTAATCAAATTCTCGGTCGTGGACGAAAACGGCGCGGTTGTGAATTTGGATAGCTATGAGGCGGTCCTCAAAAAGGATGAAACGAGCGGCGTTCTCTACATCGAAGGTCATATGGCAGAGGATGCGGGCAATACCTATCAGGGCTTAAAGCTGAACGGTCTCGGAATCACGGTTTATGCAACGCAGTATGCTGATGAATCCGATAGCAACGGCAGTGATTATGACAAGGATGCAACCTACCCGATTGTTGCGGTTGCAACGGTGACGGTGGACGAATCCGGAAAAACAACCGAGAAAAGCGAGTTGACCTCCACGGACAGCTCGACAAAGGTTACGGTTCCCGCAGGCGCGAAGGTCGACGATACGAAGCTGGTCCTGACCATCCATGAAGCCGCAGACCCCGAAAACTTTACGGTAAAAGCAACCGATGTAAGCCAAACTCTGGAAGTAAAGATGGTAGGTCTTGCAGAGGACAACACGGAGTTGATTCGCGTTGTAATGAATGTTGGCAAGAGTTTGAATGGATTCGCGCTCTATCATAACGGCACCGCAATGACAAAGAAGGATACTGTGGCAGACCTTACCGCAGATCAGGACTATTATTATGACAGTGCCAAGGGTGAGGTAACGATGTTGACCTCGCATTTCTCTCCGTTTACCTATACCTATGCAAAGGGAGATTGGAACGATCAGCTCACGGACGATGCCGATTTTGAAACGCCCGTTGATACGGAAAAGAAGGTTGTGACAATTGCTTCCGCCTCGGAACTGGCTCTGTTTGCAAAGCAGATTACCGATAAGGGAAAGAACTACTCCGGCTATACCGTGAACATCGTTGCCGATATTGATTTGAGTGCCGGACTTTGGAAGCCGATCAATGGTTGGGGTAAAATGGATCACATTGTGATTAACGGTAACGGGCATACCATCAAAAATATGATTGTTCGGGATTGTATCAATCCGAATAGCGGTGGATACGGTGCAGGCTTTATTGGTCAGACGAGCGGCTCAATTACTATTGAGAATCTCACTTTTGATTCTGCGAATGTTGCATTTCCCCATGCTGAATGGTATAATGGCTATGTTGGAAATGTCGGTGGCGTTGTGATGGGCTATACCTACGGAACGACGCTCTTTGAGAATGTCAGTGTGGTTAATAGCACCATTCAGGGCTACGGTAAAATCGGATGTCTGTTGGGCATGGGTGCAGACCCCGGCGTAAAGGTTACATTCAGGGATTGCGTATCGAAGAATAATACCATTCACGCCGTTTATAACATGGGTGGACTTGCAGGCAATATTCAACGTGGAAACGGTGTTGACAATACAACGGTGGAAAACTGCACAGTTGAAAATATTGTAGTCGAATATGATGCGAATGAAAAATATGCAGATTTGGTTAACGTGAAGGTGACCTACAGCACCAATGATGTAACTGAGGATTCCACCGTGGAAAAAATTGTAAGCGGAAAATATTGGATTTGTCAAGGTTACTATTGGGGCGGTTATGCGGATTACTATGTTTCTTACGGTGACAGTGCATATGATGCACCTGCGGAAGGGCATAGTATGAAACTTGCCAATGGCGAGTATGATGTAAATAAATAAAAAATTTGTCTCTCCACCCATCGGGTGGAGGGGCTACCGAAGCGGATAAGCGACGGTTTATCCGTTTCGGTAGCCGATTCGCATAACGAAAGGAGTATTTTGTTATGAATTTTATGATGCAAGCAAAGGCAGAGGGTAATTTGACCAAAATTCTGCTTCCGTCCGTGCTGTCTATCCTGCTCTGTCTGGTGTTGCTGTGCGGCATGACATGGGCGTGGTTTACCTCCACGCAATCCGCCCCCGCAGCTACCATTATGTCTGCTACCTACAACATTGATATTGTTGCGAAAAACGGGGAGACCGAGTTAAGCGGGCAGAACGGCACATATACCTTGATGGCAGGCGTTGAGTATACTGTCACGCTCACTGCCTCGGGGACTGCCAAAACGGGATATTGCAAGATGACGCTCCCGAACGGCACTTCTCTTTTTACTGACCAAATAGGGATAGGCGAAGAGAATGCTTTTTCCTTTAAGCTGATGTTGGAGGCGGGCGGTGAAGTGCGCTTTTCTCCGCAATGGGGAACCTGTACACAAGATGATATAGCGGATATTAAGCGTGACAATACAATTGTAAACGGTTCAATTCAAAAATAAACGGAACGCATGACCTTTTCGGTCATGCGTTCCGTTTATTTCTCGTTCCGTTTGTCGCGGAGCTGTTTTTCCAGATTCGCAATCTGCTCGCGCATCAGCGTAATGGCTTTGATATACTCCGCCAGCGCCTCTGCGCCGTCCTCGTCCTCGGACGTAAAGCTGAGGTAGGCAATCTCCCCGAATTCCTCATACGCCGAGCGCAGACGCATTTTTTCGGTCCGAAGCTGTAGCCGCAAAACCGCAAGATCGGTCGCGTTTCCGAGCTTCTCCGCCGCCGCATCGGTAATCTGCCGCGTTTGTTCCTGAAATTCCTTCCATGTCATGCGCGTTTCCTCCTGTTTGGTCCTCTCACTCTATTATATACCGAACAGGCGCGAAAATCAAGCATTTTTCGGAAATTTTCCTCCTTCACGCATGAAAGTCGGCGCGCGGGGACAAACTGACGGAAAAAAAGGGGGGATTTCCATGAATCATCAGTCAATGGACCGCGAAACCTACCGCCGCTTTGCCGACGCACACGCCCCGCACTCGCCGATGCTCAAAAATTGCTTCCGCGCCTTCTGGGTCGGCGGGATGATTTGCGTTCTCGGGCAGCTGCTCCGCACCTTTTGGAGCGAATGCGTCCACCTGAACGCCGCCGACAGCGCGACCATGACCTCCGTAACGCTGATTTTCATTGCCGCGCTGCTCAGCGGAATTGGTGTATTCGACAAAATTGCAAAATATGCGGGCGCAGGGACGCTGGTCCCCATCACGGGCTTTGCAAACGCCGTGGTCTCTCCCGCCATCGACAGCCACGCTGAGGGCTTGGTGCTCGGAGTGGGCGCAAAGATTTTTACCGTTGCGGGTCCCGTCCTGCTTTACGGCACGCTTGCGGGCGGAATCTGGGGCGTGATTTTGTTTGTTGTCAGGATGTCCATTTAATTGTTAAAACATTGTTAACCTTTTGTCGTATCGGTAGAAATAACGCGCAATGTGTGCTATACTATATAGGGATTTTGAAAAGAAGGAGCGCTTTTCCGCGTGGCAGTATATTTCGATTTGCACTCCCACCTGCTGTTCGGTGTGGATGATGGGGCAAAAACCAAAGAAGAAATGTTTGCCATGCTGGATATGGCATACGCGGACGGAACCAGAGCCATTTGCCTGACCCCGCACTTTTCTCCCTATCTGTTCGGCGATACATACGATAGCTCGCAGGCGGCGTTTGAGGTCCTGCGGGAGTACGCGGAAAAGACCTATCCCAAGCTGGCGCTGTTCCTCGGTCACGAGCTGGGCTACTACGGCGGCTGTATCGAGGCGCTTGGAAGGGGCAGGTGCCGCACCGTTGCGGGAAGCCGCTATGTGCTGGTGGATTTCCCCGAGGATGTAGAATTTTTTCAGATTGAAAGCGCCGTAAAGCACCTGCGCAGTGCGGGCTACCGCCCGATACTGGCGCACGCCGAGCGGTACCGTTGCCTTGCCTCCCACATGACGTGGATTGAGGACTTTCACGATAGCGGCGGGGTGGTTCAGGTGAACGCCGCCGACGCGGTTGGATGCTGGGGCAGATCGGCAAAGGCGCTGTGGAAAAGGCTTGTCAAAAGCCGATTGGTGGATATCGTTTCCTCGGACGGTCATAATCTGACCTCCAGACAGCCGAAAATTTCGGTTTGTATCGATTTGCTTTCCCGTTATTGCGATGCGGAGACCGTGCGCGCGCTGACATGGGAGAATGCTTGGCGGGTGGTTCGGGACGAGCCGCTCGGCACTGTGACAAAGGACGACACTCCGGAGCGGATTCCGGTAGCTACATCAGAAAGGATATGGGGTCATGGAAGAAACGAGAAGCATGGAAGAAACGAAAAACAGGGAAATTGAAATTCGGTTCGGCGACTTTGTAAAGGTCTTTTGCCGATGCTGGTGGGTGCTGCTGTTGGTTGGCGCACTGGTTTGCGGCGGCGTGTTCGGCGTGCTGAAGCTGACGCACGTTCCGCTTTATACCGCCACGGCAAAGGTTTACATCATTCGGACCTCAGGGTCCATGCAGGCGGCGCAGGTCTCCATTTCCAACGCACTTGTAAGCGATTTTATAGAGTCGGTCACCATGGGCAACGTTCTGACCCAGACCCGCGAGGAGCTGGGCATGAATTCGCTCTCCAATAAGGAGCTGTCGAGTATGGTGAAGGTCAGCAACACCGAGGGCTCGCGTCTGATTACGCTGTCGGTGACGGCAAGAAGCGCGAAGGATGCGGTGGATTTGGTTGATTCGCTGGCGCGGAACAGCGTGGAATACTTCAACGATAATCTGGTGAAGGAAGAGTATTCGCAGTATGTCGATAAGCTCGACACGGAACATCCCGAGAGCTGTGTGGTGGTTTCCAACCCGATTTCCAAATCGAAGATTCTGCTTGTCGGAATTGCGGCAGTCCTGCTGGCGTATCTGGTATTCTTCATCATTTATGTGACGGATGACAAGATCAACACCGCGGAGGATTTGGACCAATATCTCGGCATCAATCTGCTGGGGCAGATTCCTTACCGTCATACACCCCGTGAAAAGACCGCGGCGGCGAAAGGAGACAAGGCATGAGGACCATTGAGCTGATTCTGGAGGATAACAAGGATTACGGCACGCGCGAGGCGTTCAACACCCTGCGGACCAATATTCTGTTCAGCGGACGGGATGTCAAAACCATCCTGATTACCAGTAGTGTTGCGGGCGAGGGAAAGAGCACGATCGCATTTGAAACGGCGGTCGGTCTTGCACGCACCGGCAAAAAGGTCCTGCTGATTGACGCGGACCTGCGCAAATCCGCATATGCAAGTCGTTATACAAAGGAAACGGGACTGACGGGCTTGAGCCAGTACCTCTCGGGTCAGCTGGAGCTGGACGGGGTGCTGTTTGCCACGCAGATTCCCACGCTGAACGTCATCTTCTCGGGACCCTTCCCGCCGAACCCGACCGAATTGGTTGGCTCCTCCGCCTTCGGAGAGCTACTGAACGCTGAGCGGGAGCACTATGACTACATCCTGATTGATACCCCGCCGCTCGGGTTGGTGATTGACGCGGCAGTGATGGCAACGGCGTGCGACGGCGCAGTGCTTGTGGTCGGCGCGGGAACGGTCAGCTATCACACGGCACAGCGTGTAACCGAACAGCTGAAAAAGAGCGGCTGCCGCATCCTCGGCGCGGTCCTGAACCGCAACCGCAGAGGGAAGCACAGCAAGAGCAAGTATTACACATCCTACTACGGAAAATACGCGGAAAACCAATAACAATCATGGGGCTGTAAAACAACTTTTACAGCCCTTTGCCAATCCCGAACGGTTGGCGGAAAGGAGCACATCATATGAACATTTGGCATGATATGGACCCCGCACAGATCAATGCCGCGGATTTTACGGCGGTGATCGAGATTCCGAAGGGGAGCAAATGCAAGTACGAGCTGGACAAATACACGGGGCTGTTGCGGCTGGACCGCATTCTGTATACCTCCACGCACTATCCCGCGAACTACGGCTTCATCCCGCGCACCTTCGCGGATGACGGCGACCCGCTGGACGTTCTGGTGCTCTGCTCCGAGCCGATTTACCCGATGACGCTGATTCGCGTTTACCCCATCGGCGTGATGCGGATGCTGGACAGCGGCAAGATGGATGATAAGATTATCGCCGTGCCGTTTTCCGACCCGACCTATCTGAACATCCACTCCATCGATGACCTGCCCCCGCATATCTTTGACGAAATTCTGCACTTCTTCTCGGTTTACAAGCAGCTGGAAAACAAGCAGACCGATGTCAAGAGCCTGTTCGGTCCCCGCGAGGCGGAAGAGATTGTAAAGCAGGCGATTGCGGATTACGATAAGCGCTTCTGCCAACATCAGAACTGACGCTTTTTTGGGCGAAATAAGTAAAAACCGCTTGGCAAATCCTGTCAAGCGGTGTATAATAGAAAACGCGAAAGTGCGAAAGCACGGAAGCCGGGATGCAATGGCGGTTGATCGGTTCCCTCCGAGCAGGAGAGAGCAGATACGACTTTTGGTTGAACTCTCTTCTGCATAGCAGAGGGGAGGTGATAGCATGAACATATTCTCTATAGGAGAACTGATGCAGCTTTACAGCCTGTTTCTTTCGGTTGTTGGGTTGGTATTTGAAATTCTCAGCTATTACGACAACAAAAAGAAATAACCGCCCTCATAATCCTCTGAACAAGCTTTAGGGGGCGGTTATTCTTAACCGGGAGGGCGCTGACCAACCGCCAACGCATCCTTGTACTTATAGTATACCACATTTTCCGAAAATGTCAAGTCTTTTTGCGCATTTTCTTTTTTTATGCCGTTTTTTTGTTATGCGAACGGCAAGAGCATCAGCGGCAGGGTGATGAGACTGCACAGCGTGGTCAGAAGCACCACGTTGGCGCTCAGCTTCTGCTCACAGCCGTGGAGCTCCGCGAGGGAGAGAATGATGGCACCCGAGGGCGCGGCGCTGAGAACATAAAGGCTGATTTTGAAGGTCTCGTCAAAGAACGGGAGAAAGCATACGCAAAGGTAGGCAAACCACGGGTATACAATCAGCTTCAGCGCGCAGACAACGTAAGCAAACGGTTGCGTGAAAACGGCTTTGAGGTGCATGGATGCAAGCCGCTTGCCGAGAATGACCATGCACAGCGGCGTGGACATCTTCCCAAGCAGGGACACCGTGTCCGCCATCGGGGTCGGAAAACGGACCTGCAACAGGTAGAGCGGGATTGCAACCGCGACCGACAGCGTGGTCGGGTTCAGAATTGCCGCCTTCAGGGAGATGTACTGCTTCTTTTGCGTGATGAGGAATACCCCGAGCGTAAAGACCAGAAAATTCATGCTCGTGATGTACATTGTGGAGTAGCAGGCAACAATGGGCTGGTCGGGGAACAGTCCCGTCACCAGCGGAAGCCCGAAGAAGCCGACATTCCCGAGCACCGCGCCAACCGTGAGGATGCGGTACTTTGATACTCCGTATTTGCGATGGAGAATCAGGTAGAGAAGCCCGAGAAAGAGCAGCTGCGTTGCAAGGCTGACCCCGAAGAACTGCGCCGCCTTTGCAAAGTCGGGGAGCGAATACTCCATCGACTGAAACGCCGAGAGGATCAGGCAGGGGGAGCAGACGTAGAGCAGAAGCCCCGAAAACGAGCGCGCATGGTCGGGGCTGGCTTTTTTGGTCTTGACCAGCACGAACCCGCACGCCATGTAGAACAGCATAATCAGAACATTGATAAAAACAGTTTGAACACCCATGGTAGCTTGACTCCGATTTCTGAAAAACTATCGGTAGTATACCACAAAAAGGAGAAAATGTCAAGGCTTTTCGGAATTCGGTTACTTCCAGACATACAGATTGAGAAATTCCTGTATTTTTTCGGCGGGAATCGCATAGCCGAGTTGCGCGGATTCCGATCCTGCATAGTGAACTCCTATGACGGTCAATTCTGCGTTCAGTACAGCGCCGCCGCTTGATCCGCTGGCGGTATAGGCGGTGTGTTCCATGACGGGAAACGTGACATCACTGGAAGAAGAGGGGGTATTGCTGAGCGTAACGGTGGCATATCTCCGGATTTCACCGTAGGAAATGGTATTGGACTGCCCTTTCGGAGCGCCGACAGAGATGATCTGTTCTCCCTTTTCGGGGTTTTGCGAGGCGATAGGGAATACCTTTATCTTGGAAGAATCCGCTTCAAAATAGAGACAGGCAAGATCATAATCCGGGGAAATGGAATGGAGATATGCACGGTAGGTTTGTCCTCTGTAATCTTCCACCGTAATCTCCTGCTTGTCATAGGAGCGATTTGCTTTGGCAACATGACAATTGGTCAGAATATAGCAGGCATTGTTTTTGGCATAAAAGCAGAAGCCCGAGCCTTGCGAGGTAAGCGATGAGGTTTCGATTCCCAAAAAGGTGTTGTAGTTCTTGTTGTGTATTTTGAAAATTCCTCTGATTGCATCCTGCGAGATCTGATTCGTCAGGGAGGCGGCATCCAATTCAAATTTCGCATACAGGTTCAGATTTTTTGTGATCGGCTTGGAAAAATCGTATTTTGTATTGTATTGTGCGTCCGAATACCAACCGACAAAAATATAGTTCGTTTTTCGAGGGTCTTGCGGTGCGGAAACGGTTTTCCCTTCGGAAACGGTTTCCGTTTTGATTGTGCGGTTGTCGGAATGAAAGCTGACCGAATAGGTGCGCGTTGCTTCGGCGGTTGAACGGTGCTTGTTATTTTTAACCGCACTCCCTGTTTTCTGATTGGATTTTCCGCTTAACAGGACGTCAAAAGAATCAGCCTTGTCATAGAGTTCTTTACCAATAGAAATTTGAAAGGAAATTTCGGAATTAGCGAGCAGACCCAGTTTATGCTCGCTTTTCAGCGTTTTCAGCAGGGAGCCGTCCTTTGAGTATACAAAAACGGTGGCGCTGTATTCGGTCAGCGAGCGCTTGCAGTATGCGCTACAGGTAATATTGTAGTTGGTGGTTGTGGAACCGTTCTGAACATTCAGAGCGGTGGAGGTGGTCCGCTTTGCGGTTACATTGTAGAATTCGTTGTCGGTGACGGTATATTCCTTTTCGCTTTGACATCCGACCAAACCGAGTAGCAATGCGACAAGTAATAATAGGGACAGCGCACGAAAAGCGGCATGAAAATGTTTGTTCATTATGATTCTCCCTTATGTCAGTTTCTATAGAAGAAGTATATCATAAAAGGGGAAAGATGTCAATTCTTTTTCACTGAAAGAAAATACAGTATCATTTTCTTTTTCGCTTTCCGAACACCTTTTCGGTCTCGGTGCGGATTTCCTTGCGGCAGGCGAGGAGGACGAAAAGGTTGATGGCAGTCATGGAGGCGATGGCGAAGTCGGCAACCGTCCAGGTTGCCGCGGGAGCGAGAAGTGCGCCGAGCGGGATGCAGGCGGCGAATGCGGCGAGGTAGAGAAGCAGGGGGAGCTTGCGCCGCGTCAGGGTGCGGACGGCTTCCCTGCCGTAGCCTGCCCAGCAGATGACCGTTGCATAGCCAAAGCAGAGCACCGCCGCGCAGAAGAACCACTTTGCCCAGGGTCCCAGCACGCCCGTGTAGGCGGAGATGGTCATCATCACCGCGTTGTCACCCCAGCACCTCACCGAGGGGAAGCTGACGAGGATGACCAGCGCGGTTACGGTGCAGAGCAGGATGGTGTCGGCGAACACCTCAAAAATGCCCCAGACCCCCTGCGAGGCGGGGGAATCGGTCGCGGCGCAGGCGTGCGCGGTGGGCGCGGTCCCACAGCCCGCCTCGTTGGAGAGTAGCCCGCGCATGGTTCCTACCCGCAGGGCACGGCAGGTCAGGAAGCCGAGAAAGCCCCCTGCGGCGCTTTGCGGGTGAAAGGCTTCCCGAAAGACCGAGGCAAGCGCTGGTCCCACCGCCTCCCGCCGCAGGACGAGGACCGCCAGCGAGAGGACCAGATAGCCCAGCGACATGATGGGAACGAGGTATTCGGTCAGCGCGGACACCGCGCGCGGCGGGCGCAGGATGACGGGGACCGCCAGCACAAAAAGCAGTGCGCCCGCCGCAGGGAGCGGAAGCCCGAGCGTTCCGTGCAGGGCGGAGGAGACGGCGTTGACCTGAATCACGCATCCCATGCTCAACGCATCAAGGACGGTAAGCCCGCCGAACACGGCGGCAAGCACCGCCCCCGCGCGCGAGGGGAAACGGTCGCGGATGTAGCGGACGGCACTGCCCGAATGCGTGCCGTCCGGCGCGGTTCGGCGGTGCGAAACGGCAAGCAGAATTTCCGCATACTTGAGGACCATTGCCAACAGCGCCGAGACCCACATCCAGAACAGCGCGCCTGCGCCGCCGAGCCAAAGCGCGTTTGCCACACCGACGATGTTTCCCACGCCGAGCGTCCCCGCAAGCGCGAGCGTGACCGCACGGAAGGGGGACACGCCATCGGGACTGCTTTTGCGGGTCATGGCGCGGAGCATCCGCCGCGGGAAGCGCAGGGGCGCGCCGTGCAGATACAAGAGGAAGAAGCCGCCGACAAGGAGCAGAAGCGGCGGAATCGCGCCGCCCGTGAGAAGTCGGATAACCGTTTGTTTCATTCTATCAACCGCCTTTTCGCCCCGTTTCGGGGTCCCTTTCAGTGTATGAAGCCCCGCGCGGTCTTATTCCGACGCGGAGACTGTCGATTTTAGCACTCCTACAGCCTGTAAAATTGCTTATTTTGTTAATAATATGTGAATATTGGCAAAAACCACTTGATTTTTTTGGAAAAGAGGGTAAAATATAAGCATAAGATTGGCACTCGGAAGTTTTGAGTGCTAATTCGGCCGAGTGAAAACGAAGTTAAATCAAGAGTCAAGGAGGAATATAAAATGAACATCAAACCGTTGGAGGACCGTGTGGTAGTCAAGGCGGTCGAAGCTGAAGAAAAAACGAAGGCAGGCATTTTCCTGACGGCATCCGCACAGGAGAAGCCGCAGGTCGCGGTTGTGGTCGCGGTTGGTCCCGGGGCGCACAGCGATGATGGCAAGCTGTTGCCGATGAACGTCAAGGTTGGCGACAGAGTCATCACGTCCAAGTACACAGGAACCGAAATCAAGATGGACGGTGTGGAATACAACATCGTCAAGCAGAGCGACATTCTCGCAATCGTGGAATAATCAGGGAGGGATACAATCATGGCAAAGGATATTTTCTATGGAATGGATGCGCGCAACGCACTGGTGCGCGGCGTGGATAAGCTGGCGGACACGGTAAAAATCACGCTGGGTCCGAAGGGCAGAAACGTGGTATTGGATAAGAAGTACGGCTCTCCGCTCATCACCAACGACGGTGTGACCATCGCAAAGGAGATTGAGCTGGAGGACGAAGCCGAGAACATGGGCGCACAGCTGGTCAAGGAGGTTGCAACCAAGACCAACGATGCGGCGGGTGACGGTACCACCACCGCAACCCTGCTGGCGCAGGCGTTTGTCCGCGAGGGCATGAAGAACGTGACCGCGGGCGCAAACCCGATGGTGGTCCGCAAGGGCATGAAGAAGGCAGTTGACGCGGCGGTTGCGGCACTGGTTGCGCACTCCAAGAAGGTCAACGGCTCGGCGGATATCGCGCGGGTCGGCACCATCTCCGCAGGGGATGAGGTCATTGGTCAGCTGATTGCGGACGCAATGGAGAAGGTCACGGCAGACGGCGTGATTACCATTGAGGAGTCCAAGTCTGCGGACACCTACTCCGAGGTTGTGGAAGGAATGCAGTTCGACCGCGGC
Organism: Clostridiales bacterium UBA6330; assembly: GCA_002438075.1. GTDB lineage: Bacteria > Bacillota > Clostridia > Oscillospirales > CAG-272 > UMGS1865. The sequence goes on from DJSQ01000188.1 coordinate 40,990, forward strand.
TATCTCTCGCCCTACATGGCAACCGATATGGATAAGATGGAAGCGGTTCTGGACGATGCGCTCCTGCTGATTACCGATAAGAAGATTTCCAACATTCAGGACATCCTGCCGCTGCTCGAGCAGATTGTGCAGTCCGGCAAGAAGCTGCTGATTATTGCCGAGGATGTGGAAGGCGAGGCACTGACCACGCTGGTGCTGAACAAGCTGCGTGGCGTGTTCAACTGCGTTGCGGTCAAGGCACCGGGCTTTGGTGACAGACGGAAGGAAATGCTTCAGGATATCGCCATCCTGACGGGTGGTCAGGTCATCTCCTCCGAGGTTGGTCTGGAGCTGAAGGATACCACCATTGATATGCTGGGTCATGCACGCCAGATTAAGGTCAACAAGGAGCACACCATCATTGTCGGCGGTGCGGGCAACAGCGATGACATCAAGGCACGTGTTGCACAGATTCGCGCGGCGATTGAGACCACGACCTCCGATTTCGACCGTGAGAAGCTGCAAGAGAGACTTGCAAAGCTCGCGGGCGGCGTTGCGGTGATTAAGGTTGGCGCGGCAACCGAGGCAGAGATGAAGGAGAAGAAGCTCCGCATTGAGGACGCGCTCAACGCGACCAAGGCGGCAGTTGAGGAAGGCATTGTGGCAGGCGGCGGAACCGCTTACCTGAACGTCATTCCCGAGGTTGCAAAGCTGGTTGACACGGTTGAGGGCGACGAAAAGACGGGTGTTCGGATTGTGGTCAAGGCGCTTGAGGAGCCTGTCCGCCAGATTGCGGCAAACGCGGGCTTTGACGGTGGCGTTGTGGTTGACAAGATTATGAACAGCGGCAAGCTGGGCTATGGCTTCGATGCTTACAACGAGGTTTACTGCGACATGGTTGCAAACGGCATTGTGGACCCGACAAAGGTCACGCGTTGCGCACTCCAGAACGCGGCATCGATTGCATCGGTTGTTCTGACGACCGAGGCGGTTGTTGCAAATCAGAAGGAGCCCGAGCCTGCTCCCGCTGCTCCCGCAGCAGGCGGCATGGGCGGTATGTACTAAAAAATAAGGTCGCGGGGCTTTGCCCCGCACCCCACTTAGGGACTTCTTGAAAGAAGTCCCTAAGAACCTCAAGAACTTCCCCCGAAGGGCAGGATTTCGCTTTGCGGAATCCAGCCCTTCGGGGGAAGTTTGGGTTTTTAAGGGATTTTCGAGAGGTTCCCGAATTGGGTCGCGGGGCAAAGCCTGCGGCTTTTTCTTTGGTACTTTTTTCTTGGGAAAATCAGCGCAGGTGTTGACAATTTCGGGGCGGTATGCTATACTATAATAAAGTGCTAAAGTATGGAGAGGGGTGACAGAAGACGATGTAGCAAGATTGTCCGGCGAAAAACAGGAGAAGAACCGAACAACCGAAAAACAGGAGGGAAGCCATGAAAAACAGGAGAAGATGTTTGGTCGGTATTTTGTGTGCGGTGGCGGCATTGCTTTGCGTGCTGGGGCTGTCCGCGTGCAAAAAGAAAGGACACGTGCACGAGTGGGGCGAATGGGAGGTTATAAAGGAACCGACCTGCTCCGAGGAAGGCAAGCGGATGCGCACCTGCTCGGGCTGTACCGAGGCAGAGACGGAAGCGATTGAGAAAATCGCGCACACCTACGATGTGGAGCGCATTTCGGACGAGGCGCTGAAAAGCGCGGCAACCTGCACGGGTGCGGCGGTCTATTATAAGTCCTGCGCCTGCGGTGCGGTCAGCACGAGCGAGGACGACACGTTTACATACGGTGAGGCTCTTGCGCACACCTACGACAAAGAAGTTGTATCTGATAAAACGCTGAAAACAGTGGCAATCTGCACGGGTGCGGCGGTCTATTATAAGTCCTGCGCCTGCGGTGCGGTCAGCACGAGTGAGGATGACACGTTTACATACGGTGAGCGTGCGATGCACCAATTCGACAAAGGGGTCTGCACGGTTTGCGGTCATGTTGGGTGCGACCACAAGACCTTGCACACCAAGACGCTGGACCTGCACGAGCTGGGGCTGTGTGCGTCGGTGTTTACCTACAGAATCTGCGACTGCGGGACCGTTGTGGAAACGGACGATGACTTCCTTGACAATCTGAACTGCTCCATCGACAATGAAGCTTGGAATGCGGCATTCCCCGAAAGCGAAGCCGAAAAAGGCGAGGTCCACGGCACGGTAACCTGTGAGAAATGCGGGCTGAATGTTGAAATCACCATGCAGTTCACCGAGGATGGATGCCTGTTCCGCTCGCGCTATGTCATCACGCTGAAAAAGGACGACAAGGTTTTGCTTGACCATGCCGTGTCAATCTACGAGAACCACGACCACTTTGAGGTGCGCGCGGAAATTCCGCTTCCCTCTGCGGACGGTTTTTGCGGCGGAACGCTGGCGGTGCTGAAATGCAAGTACTGCGGAGAGATTACAAAGAAGCTCGCGCTCAAGCCGACCTGCAAGTTTGATTTCGTGCACGGATTGACCAATACCGAGGAGACCGATGCAAACGGCGTGAAGCACACGATTGCCCGCGGCGTTTGCCCCGATTGCGGACTGACCAAGGAGTTTGACGCTTGGGTCGAAAAGGACGGTTGCGATGAGGTTTCCTTCACGGCGGAAAGAATCTACCGTGGGGACAAGATGCTTCTGTCAATGATAGACGAAGATTTGCAGAAGTCTCATAACTTTGTCCCGACCTACGAGGCACTCGGTGAAGGCAGCTGCTATGAGGACGGCATGAAGACAACCTATCGGTGCACGACCTGCAACCTGTCGGTATATTCCTATGAGTATCAACATGCCTCGGTGACCGAAGTTATCAAGATCAAAGAGCTCGGCGGTTGCGATACACAGATATCTGTGTGGCATTGCATGGCGTGTGGGGAGGTTATTTCTTTCAGTCCGGAATGGGACGTGCGGCAGAACAATTGCCAAATGGAGGAGACCTCTCAGACCTACACCAAGGACGGTGTGGAGCACACGGTCACAACCAACACCTGCTCGGAGTGCGGGCTACAGATTATTGTGGACGCATGGGAGATTCTGCACGGCAAAAACGGCGGATGCGGCTATACGGATTATGAATCGTACCGTGTCATTTACGGTGAGCAGACGCTGATTTCGTATCAGGGTACGGTTGATGACGGAATCAGGCATGATTGGGACGAGGAGAACGCCATTTACGAATGCGACCCCGACATGGCGTGCGAGGACGGTTACTACAACGTAGTGCTGACCTGCAAACGGTGCGGTGAAAAGCAAACAATGATGCTGTATGGGCATGACAAGGACGATTTTGGAATCGAACTGGACGATTACGGATGCGGCGGATATGTTGGCGGATGGCTTTGCAGGAGATGCGGCGATCTTTATTCCGACATTTGGAATTTTGATTGTGAGAAAAACGGGACGCTTGTCTGGAGCGAAACGCCTGTGGAAACAACCGACAAGAACGGGCTTGTTCACAAGACGTGGACCGGAACCTGTAGTGCGTGCGGCTTGCAGTTCATTCGGGAAGAGTGGGCAGAGAAAGAGGACGCATTCGGATGCAGAACGAAATACTATGTGGCTTATCAAATCCTCAAGGATGACGAGGTGATTCTCAAATTCCACTCGGATGAGGTGGTGGATAAGCACAACGATGATGAGCACATGAAGACCGTGTATGACCGCGAGGGCGCTTGCGAGGACGGCTATTACAAAACCTCCTATTGCCCGACGTGCGGACTTGCAAGTGCCGATCATATGGAAGGACATAAGGAGGCGTATCGGTCGATTGACGCAAAGGAGCTGGGCTTCTGTCATGGCTCTTTCAACGAGAGGTATTGTGTTGTCTGCGGAGAAATCCAATATCAACAAGATCAATTGGAGTGCGACTTTGTCGAAGACGAAGGCTCGGACGGCAAGTCCAAAACCTGCTCGGTGTGCGGCGCGAAGGTTCTGTACGTTGACAAGGACGAGGAGATCGACCCCTGCCATTTGATCGTGATTTCCGAGGATCACTATATCAATAAAAACGGTGAAGATGTCTATGTCATTGAGTATCAAAGCCGCTTCACAACGCACAAGGAGGAGTATGATTTTGAGTTTTATGGAACCTCCTGCTCCGAAGGCTATCGGGTGCGTAAGGTTTGCAGTGTGTGCGGTGAGACGACCAAAGATTGGGTGGAGAAGCCTGACCACCGTCTGTTCGACCACGAAGCGTATGAAGATTTGTTCGTTTGGGACAATGTAGAGGGCGTATGCGAGAGCCATGTCGGGGCAGTCAAAATTAAAGGATGCGCTTGTGGCTTCTTGTTCTATTTCGAGCAGGGTGACTTGGTATATGACCAAGCTACCAAGACCTACGGTTGCTCGGAATGCGCGCTGAAGCTCGTGCAAACGGTGACCGAAGACACGGACGGATGCAAGAAGACCACCACAAAAAGAATTGTAATCACCTTTGGTGATAAGGTGCTGTTCAGCGGTGAGGAAACCGCCGTAACGCCGCAGCATTCCTTCGGCTCGTTTGAGTTAATCGAAGCGGAAAACGGTTTGACCCTCCGCACAACCTGCGAGCATTGCAGGACGAATGCGGATACCGAAATCGTGCGGGCAACCCATCCCGAGGGGCGCACCGATTGGAGCTTTGAATTTACGCCTGCGGTGAACGGTATCTATACCTTCCAGCTGTTGGTCGGTAAAACGCTTAAAATTTCCGAGAAGGACGGCGACCATTTCGTTCAGAAGGACTACGACCCGAACGGAAGAATTCGATGGTTCATGAAGGCAGGGCAGACCTATAAGCTGTCGTGGGCTGAATCCGAAACAACCGAGAAATGGGAGGCGTATATCGCCATCCTTCCGAGCCACGCGAATTGTGGGGGTTATATCAACAATAATGGCTACGGCGTTCTGCTCCCCGGCTCCGAGACCTGCGAGGATGGAATGTTGCGCTGGAGCTATTGCTCGTCTTGCGGGGCGATTGGGGATAACGATTCTTTGAAGCTCTACTATGAGCACAAGACACGGCATTGGTATCTGCCGGGGCATGAGATTGGCATCTGTGATGGCGGACAGTTCATCCTTGACGAGTGCCCCTGCGGAGGCGCTTATGACATCGGGCGCGGAGCCTTCTGCAAGGGCGTGGACGAAGTGACGGTTGACAGCGAGTTCTATGGCGGATGCAAGTTGGAGACCTACACCTGCACGAAATGCGGACTGTACTATGAGGTCTACTATAAGGAAACGACAGACGAGGAAACAGGAGCAGTGACGGTTGATTATTTGTATGTTGTAATCACGGTTCACGATGAGGTCGTGTATTCGTGGGGGACCCCGCCTACAGCTGCGTAAAATGTTCTATGAGAAAGCCGACACCGAAAGGTGTCGGCTTTTGATTTTTCTACACGGGTGCCGATCGGGTTATGATAGAATGCCTTACACGGGTGCCGA
>DJSQ01000211.1 GCA_002438075.1 Clostridiales bacterium UBA6330
TCCCTCCAAGGTCTTTCCTTACGCCTTCTTGAAAATATCCTTCGCGGACGAAGTGCCGAGGAAGAGGCAGTTGCCGTTGATTCTGCCGTCCTCTTTTGCCTTGTCGTAAGCAGAGGTGTCGTCCTTGTCATCCTTCTTGACGGTCAGGAAGGACTTCACATCGCCCGAGCCGGGGAACTTGATAATCAAGCCGGAGCTGAGACCCTTGTTGACCAGAATCACTTCGTAGCTGGAAAGCTCCTTGATCTGATCATCGGTCAGACCCGCTTCCTTCAGAATGCCCTTGACAATCTCGTTGTCGGTCAATTCACTGCTCTTGAGGGACGAAACGGTGTACTCTTCCTTCTCGAATGCCTTCTTGACGGACGAGGACTTGTCGCAGCTGACCAGCGCCAGCAGCATAACGAGCGCGAGGGAAAGGGCGAGAACGGACTTCAGAATGTTTTTCATGGTGTACTCCTTTTTTTCTGCGGTCAGTGCCGCGTGATGATGGTTTTATTATAGCGCATTTTCACGGAAATGTCAACAGGTAAACGCAAAAAAATCACAAACTCCCTGCTTTTTACAGTCCTTTCATATTCTTCATGGCGGGTACAAAAAACGGGAAGAATTTTTTTCTTTTCCCATTGCAAAATCCGCGGGGATGTGCTATAATAGATGGACACGAAACGGAAAGGAAAGGACGATATCATGTCAACCAAAGGCATCAGGGCGAACCGCGACCTGACCTCGGGCGCATTGCTCCCGAAAATTATCCTGTTTACCCTCCCGCTGATTGCAACCGGAATCCTTCAGCTGCTGTTCAACACGGCGGATACCGTTGTGGTGGGGCGCTGGGGCGGAGAGACGAAGGAAGCGCGAGAGGCGGCACTCGCGGCGGTCGGCTCCTGCGGCGCGCTCATCAACCTTATTATTAACCTGTTTTTCGGACTGTCGGTCGGCGCGGGTGTCTGCGTGGCGCAGGAGCTGGGCGCGCGGCAGTACCACGAGGTCAAAAAGACCGTTCATACCTCGGTCCTCACCGCCATGCTCTGTGGCGTGGTGGTTGCGGTCATCGGCTTTTTCCTTGCCCGCCCGCTCCTGACCCTGATGGGCACCGAGCCCGCCGTGCTGGACGAGGCGGTCCCCTATATGCGCGCCTATTTCATCGGCGCACCTGCGAATATGGTCTATAACTACTGCGCCTCCATGCTCCGCTCCACGGGCGATACCACCCACCCGCTGGTGTTCCTGTCGATTGCGGGCGCGGTCAATGTCTGCCTGAACCTTGTCATGGTCATCGTGTTCGGGCTCGGCGCGCTCGGAGTCGGAATTGCAACCGCCGTGTCGCAGTGGATTTCCTGCATTCTGATTCTGCGGCATATGATTCGTCTGGACGACCATTGCCACCTTGACCTGCGCGCGCTGAAGATTGACCCCATCAAGCTGAAAAAGGTCGTTGCCATCGGCGTTCCGGCGGGTTTGCAGGGAATGGTGTTCTCGCTCTCCAATGTTCTGATTCAGTCCTCGGTCAACAGCTTCGGTCAGACAACAGTCGCGGCAAACACGGCGGCGGCAAATCTGACCGATTACATCTACATTGCGGAAAACTCGCTTTACCACGCCGCGCTGACCTTTGTCGGGCAGAATGCGGGCGCACAGAACTATCGCCGCGTGCGGCAGAGCATTTTCTGCTGTGCGGGAACCGTCACAGTTCTCGGAATTGTGCTCGGAGGGCTTGTGATTCTGTTCGGCGAGCCGCTTCTTTCCATCTTTGCGCCGGGGAACGAATCGGTGATCCACATCGGCATGGTGCGGGTGCGCATCCTTTCCGCGACCTATTTCACCTGCGGGCTGATGGATGTCGGCAGCGGTGTCCTGCGCGGGCTGGGGAAGTCGTTCCGCGCGATGATTATTTCGCTGGTCGGGTCGTGCGTGACGCGCATCATCTGGATTTACACGGTCTTTGCCGCCGACCACACGCTGGAGGTCCTCTATGCCTGCTACCCGCTGTCGTGGGTGCTCACGGCGACCACGCACTTTACGGTGGCGTTTGTGGTCCTGCACAAGCTCGAAAAGCAAAAGCAAGCCGACCTGACGGTCGATGTCAACGTGAATGTGAATGTCAATGTCAATGTCAATGCTACGGAAGCTGAATCCGAGGAGGTATCCGAATGAAACACACAAATAACCTGTTACGCGCATTTTCCCTGTTTCTCTGTCTGCTGTTGCCGATTTTGGCGTTTGCGCTCACCGCTTGCACGAAGCTGCCGGACCGCGTGGGAACGGGCTCGGTCACATTCGGGGTGACGGTGACCGATTTGGACGGGACGCAGGAGGAATTTGAAGTCAGGACCGATGAAAAGAACGTTGCCGATGCGCTGACGAAGGCGGGGCTGGTCTCGGGCGAGAACAGCGAGTACGGGCTTTACATCAAGGTTGTAAACGGCATTACCGCCGACTACAATGCAGACGGAACCTACTGGTCGTTGCTTGTGGACGGTGAATACTCGATGGTGGGGGCGAGTAGTGTTCCCGTTACCGAGGGGCTTCGGATTGAACTGAAAAAGACGAAATAAATAAAAGTAAGACCGCCGAAAGTGCTTTGCTTTCGGCGGTCTCGTTCTATTATCAGTAGTCAAAATCCTCTTCCACAAGCGCGCCCTTGATGAGAAAATCATGGCGGTAGTAGTCAATCAGCCCCTCCTTGCGCATTCTGGAGAGCTCTGCGCAGAGCGCCGAGCGGTCCACGCCGAGGTAGTCCGCCAGCTCTTGGCGGTCCATTTTGACCGAAAAGCGCTTGGACCTTGCCAGCCCCGACTGCTCGCTGAGGAAGGAGGAGAGCTTTCTCCGCAGGGTACGCTGTGCCATATGGTACTGCTTACGGATGAGCGCCATATTCTTTTTTGCGAGCAGGCGCATGATGTTGAGGTAGAGTCTGCGGTGCGAGGTACAGTCGCTTGTGCATCCGTAGAGGACTTTATCCGCGCGCATGAGGAGCAGCTCGCTGGGCTCGGAGACGGTGAGGAAGAAGTCCTCGGGTGCCGAGCCGATGAGCGCGAGCGACAGTCCGAAGACCTCTCCCGCCTCTGCCTTCAGCAGGAGGAAGCGGTTTCCGAATGCGTCATAGCGCGTTGTGGAGAGGCTCCCCGAGAGGAGGATGCCGAACAGCGGCTCTTTGGGGTCGCGGAGCCCGACGGTGCCGCCCCTGTCCACGCGGACGGTTCTTGCGTCGGCGCAGGACAGGATGCCCTCGATTTCCTGCTGTGACAGGTCCTCAAACAGGGGATTCTTTAATATTCGTTCGTCGTTTAGCATAGCTCCTCCTGTGGTGGGTAAGACCTTGGGGCTCTG
>DJSQ01000022.1:0-2326 GCA_002438075.1 Clostridiales bacterium UBA6330
TCTCCCTCCAAGGTCTTCTTCACCCTCTTCTCAACATCCGCACAGCAGAGCGGATGTCGTCCATGCGGTAGCCGTAGCGGTATAGGCAGGCAATCATGCGGCGTTCCTCGTCACCGCTCGGCGGCGGAGCGCCGTATTGCTTTTCAATCAAACGGCGGCAGTTCTCCGAGAAGTCAACCTCGGAAAGAAGCTCGGGGAGCGTTTCCATCGCCTCGCGGGAAAAGCCGCGCGAGTAGAGGTGATTCCGTATCCGCCCCTCGCCCCATAGCTTCCGTAAGCATTTCTCAACCTCGCGCCGCAGGTCGCTTTCCTCGTCAATCAAACCATAGCCCGAAAGCCGCGCCGCCGCAGTCTCCGCTTCCTCCCGACTGTAGCCGTGCCGCATGATCTTCCGTACCAGCATCAGACGCGTGTTCGCACCGTAGGCAAGCAGCTTTTCGCCGCATCGCATCGCGCCCCAAAGACGCGCCGCCGCCTCCAGTGCCTCGAATTCCTCCTCGGTAACAGTCCCCTTTCGCGGCTTCAGCGCCGCATAGTCGGAAACACCGATTACAAGCGTGCGATGCTCCGAGCGGGTTCCCGCCGCCAGAAGCATCGAAAGCGCAACCGCGTCACCGTTGCTCTGCTCCCGAATGTCACGCACCGTGATAACCAACGGTGCGGCGCGATCCTCTCCAACCGTCACTTAGGATTCCTCTCCGTCTCCGCCGTCAAGCTGTAGGTCGAAATCGTCACCATCGTCCACCTCAAACTCCTCCTCGGAATTGTTCGGCAGCGGGCTGTCGTCCATCTGCGCGCGGACCTTTTCCTCAATCTCCGCCAACAGCTCGGGGTTGCCCTCCAGCATCTTGCGGACGTTCTCCTTGCCCTGCCCGATGCGGTCGCCGTTGTAGGAGAACCACGACCCGCTCTTCTTGATGATGTCCATCATAATCGCAAAGTCCAGAATCTCGCCCGAGCGCGAAATGCCCTTGCCGTAAAGAATGTCAAACTCCGCCACGCGGAACGGCGGCGCAACCTTGTTCTTCACAATCTTGCACTTGACGTGGTTGCCGTAAATGTCGTTTCCGTCCTTCAGCTGCTCGGTCTTGCGAACGTCAATCCGAACCGAGGCAAAGAATTTGAGCGCGCGTCCGCCCGGGGTCGTCTCGGGGTTGCCGTAGACCTGCCCCACCTTTTCACGAATCTGGTTGATGAAGATGACCACGCAGTTGCTCTTGGAAATGACACCCGAGAGCTTCCGCATCGCCTGCGACATCATGCGCGCCTGTACGCCAACCATCGACTGCCCCATGTCCCCGTCAATCTCCTGACGCGGAGACAGCGCCGCAACCGAGTCAATGACAATCGCGTCCACCGCACCCGAGCGCGCCAGCGCCTCGCAGATTTCCAACGCGTCATCGCCGCTGTCGGGCTGGGAGACCAGCAAATCGTCAATGTCCACCCCCAGCGCCTTTGCATACACGGGATCAAGCGCGTGCTCCGCATCGATGAACGCGGCGGTCCCGCCCGTCTTCTGCACCTCGGCAACAATGTGGAGCGCAACCGTTGTTTTACCCGAGGATTCGGGCCCGAAGATTTCCACAATCCGTCCGCGCGGAACACCGCCGATTCCGATTGCATAGTCAAGCGAGAGCGAGCCTGTGTGGACCGCCTGCACCTCCATGTGGCGGTTCTCTCCGAGACGCATAATCGACCCCGCACCAAAGGTCCGTTCAATCTGCGTCAATGCCGTTGCAAGCGCCTTCTTCTTCCCCTCCGCGTCAAGGTCGGTGGGAACAGGCGGTTTTGATTTTTTATTGGAAGCCATAGCAAATCCATCCTTTCCGAGCGGCACCCCGCCGCCCGTTTATCTCTTCGGGAATATGATACCACATTTTCCCCCGTTTGTCAAGGGCTTTTTCGATATTTTATTCCGAAAATGGAGTTTCAAATAGCATTTTTTCATTTTTAATCCTGTAATCATGATGAATTATTCTATTTTTGGAAGATAACAGCCTTTCAGAACATAAAAAAAGAGCCTTTCAACCCAGAAAAGCTCCTTTTTGATTCCAAATCTCGTCGTTATACATATCAAGTTCAAAATTTCCTTCGTTTCATTCATGAATTGTTTACATTAAAAATGGCTACACCATATAACTCCAAGTAACTATATAACCATTTCTATCCAGTAGCGGGAGAGAGGCGCCAGCCGCCCGAATCCCGCTGGACGGGATTCGGCTCGGGAGCAGCCGGAATTCGCAGAACGGCTACGGCTACATTAAAATCTGTACAACAAAAAGAAAGGGGCAATAATCCCCTTAGTTTGAAGGTCTTGAAGGTCCTT
>DJSQ01000022.1:2396-4976 GCA_002438075.1 Clostridiales bacterium UBA6330
AAGAAGTCCCCTAAGCAGGGTTCGGGGCGGCGCCCCGAGGTCTTACCCCAGCAGATTTTCCAATTCCGTCAGCGCGTTGTCGAATTCCTTCAGAGCACCCGTAACCGTGTCGGGCTTCGTCAGGTCAACACCCGCAATCTTCAGCTCCTCCAGCGGGTAGTCCGAGCCGCCCGTCGACAGGAAGCGCAGATAGTCCGCCGCACCGTTGTGATTCAGAATGCGGTCCGCAATCGCAACCGCCGAGCTGAAGCCCGTCGCGTACTGGTAAACATAGAACGCATTGTAGAAATGCGGAATCCGCGCCCACTCAATGTCCTGTAGCTCGTTGACAACCGCACCCTCGTAGTACAGCTCGTTCAGCTTGCGGTAAATGCCGTTCAAAACCTCCGCAGTCAGCGGCGTGCCGTTCATCTCCGCATCGTGCGCCTGCCGCTCGAACTCCGCAAACAGCGTCTGACGGAATACCGTCGTGCGGAAGCCCTCAAGGAAGTGGTTGAGAATGTACGCCCGCTTCTTCGGGTCGGTCTCGGTTTTCAGCAGATACTTCGACAGCAGAACCTCGTTCACCGTTGACGCAACCTCCGCTACCATGATGCGGTAATCGTGGTTGGCAAAGTCCTGCGTCGTGTCCGAGAACCACGAGTGCATCGAATGCCCCAGCTCGTGCGCCAGCGTGAACGCATCGTCCAGCTTGTCGGAGTAGTTCAAAAGCACATACGGGTGCACGCCGTAAACGCCGCAGGAGTACGCGCCCGTAGTCTTGCCCTTGTTCTCGTAAACGTCAATCCAGCGCTCGGAGAACGCGCGGTCAAGCAGCTTGCCGTACTCCTCGCCCAGCGGCTTGGTCGCCTCCTTCACCAGCTTCTGCGCATCGGCATAGGGAATCTTCATGTCGACATCCGCCACAATCGGGCAGTAGAGGTCGTACATATTCAGCTCCTTCAGCCCCAGCACGCGGCGGCGCAGCTCCAGATATCGCCGCATGGTGGGCAGTCCGCCGTGAACCGCCTCAATCAGCTTGTCGTATACGCTGACGGGCGCATTGTCCGCAAACAGCGCGCGCTCGCAGGTGGAACCGTATCCGCGCACGCGGGTATAATAGTTGTCCATCTTCACGCTTCCCGCATACATCGCGGCAAACGTGTTGATATAGCGCTTGAACTCACCGAAGTAAGCCTCAAAGGACTCCTTGCGGACTCTTGCGTCCCCGCTCTCGCGGAACACGCCGAAGTTGCCGTGCGTGAGCGTGACGGTCTCGCCGTTCTCGTCCTTGATTTCGGGGAAGGTCATGTCCACGCTCTCGAGCATCTTGAACGCATCGGAGGTCCCGCCCGCCGCGTCGGAGAGCATGGCGAGCATTTCCTCGGAGTGGCGGTCCAGCGTATATTTACGCATTCTGTCGGTATCCTCCAGCGCATGGCGGTAGGCTTTCAGCGCGGGGTCCGCCATCATTTCCGTGAGCTTCTTCTCGTCGATGGAGAGAATTTCGGGACCGACGAATGCGGCAACGGTGGAGAGGCGGACATAGAGGTTGGTTGCTCTGCCGTTCATTGCCTGATACGTCGGGTCGCCGTTATCGACGTTCATGCGGAGCATGGAATAGATATACAGCACGTCGACCTGACGGGAGACCTCGGTGATGAGGTCCATTGCGGCTTTCATGCTATCAACCGATTTCCCGAGCGTTCCCGCGAGGGCGGGGATTTTCTCGACCTCCTCCGCCGCCTTTTTATAAGCGGCTTCCCACGCCGCGTCATCGGCGAAGATATCGGAGAAATTCCATGTGAATTCTTTTTTTGCTTCGGCTCTTGTTTGCAGTGCCATTGGAAACACCATCCTTTTCTTTGGAATATTCTTTCCCTTGTATTGTATCACATTTTGCAAGAATTGTAAAGGGATTTTGCAAATTTTTCTTTTCTCGGATTCGACAAGTGCCCGCACGGGTCGACCTTTTCCGTCATATCCTGTCAGCGGAGGGAAAAAACTTCCTCCCGCAAGTCCGCTCTCGGGCGATTAAAGGCGTTCCGATCGGACCAAAATAGCAGTACAACGGAAAAGAAAGGATGAACGATATGAACACCGTCAGACGCGGAGATATTTACTACGCCGATCTCAGCCCTGTTGTCGGCTCGGAGCAGGGTGGGTTACGACCCGTGTTGATTATTCAGAATGACATCGGAAATCGCTACAGTCCCACGGTCATTGCCGCCGCTATTACTTCCCGCATGAGCAAGACGCATTTGCCCACGCACATTGATGTATTTGCGGACAGAGTGGGGCTTGCGAAGGATTCGGTAATCCTTTTGGAGCAGATCAGGACGCTTGACAAGCGTCGGTTACGCGAAAAGATGGGGCATCTTGACGAGGGCATGATGAACGAGGTAAACACGGCGATTGCGATCAGCTTCGGGCTCGGGAACCCCGAGCAGGATGCGGCTGCTCGCGCGGCAATGCAGCAAACCCACGCTCGGTTCATTGCGGCGTCGGATCATTCGGCGCAGTGAGGGGGGTGTGAGGGGGAAGACCTTGGAGGCGCAGGGAGGACCCTTTCGTAGGGTCCTCCCTACCCTCCAAACCTCC
>DJSQ01000117.1 GCA_002438075.1 Clostridiales bacterium UBA6330
CTTAGGGGACTTCTCCTAAAGAAGTCCCCTAAGTAGGGTTCGGGGCAAAGCCCCGAGGTCTTAAAAAGGAGTATATAATATGTCAACCACACATATCAACACCCCCGAGGCAGCGAAGAGCGGGAGAGATAAGATCGACTGGGTGAGGTCTTATATGCCCATCCTGAACGCCATCGAAAAGGAGTTTCGGGAGACAAAGCCGTTCGACGGGATGAAGATTGCAATGTCCATCCATTTGGAAGCCAAAACAGCCTACCTCGCGGAGGTCTTGATGGCGGGCGGCGCAAAGGTCCAAGTCACGGGCTGTAATCCCCTCTCTACACAGGACGATGTCGCCGCCGCACTCGCGGAGGAGGGCTTCGTTGTCAACGCCCACCACGGCGCAAGCGATGAACAGTACCGCGAGGACCTTGTCCGTACACTCGACTTCCACCCCGACCTCCTGATTGATGACGGCGGGGACCTCATTTCCCTCCTCCACGGCGCGTGCAGGGAGTACGGCGACCACCTCATCGGCGGGTGCGAGGAAACCACAACGGGCATCCATAGACTGCTCGCAAGAGAGCGCGCGGGTCTGCTCGATTACCCCATGATGGACGTCAACGACGCGGACTGTAAGCACCTCTTCGATAACCGCTACGGCACGGGGCAGTCCACGCTGGACGGCATCATGAACGCAACAAACCTCATCGTTGCGGGTAAAACCGTTGTGGTCGCGGGCTACGGCTGGTGCGGCAAGGGCTTCGCCATGCGCGCAAAGGGCATGGGTGCCGTGGTCGTTGTCACCGAAATCGACCCTATCAAGGCGCTGGAAGCCACGATGGACGGCTTTACCGTCCTGCCCATGCGGGAGGCGGCAAGGGTCGGGGACCTCTTCGTCACCCTCACAGGCTGCCGAGATGTGCTCACACGGGAGCATTTTGCGGTCATGAAGGACGGCGCATTGCTTGCAAACAGCGGGCATTTTGACGTAGAAATCAACAAAGAGGACCTCGCGGCGCTCGCAACCGAGGTTTGGGAGCGCAAGCCGAATATCAGAGGCTACCGCATGGCGGACGGCAGGGTCCTGAACCTCTTGGCGGACGGCAGACTGGTCAACCTCGCCGCAGGGAACGGACACCCCGCCGAAATTATGGATATGTCGTTCGGAATTCAGGCAAAAAGCCTCGAATACCTCGCAAAAACGCGCGGAACGCTGGAAAAGAAGGTCTACGCAGTGCCCGCGGAAATCGACAGAGCGGTCGCAACCATCAAATTGGCGGCGGAAAACGTGAAAATCGACACCCTGACCCCCGAGCAAACCGCTTATCTGAATCAAATAGAATAAGAATCGGACTAATTTTTATGATAGAAACAGAACTAAAAACCGACCTCGCCGTCATCGGCGCAGGGCACGCGGGAATCGAAGCGGCACTTGCGGCGGCGCGCATGGGCGTTGAAACCGTCCTCTTTACCCTCTCGCTCGATGCGGTTGCCAATATGCCCTGCAATCCCTCCATCGGCGGAACGGCAAAGGGACATCTGGTTTATGAAATCGACGCGCTGGGCGGCGAAATGGGACGCGCCGCAGACCTCGTAACGTTGCAGTCCCGAACTCTGAACACAGGGAAGGGCGCAGCTGTCCAATCCAAGCGCGTGCAGGCGGACCGCAAGCACTACCAGCGCCTGATGAAGCACACACTGGAAACGACCCCGCATCTGCGGCTTGTGCAGGCGGAGATTGTCGCACTGCGGACCGAGACCGATGAAGCGGGAAAGAAGCGTGTCGTAGGACTGGAAACCCGCCTCGGCGAGGTGTGGAGCTGTCGCGCGGCGATTCTCGCAACGGGAACCTATCTGGAAGGGATGGTTTTCGTCGGCAACGTCAGCTATGACGCAGGACCTGACGGTCTGCTTCCCGCCAAAGGGCTGTCCGCCTCTTTAATAAAGGAAGGGATTTCCCTGCGGCGCTTTAAGACGGGAACCCCCGCAAGAATCAACCGTCGGAGCATTGATTTTTCAAAAATCGAGGAACAACAAGGGGAGGCACAGCCAATCCCGTTCAGCGCGCTGACAGATGAGGACTATCTTTCGGGCAGAGAACAGCTGTCCTGCCACATTGTGTACACGAATGCCGAAACGCACCGCGTGATTCTGGACAATCTGACGCGGAGCGCGATGTATTCGGGCAAAATTCACGGCACGGGACCGCGCTATTGCCCCTCCATCGAGGACAAATTGGTCCGTTTTGCCGACAAAGAACGCCATCAGCTGTTCGTCGAGCCGCTCGGGGAGGACACCGAGGAGATGTACCTGCAAGGCTTTTCCACTTCGCTTCCGACCGATGTTCAGCACGCCATGCTCCACACGCTCGCGGGCTTTGAGAGGGCAGAAATCATGCGCTACGCCTACGCAATCGAGTACGATTGTGCCGATCCGACCCAGATGAACGCAACGCTGGAGTTCAAGCAGATTGACGGGCTGTTCGGCGCGGGGCAGTTCAACGGGACCTCGGGCTACGAGGAGGCGGCGGCGCAGGGACTGCTCGCGGGTATCAATGCGGCACAGAAGCTCAAGGGGCTGGAGCCGCTGATTCTTGCGCGGTCGGAAAGCTATATCGGGACGCTGATTGACGATCTGGTCATCAAGGGGACGAACGAGCCCTACCGCATGATGACCTCGCGCTCGGAATATCGGCTTCTGTTGCGGCAGGACAACGCAGACAGCCGTCTGACCCCGCTCGGTTACCGCGTCGGTCTGATCGACGAAGCGCGTTATCAGGCATTTGAAGCCAAGCAAGCGCGGATTGCCGCAGAAAAAGCGAGACTGGAGCAGACCGTCCTGTCCCCCGCAAAAGCAAACGGCTTTCTGGAAGCGCTTGGCGAAACACCGTTGAAATCGGGCGCAACGCTTGCGGACCTGTTGCGCAGACCCGCGATTTCCTACGAACAGCTTGCCGAAATCGACGCGAACCGACCAATCCTGACGCATTCCGAGTGTCTGACCGTGGAATCCGACATTAAATATGCAGGCTACGCCGCACGACAGCTCGGGGAAGTCAAGCGGCACATCAAGCTGGACGAAAAGAAGCTGCCCGCGAACATCGATTACAAAGCCATCAAGGGTCTGCGCATTGAGGCAGCGCAAAAGCTGGAGAAAATCCGCCCCCTCACCATCGGACAGGCATCCGCCATCAGCGGAGTCAACCCCGCAGATATTTCGGTCTTATTGATTTATCTCGGGTTACATTGAAAATCGAAAAGGAGAACGCAATGGAACAAAGCGATTACAGCACCTTTTGCGACCAATACCGCAAAATATTTGCACAAAACGGCTTGGAGCGCTTCTGTACAGAGCATTTGATTGCTTCCTTCGGAGCCTTCACCGAGCTGTTATGTCAAGTCAATTCGCATACCAACCTGACCGCGATCCGCACCATTCCCGAAATCATAGCCAAGCATTACGCCGATTGTCTGCTCGCCGAGCCGTTCTTCCCACAGAATGCAACCGTTCTGGATGTCGGTTGCGGCGGAGGTTTTCCCTGTGTCCCGCTCGCCATCACGCGCCCCGACCTACAAATCACCGCAATCGACAGCACCGCAAAGAAAATCGCATTCGTCCAAGCCGCCGCAGCCGCGCAAAGGCTTTCCAACTTAAATCCGCTTTGCGTCCGCGCCGAGGACCCAAGCATGGCAAGATACAAGCAGTTCTTCTCCATTGGAACCAGCCGCGCAGTTGCGAGGTTGGCAATCCTTGCAGAGCTTGTACTCCCTTACATCAAGATTGGCGGTGTTTTAGTCGCATTGAAGGGAGCTTCAGGGCAAGAAGAAGCAAAAGAAGCAGAAAGCGCTGTCCATACACTCGGCGGAGAAATTGCCGATATTCATGAAACGGTCCTGAAATTCGGTGATACATCCGAGTCACGAAGCATCATTGTAGTTCAAAAAGCAAAAGAAGCTCCGCAACAATATCCCAGACCATATGCAGCAATCCTGAAAAAGCCACTATAATTGCATTGTTTCACGTGAAACATATTTTTCCTTGCGGAATGGTATGTTTCACGTGAAACATTTATTTTTCAGCTGTTTAGAATGTTTCACGTGAAACATTTTTTTCTTTTTTGCAGCTCCCATTCTTTTGTTTCACGTGAAACATCACCCATTTGTTTGTCGAATAAAAATTTTGTAAAATATGCAAAAATCTCTTGTATTTTCGCGGGTATTGTGGTATAATAGAAGCAACAATAAAACAATCGAAATATCAGGAAAGAAGGGAATCCTATGGGAAAAATTATTTCGTTTGCAAACCAAAAAGGCGGCGTTGGAAAGACTACATCTGCCGTCAATATTGCAGCTTCACTCGGCGTTTTGGGGTATAAGGTGCTTCTGATTGATCTTGACCCACAGGGCAACGCAACCAGCGGAGTCGGCTTGATGAAAAAGAATCTGAAAAACACGATTTTTGAGGTTCTGACAACCGATTTGCCTGCCGAGGATGCGATCATCCAGACACATTTTGACAATCTCTCGATTATTCCGACGCACACCACGCTTGCGCGCGCGGAATATGAGCTCGGCGACACCGAAAACGGCGAATATGTTATGAAGAAGAAGCTCGCAAAGGCAAAGGAAGTCTACGATTACATCATCATCGACTGCCCGCCGTCCCTCGGAATGCTGACGGTCAACTCCATGACCGCAAGCGACGGCGTTGTGATTCCGATGCAGTGCGAATTCCTTGCGCTGGAGGGGCTTTCTCAGCTGATGTTCACCATCAGCCGCATCAAACAGCACTATAATAAAGATTTGAACGTAACGGGCATCCTGATTACCATGTACAACGGCAGACTTCTGCTCTCGGTTCAGGTCATCAACGAGCTGAAGAAGCACTATGCGGACAGGCTGTTTGAAACGACGATTTCCAGAAACGTGAAGATTTCCGAGGCGCCGGGGTTCGGTATGCCGGTTTATTACCACGGCAAGCGCTCCAAGGGCTCCAAGGAGTACATGAACGTGGCAAAAGAGCTGGTTGAGCGCATCTGATTGCGGACCGAGCAGAAACAGGAAAGGAGCAACCATGGCTAAACGAAACGCAATCGGGAGAGACTTTTACTCCCTGATGTTTGACAACGCGCCGCCCGCGGAGAGCAATTCCGCGGCTTCGGCGGCAACCACCCTGCGCATTTCCGAGATTGAGCCTCGGAGCGACCAGCCGCGAAAGACCTTTGAACACGAGCCGCTGGAGCATCTGGCGGATTCCATTGCGCAATTCGGCGTGATTCAGCCGATTGTGGTGCGGGAAAACAAGAATGCGGCAGGAACATACGAGATTCTGGCAGGCGAGCGCCGCTGGAGAGCCGCCAAAATGGCGGGCTTGAGCGAGATTCCCGCCGTCATTCTGGACGGTGACGACCTCAAGGCGGCGCAGGTTTCCGTGATTGAGAACGTCCAGCGCGAAGACTTGAACCCGATTGAAGAAGCGCTGGCATACCGCACGCTTCTGGACGGCTTCCATCTGACGCAGGAGGAGGTTTCCAAGCAGGTCGGCAAGAGCAGACCCGCCATCGCAAACCTGCTCCGCCTTCTGGACCTGCCGGACGAGGTTCTGGAGCTGGTGAAGGCAGGAAAGCTGTCCTCCGGGCACGCGCGCGCACTGCTTGGACTGAAAAATCCCGAGCAGATGGTCTCTCTGGCGAATAAAATTGTGGAAAAAGACCTCTCTGTGCGGGATGTGGAGCGCACCATCCGCTTGCTGAACTACGAAGCCCCTGTAGAGGAGACCGAGCTGTCGGCGCGCGAGGCACAGAAAAAGGTCTACATGAAGGAGCTGGAGCATCGCGCGGTTCAGACGCTCGGCAGACGGGTGAAGATTCTGAAAACGCCGAAAAAGAGCGTGATTGAGCTGTCTTACACCGACGACGAGGATTTGGAAGCCCTTCTGCGCACGATTTGCGGAAGAGATTTCTTCAAGCCCGAGGAAGATGCGGGCGAGGACGAATTGATGAGAGGGGCAGCGGACGAGCTGTCCGGAAAGGATTTGCAATGATTGACATCAAATATATCAAGGAATGCCCCGACGAGGTGATTGCCCGCCTTGCGGCAAAAGGGAAGGACGCAAAGGAGGATGTGGAGAACATCCTGCGTCTTGACGGTGAGCGCCGCGCGCTGATTGCCGAGACCGAGGCATTGAAGGCGGAACAGAACAAGACCACCAAGCTGATTCCGCAATATAAAAAGGAAGGGAAGGACACCACCGCGATTTTTGCCGAAATGAAGGAGCTCGGCAACCGCGCGAAGGCGAACGATGACAAGCTGAAGGAAGTGGAAACGCAGTTGACCTCCTTCCTGCTCGGGCTTCCGAACCTGCCCGACCCCGACCTGCTCCCCGGCGGCAAGGAAAACAATCAGCCGCTCCGTTACTTCGGAGAGCCGCGCAAATTCGACTTTGAGCCGAAGAACCATGTCGATCTCTGCACCGATCTCGGTCTGATCGACTACAAGCGCGGGGTCAAGCTCTCGGGCAACGGCTTCTGGATTTATTCGGGACTCGGCGCACGTCTGGAGTGGGCAATTCTCAACTACTTTATCGACTTCCACGTCGGAAACGGCTATCAGTTCATGCTGGTTCCGCATATGCTCGGCTACGAGTGCGGTCTGACGGCGGGACAGTTCCCGAAATTCAAGGACGAGGTCTACTGGCTGGATGTCGCGGAGGACGAGCGCCGCAGATTCATGCTTCCGACGGCGGAAACCGCGCTGGTCACGCTCCACAAGGACGAGATTCTGACCGAAGCCGACCTGCCGAAGAAATACTTTGCCTACACGCCCTGCTTCCGCCGCGAGGCGGGCTCCTACCGTGCGGACGAGAGAGGCATGGTAAGAGGGCACCAGTTCAACAAGGTGGAAATGGTGCAGTACACGCTTCCCGAAAAGAGCGACGAAGCATTTGAGGAGCTGGTTGCAAACGCCGAGAATCTGGTCAAGGGGCTCGGCTTCCACTTCCGCACGGTCAAGCTGGCGGCAGGGGACTGCTCGGCTTCGATGGCGCGGACCTACGACATTGAAATCAACATTCCCTCGATGAACGGCTACAAGGAGGTCTCTTCCGTTTCCAACGCGCGCGATTATCAGGCGCGGCGCGGCATGATGCGCGTCAAGCGGGCGAACGGAAAGACCGAATATCTGCACACGCTGAACGGCTCGGGACTTGCCACAAGCCGTATTTTCCCCGCGCTTGTGGAGCAGAACCAGAACGCGGACGGCAGTGTCACGGTTCCCGAGGTTCTCAGAAAATATATCGGGCTTGACGTTATCAAGAAGTAACCTTTTCGGAGCCCCGATCTCGGAAAGGAGCGCGTTATGCTTTTGTTTCAATCCGCGGCGTTTGCCGCAACGCTCTGGGACAGGCTGGTGGGGTGGTACCATCGGTCTGTCTTCCGCGAGCTGATTGACTATCTGGACGAGACCTATTTTTCGGTTGACCTCGGAGTTTATCAACACTTTTCGGTTTCAACGCAGACGGGAGCCGTTGTCAAGAATCTGATTCTCGGCTTGGCGCTGGGACTGATTCTTGCCGCGGGAATTTCCTGCTACCTCAAAACCGTTCACGGCGGCTTTGTCCGTCGGTTGCTGGCGGAGGGATGCAATTCTCCCGAGACGGCGAAATCGCTTTATGAGCTCGGATATTTCCACAATATTTCAATTAGAAATCAGCTTCGCGCAGGCGGAACGATCGGCGCATTGGTCCGTCGCGTCGGTGCCGTAGGGGAACCGGCAACCGACAAGGAGGACCTTTCCGCCGCAAGGTTTTACATTCCCGAGGACCTGCGCTACCGCGCGGAATTCCGCTACGAGAAGAAGGGCTCGGGCGTGCCGGCGATGCTTCTGACCGTTGTGCTGACGGTGGTTGCCGCCGCGCTCCTGTGCCACTTCCTGCCCCAGCTTCTCGGGCTTGCCGATGTGATTCTCGGAATATTCCGATGAGGGGTCACAGGCTCCGATTATTCTTTCCTTTTGAGGAGAAAAAATTATCCCCCCTCATCAGTCGCTTACGCGACAGCTTCCCCCCCGAGGGGAAGCCTCATTTACGCTGTACATACTGCATACATAGCTAATACAGCGCTCAGTAAACACAACTCTAAGCAGCAAATAGCATTGCAAATTTCCACTCGGGTTCATCGCCGTGTTGTGCGAAAGGAATCATGCAAAATGTCTTCCCCTCGTGGGAAGACAGCCGCAAGCCGTTTGTCGCGCGAGCGACTGATGAAGGGAGATAAGCTTCATCCCTCATAAAAGCTGTCGGTTCTTTTCCAATCGCCATTCTTTCCGCTTTTCCCTCCCACCCTGTGGAAAAGCGGAAAAGCCTGTGGAAAACTCCGCTGTCAGAAAGTTTTCAACAGGCTGTGGAAAAGATTGTGTAAAACCTCCGTTTTGCTGATTTTTCCCGTTTTCCGTCTCAAAAAATCGTGTTTACGCACATACGCACTGCAAATAGCGGTTTTTCCGCCGCCTCCCGTGCGATGGGCGGGATGTGGAAAACCCCGCTTTTTCGACACGAAGCGGCAGTGGAAAACCGAGCTTTCCGTTTTGCGGGGGCTGTGGAAAACTCTGTTTTCCCCCTCCGATCTGTTGATACAAAGGACGTGATTTCCGATGAAATTTTCATACCGTGACACCGTAAAGTGGCACGACACGGACGCGAACCGTTGCGTCCGTCCCGCCCGCATTCTGACCTATATGCAGGAGGCGGCGAATCTGCAAATGGCGGCGAACAGCCGCAATCTCGACAAGCTCCGCGACGAGGAGGGGCTGGCGTTCCTGCTCAGTCGCATTTCCATCCGCATTTACGGCGATCTGCACGCCTACGACCCGTTTGACAGCGAGACGTGGATTTGCGAGGGTCACGGCGCGGCGACAACCCGTTGCTTCCGCATCCTCCGCGAGGGGGAGACCATGGCGGAGGGGGTCTCGCTCTGGGCACTGATGGACATCCGCGCGCATCGGCTGGTGCGGGCTTCCTCCTTTGACCACGGCTTTGCGGGTGACGAGCCGTTGCTCCTGCCCGAGTTGCCCGTGCGCTTTCCCGTCCCCGCCGTGGCGGACATGGAGGAGGTCGGCGAGCGGCGGATTGTTTACTCCGACCTCGACTACAACGGTCACATGAACAACACGCGCTATCCCGATATGCTCTGCGACTTCACGGACGGCATTCTGTCGCGCCGCGTGGTCGGGCTTTCGATGTCCTTCCTCCATGAGGCGACCTTCGGGCACACGCTGAAGGTTTATCGCGCGGACCGCGGCGAGGAGCATCTGTTCCGCACGGTTGATGCGAACGGCACGACCTGTCTGGAGGCGCGGATGCTGACCGAGCCCATCAAGGAATTACAGTAAGCCGTAGAATCGCAAGGAACGAATCGGCTTTTATCCCACGGCAACGAGTTCAAAATTTCGGTAAAATCAAGCAGGGGGGCTTATGAAACAGGTAAAAATCCGACGCTGGCAGCTGCTCCGTTGGCGCCGACACCGCGAGGTGGCGGACCTTCGCGGGGAGGAGATTGTGGCGGTCGGCAAGCGCGCATTCACCGACCAGGCGGAGCTGGAGGAGGTTCTCTTCCCGCCCACGCTCTCTGCGGTCAAAACGGCGGCGTTTGCGGGCTGTGCGCATCTGCACCGCGTTGTTTTCGACGTACAGAACGCGGTGGGGCTTGCGGCGAACGCGTTTGCGGACTGCGGGTACCTGCGCGAGGTGACGGGGAGCGAGCTGCTGTCTGTCATCGGTGCGGGCGCGTTTGCGCGCTGTCGGAATCTGCGCGCGCTTCCGCTCGGGCGGGACCTGCGGAGAATCGACACAGGCGCGTTTGCGGGCTGTTCGTCGCTTGAGGAGCTGAAGATACCCTCCTGTGTGGAAACGATCGGCGAGGGGGCGTTTGCGGACTGCTGTGAGCTTTCCCATGTGGATTTGGAGGAGGGCTTGACGGTCCTCGGCGTTGGGATGTTCCGCCGCGCGATTGCGCTGGCTGTTCCCGCGTTACCCGAGACAATCCGTGAGATTCCGTCCGAGTGCTTTCGCGGCTGTTCGGCGTTTGACGTGCTCCGCCTGCCGGGGAGTATTCGCGCGCTGGGGAGTGGTGCGTTCCGCGACTGTCGGCGTTTGACCGAGGTCACGGCGGAGCTGGGCTTGGCGGACGTTGGCGCCTTCGCGTTTCTGGGCTGTCGTGATCTGGCGGTGGTTCGTCTGCCGCACAGTGTGAAAAAGATTGGCTTTGGGGCGTTCGGCTTCGGCTGGTCGCGCAAAAAAATCCGCGTTCTGGCGGACAACGAATATATGCTGAAGAAGCTGAGGCGGATGCTTCTGCTTTGCGGAAGTCTCGGTCGCGTTTCGGTTGAATTCGACGGCAAGACCCTTGCCGAGCGCCGCCGCGAACGCCACCGTAGGTCTTTGGATTCTGCCCCGACTCATATAAGTTAGGAGTGGGGGAGAAAGACCTTGGAGGGAGAGGGGACCCCCTTTCGGAGGGGGTCCCCTCTCCCTCCAAGCCTCCCTGACCCTCCCCGAACTTAGCTGAGCCGGATTTCATTCACAGTACATATCAGGTTACGCTCTGCGGTGCGTTTTGCGGTGCGGGGGTCGGTATGTGGGAATGAAATCCGGCTCAGCTAAGTTTTTGGGTTTGGGCGGGAGTTTTTTTGAGAGTGCGGCTATCGCGCCCGTTTGGTGAGCGGGACGCGCGGAACGACAC
>DJSQ01000175.1 GCA_002438075.1 Clostridiales bacterium UBA6330
GCTATCCCGTAAAGTCGGTCACGCTCTGCGACATGAGCGAGAACGACTTGCAGGAATTGGCAGTCCAAGACAACACAGTGATATTGGATTTCCGCGCATTTGAGATTCAGACGTTGAAAGTTCAATTTCATCGAAAGGAGGAGTAAAAGTCATACGATTTGACCGTTATCCCACACTAACAGATAGAAAGGAAGAAAGAACATGAAACAGAATCTATTTAAAACGATGACCGCACTGCTTTGTCTTTTGGCGATGCTGACAGGCGCATTGGTGTCCTGCGGCAAAAAAGAGCCGACGAAACCGGACAGCACGAAAACCACTCCCTCCACGACAGTGGGCAACGGGGGGACAGAAGAGCCGACTGAGATTGACTATACTTCTTTCATTACCAAGGAAACCTTCGATTATGAGACAATCCGAATTCTTGTTCAGCAGAACGATGTGCTTCAGTTCGATGTGGGCGAGGAAGAACCGACCAACAAGGTGGATTTGGCATTCTATCGCCGCAACCGTCAGGTTGAGGATACGCACGAAGTGGAGTTGATGTTTACAACCGGTGATACCCAAGAGGATTATGCAACCAAGCTGAACGTTGCGTCTATGGGGGGCGATTCTTACGACATTGTGGAAACATGGCACTGGTATGTCAACAAATGGACCTATTTTACCGATCTGCAACAGTACACCGATATCCTGCACTTTGAAAATCCTTACTGGGCTTCAGGTGCAAACGACAATGCGTTGATTAACGGAAAGCAGTATACTGCTTTCGGACAGGGCTCTCCAAGCGTTTATGCTTCTGCTATGGTGGTGTTCTATAACGAACACTTGCGGCTGAATTATGAGTTGGATGAATTTACCCCATTGGTGGAAAGCGGTGACTGGACCATCGAAAATATGCTGACGATGATGGAAAAAGCAACCGTTATTACGGATGAAACGGCGAACAGCTACGAGAACAAGTATGGCTTGGGCTATAATCTGTGGTCGGGTAGAGCGCTTCTGTGGGGCTGCGGCTTGCAGTTGTCTACTTATACGGACGGTGAATTAAATATCACGTTGGCAAATGAAACCAATTATAATATTTTCAATAAGGTCAAGACATTCCTTACCTCCAACAATTATTCCTATTACGGCGGTGGCGGCGGAAATGACAAAAACCATCTCTTTGACAGCGATAAGAATGATATCAACGCTTTCATCAATTATAAGTTGTTGTTTGATACAACCACGCTTCGCACCTCGGAGAAGATTGCACAATTGATGCCGAATTTTGGCATTCTTCCTATGCCGAAGTTGGATAAGACGCAGGATGATTATATCACACCGGTTTCGGGCGTTTCGCCGTTTGGTATCATGAAGTCCTCTTCTGACCCCAGACGTGCGGCAATCATTCTGGAAACCTTTACAATTTATTCTTACCTGACCGTTCGTCCCGAATATTATGAAACTGCATTGAAACTGCGTTATCAGACCGATGCAAATGCTGCGAAAATGGTAGACTTTATTGTCGACCGTCTGTCGATTGACTTTTTGTTCATTAACGGTTCGGCATTCGAATCGGTTGCAGACCAACCGTTCAATCTGATTGAGCCGTTCGGTAATTTGCAGGGGGAGGGCTACTACTCCTACATGGGCTCGCTCCAGAACAAAATGGAAGGCTATCTGGAGCAATTCATGAAAGTATATGAGGATGCGGAAAAGCCCGCAGAATAACCGAGAGGAGGCAATGATATGACGAGACTGTTTCGACTTTGCGCAGTTTTGCTGGCTTGCCTGTTGTTGCCGCTGTCGCTGTTTGCCTGCAAAACCAAATCGGATGAAAACAACGGCTCCGAATCCGTCAGCACTGACCCCATGCAGGGGTCGGTGACACCGGAAATTACAGGCGCGGACGTTACAACTGTTCCGGAGATTCCGGAAATACCGGAGGTCCCAAACAAGGAGAATGCAATGGTGATTACAAGTGAGAAGTTATTGGAACTGATTCGGAACGGAGCCCTTGCGGAAAACGGGGATTATGCCGTTACCGACGGTATCGGAATCGTCTTTGATTCCGCCGACCGGGGAAAGACCTATGACCTGCGGGGCGCACGTATTCGAATCGCTGTTCCCGTAGGAAAAGCCGCAATCGGCGTACAAAAGGCAAAGAACCTGACGCTGAAGAACGGTTACATTTCGGTTTACGGCGGAACGGCGATTGATACAACGACAGCAAGAAGCATCGTACTGTCTGCACTTCATATCAGCGGAAATGCACAGAATGCGTTTGTGCTGGGCGGTGAAAGCGTAACGCTTTCCGAATCCACGGTTTGCCCCGATGCGGACGGCACATTGGATGTTGCGGTTGTGGCAACCGGTGATGAGGTGCTGATTACCGACTGCAACCTGCAAAAGGCAAAGGTTGGCATTCAGGGCAAGGTTGCCGATGCCATGATTGCGGAAAACAACCTGCTGACCGATTGCGAGACGGCTTTCCTGCTCGAATCTCATGACTGCACGGTTTGGTATAACACCGTTACGGGTGGCAAATATGGTGTGTATGCCGCTTTTGAAAAAGCAGAAATTTCCGCGGCGATGGGGACAGGCTACAACCTCCTTGTCGCACAGAACAAAATCAGCGGTGCGGAGACCTCTGTTCTGATGGACGGTGCTTCCAACAGCGTGGTTCTGCTCAACGAGTTAGAGAACGCAACGGTTCAAAACGGAATCAATGTTTACATCAATGAAAACAAGGTTTCCGGCAAGTTGATGTTGGCGAAAAACAACTATCTGATTGCCAACAAAAACGAGGGAACGGTCAACGCAAGCGAAAACAGCAATTTCAACGGAGACAATGTGACCGACCTGACCAAGCGGAACAAGGTTGGGGCAAATGAGGAGTTGGTTCCGCACCTGAATGAGGAGCAGTTCGTCGGGATGTCGCGGAAACGCAAGGTGAAAACCGCGAAAACCGAATCGGAAACGCTGTATGCCTATCTGAAGGAGCAACTGGCAGAGAAGGACTGTGTCATCATTCCTCCGGGGGCATACTTCAATGATCCTACCAAGTTGTATGACCTTTCCGATAAGACCATCTACGCTTACGGTGTTTTGAACGAGTTGTATCAGTCCAAAACAGAGACTGCAATGTACTTTGAGCGATGCTCCAACGTTACGCTGAAGGGAATGTTCTTCGGGAATGTCCTTTACCCACATACGCAGGGGACTGTCATCTCAAAGGGACAAATGTCAATCAAATTCCGCGTTGACCCGGGGTATCTGGAAAATTTCTGCGATACAAGCAACTTCGGAAACCGCGCAAAAGGCTTTTTGTTCCGCGAAGGTTCGCTCTATCCGTACACGGACTTCTATTATTCCAGCAAGAGTTATGACGCGGCAACCAACCTCAATACCATCAACAACAGTTCCGAATGCAACGGTGCATTGGTCGGCGACCGCGTGGCAATGCGGAACGATTACGGCGGCGGAGCGTTGAGCATGAAGTATTGCACGGAAATGAAGATTGAGGACGTGACCGTCAACAGCTGCTCGGGGTTTGCCGAATCGGATTGGCAGAATGATGTTGCGCCTGTTCTGCATCGGCTGGCGCTGTCGGCGGGACCGGCTCCGGTTCTGGACAGCACCAAGTCCTATGCGGGCTATGAGGATGTCATCTGGACCGACAGCTACGGTCGGCTACGTTCCGCAAAGCCGCTCAATACATCCTGTGACGCAACGCATAGTACGAGCGCGCGGGTCGGTGTCAAACTGATTAGTAGCCGACTGGAAATGATGAACGATGACGGCGGCAATATCAACGCCAATTATGGCATGGCAGAAAGCTACGATTCCGCAACCAAAACGCTGACCTATGCCAACTGCAATGTCAATTCGTATCAGCGCCTTCCTGCGGATTTCCGTGCGGGGGATACCGTTCTGCTCTATACGGTCAACGGCAAATTTGTCGGGGAAACCACGGTGACGTCGGCAACCGTGCTGAGCAGGGATTCTGACAACATTAAGGAACGGCGGTATCAGGTTCAGTTGGCAGAGGATATTACTTTGCCGGATGGAACAGTTGTTTCTGCAACCGATGTGTCGAAGCTGGACCGCAGCGAATATGACCGCGTTGTAGTGGTTCAGAACCTTTCCGCAAGCGGGAGCGGCTTTTTGTGGGACAACGTCCTGCTCCACAATGCCGAATCCTTTGGCGTTCGTATTAAGGCGGCAGGCGGAACCATCCGCAACTGCACCTTTGACCATGTGGTGCAAGGCGGCATCAATATGATTCCGGAGTTTCAATGGTGGCCCGAATGCGGATATGCGCGGGACGTGTATATTCTCAACAACGAGTTTTACGGAGTCGGGCTGAAAAGCACGTTGAACGAAAACTTCCAGACACGGGCGCAGTATGTGCCGATTATGGCGCGCTATACGCCGTATGACGACAGCGACAAGGCTTTTGTCAACGGAAACAACAGCGCAGACCCTGATTACTGTATGCATCGGAATATCGTGATTGAGGGCAATATCTTCGGAGATTCCTATTCGCGGTATGACATCAGTCTGGCTTCGGTGATGGGGGTGAAGATTACCAACAATACTTTCCTCGCGCCGAATGAACAGGCAAAGCGAGCGGATAACGGCGCCCCGATTCTTCTGTTCAGCGGCAACGATATCGCGGTGGAGGGGAATACTTTCCCCGATGGCGTAACAAATCCGATTGAAGACCGCGGGAGCAGCAACGGCGTGAAGAATACCGAGAATGTGGTGGTTCGCAGTACCCCTGCCACGCCGTCCGGTGGCAAGAAAGAGGATTCAGACGAATTGCCCATTTCTTGGGAGAACTGATTCCACGGTATAAACGGCGGGCGGCTCGGGGGCGACCGCCTGCCCATGTCACGCAGAAATGCGTGTATAGACACCTTGAAAACAAAACGATTAAATCAAAAGGAGAAACCTAATATGAAAAAATTCGGAAAATTTCTCTCGTTATGTCTGACCCTTTGTATGCTGGCAACGATGGTCGCGGGCTTTAGTATCTCAACGGTCTCTGCCGAGAGTACGGAACTGCCGAAGTATGTAAACAATGACGGTAACAAAATTACGACCGTATCGTCGACTTCTCAAGGCATCTGGAGCAAGCTGAATCAGACCGTTGTGGAAGGCAGACCGCTTTTTGAACAGGGCGGTTATCTGAGAAACACGAAAAAAGAGTTGGGTACACAGATTTGCATTGCGGACGGATGGGTCTCGGAGGCTGCTCTTGCGGAGAAACAATGCCCGATTTACCTTGCTAAAGACAAGAGCGTTTACTGCGATTCCGCAGTTGAGAGCATAAAAAATACTGCGGCATGGTCGAGAGATCATGGAAAAGAATACATGATCTGGGACGGTTATGTGTACGACACTACGGCAAACCAGACTCTCGGAACCAGATTCAACGTGCCGTATTCCGGAAAGATTAAGGTGACCTACCAACTGGCAAACGGCGCTGCAACAATGAATAACGGCGAGCCGGACGGCGGCACCCTCTCTGTTGGAAGTGGTAAGAAAGAGAATGCGGCATTCCTTTCTGTCGGTAAGGGCGATATGGGATTGACATGGTCCTATCCTTCCAATGATTTGCGGGAAGGTGGAAATTACGGTGTAATCAAATTGGAGGAATTCACCAATACCACAGTGAAAGATTTCCTGACGCTGAGAACGATGGAAATTGATGTAACGGCAGGAGAATCCGTGTATTTTATGATTAACCCCGCAGACGGCTCTGCCATCGGTACTTCGTATTTCTACATCAACAGTGTTGAATATACGGAAATGCGGTATAATCCGTCTACCGCTACGGTAATCGGACATAACATTGCAACTTTGGAAAATCCGGTTGTACGTTTCTATGTGAAGTATTCCGAAAAGCCCGTTGGTGATTTTGCAACTATCAAGATTGGCAACGATGCCGAAACCATCGTGTTCGGAACTTCCGCAGCAGGTATCATCGGTCCCGATGGACGGACGGAGTTGACTGAGGATGATTACGTTCAGATTTACTCCATCGCCGTTCCCGCAAAGCGGATGACGGAAACCATCACCATTTCCATTAAGAACAGTGATGGCGTTGAGTTGCTGACCGAAAAGAACACCTACAGTGTCAGCGAATACTGCACGGCGCAGGTCAAGGCTTACAAGGATGCAGGGGAAGCGGCAACTGCTGACCAACTGGCGGTTGCGAAAATCTGCACGCAAATTCTTGCATACGGCAAATCTGCACAGAAATTCTTCCAGTATAACCTCGACAATCTCCCTGTTATTGATGAAGATGTCTACGATCTTGTCGTGGCTGACGTGAAAAACTGATCTTCCCTGACACAGAGAGGAGAAGTGAAATGAAATACTATGAAATGCCGACGGCATCAATCCTGATGCTGAACAATGAAGATGTTTTGACCGAAAGCAATGGAAAAATAAACGACCTCCCAATCATTTGGGATGTCGATTGATCTAAGCAACCACTTGCCCCGCCTGTCCGTTGCCCCCGAACGGATGGGTGGGGCATACATTTTTGGAAAGGAATCGAAAATTACATGAGAAAATTGATAGTTGACTGCGACGGTACACCCGAAACCCTGAAAAATATTCGGCGTGCCGGATGGGACGGTGTCTTTTTCAGCTATAATGATACAGAGGCACTGCAAAAAACTGCCGCAGATACGAAGCGGGAGAACCTGAAAATCCAGTCCGTCCATGCTCCGTATACAGGCATCTGGCGGCTGTGGGAGGACGCAGGCGAGGGCGGCATCGAAGAATTGAACGAGCAGATTGCCTGCATTCGTGCCACAGCGGGCATCGGCGTGAATTTGGTGATTCTCCATGCGATTATCGGCATGGAGCGTAACACACCAACCGAACTGGGTGTGGAGCAGTTCGGAAAAATTGTCCGTGCAGCAAAGGATGCGGGCGTTCGGCTTGCATTGGAGAACACCGAGGGAGAACCGTATCTTGCCGCCCTGATGCAGGCATACGGCGATGACCCGACCGTGGGCTTCTGTATAGATACAGGGCATGAACTGTGCTATAACCACGCGCAGGATATGATCGGAAAGTACGGAAAGAAAAAGGTGTTCGGAACCCATCTTAACGACAACATGGGCGTAACGGGGAAAAGCATTACCTGGTTGGATGACGCGCATATGCTCCCATTTGACGGTATTGCCGACTGGAACGGCATTGCAGCGCGGTTGAAGCGGGCGGAATTTCAGGGCGATCTGACCTTTGAATTGATTCAGGGCAATCGCCCCGAACGGCACACCAACGACCGCTACGTCAGTCTTTCTCAGTTGGAATTTTACACCCTTGCGCATGAGCACGCGATGCGGTTTGCGAAGATGATGGAATGATGAAACCTGTACGAAATTTAATTTTTGACCTTGACGGTACTTTGGTTGATTCTATGCCGTATTACACGGATGCGATTACCGATATTCTGAAAGCACAGGGAATTGCTTATGACCAACAGGAAATTGTTCGGGATGTGACTAAACTCAACCGCGTTGGAATTGCAAAATATTTAATCGAGCATTTCAACGTAAATGCGACCGTGGATGCAATTGTTGCGGTGATTGACCAAAACAGCCTTGCGGCATACCGAACTGCGATTCCGACAAAGGACGGAGTCGTGGAAACACTTTGGGAATTATCCCGTTCCGGATACGAACTATCTGTGTTGACCGCAACCCCTCATCCGCTGGTGGATGAATGCCTGACACGGCTGAAAATATATGATTGTTTTGGTCATGTGTGGAGTTGTTCGGACTTCGGGACAAGCAAAAATTCTCCCGAAATTTTCTATGCCGTGGCGGAGCGGTTGGGGGTAAAAACAAGGGAGTGCGTGATGCTGGACGATAACTTTGATGCCTTGACAAACGCGCAAAAGGCAGGAATGCACACCATTGGGGTTTACGATCCGTCATCCGAACATCTGAGCAACCGGATGAAAGAGCAGTTTGACGGATATGTCTATCGGCTTTGGGAAATACCGTCATTGCTGTAAGTCGGTATTGGTTAATCAATATAAGTCAACATAGGTGGAGGTTGAAATTTCGGATTTTCAAAGTCGGTTTTCCGGATACGAAACAACCGAAGACGGAAGCCTTCCTGACTTCCGTCTTCGGTTGTTTTTCGGGTACTGTTTTACAGCTCCTAAGCAGGGGTTGGGACAGAGTCCCCATGCCTTTCCACAAACGTTGTCATTCGGTTGGATTTCAGGCGGCAGATGAAGTCGGCTTCATCGGCGAGGGGGGAGTCGGTTTCCATGCCGGCGAGGAGCTTTTGGCGTGCGCCGTGGTGGTTATCCGATCCTGCGGTACGCAGGAGCCCGTAGGCATCGGCATAGAGCGATGCCATACGGTTCTCCTGCTCGGTGCGGCAGGCGTTGATCACCTCCACGCCGTGGACACAGCGGGGATAGAGTCGGATGTGGTCGATATAGGAGTCTTCGCGGAAGGGATGCGCCTGGATGACCAGCGCGCCGTGCTTCATCAGGAAGGGGAGCTCCCGCGATTTCGGCATCTGCATGATCTCAGGGTGCGCAAGGTACCATTCTTTGTTGAGTCCGTAGACCAGGAAGTCGGTTCCGAGGTAGGAAAGCTCCACGCCGCAGAAGACGTCCAGCCCCAGCTCTGCGCCAATCCGTTTGCCTTCCTCGTAGTCGGAAAAGTAGAAGCGGATTTTCTCGTCATATGGGGCGGAGGAGTCAATGCCCACGTTGCCGTCCAGAAAATGATTGGTGATGAACACCCCCGCGTAGCCGAGTGACTTGTAGAATCGGAGCGTATCCGCGACCGATGCGTCGGCACAGCGGCTGACGGGGGAGGTGTGGAGGTGGGTTTCGTAACGGTAGCGCATATCAGTCCATCCTATCTTCGGGATGTACCCGAACCTGATTCATTTCGAGAATTGCGCCGTTTTGCAGAAGGATTTCACGAATTGCGGCGGGGGAGACCTCGGCGGGAGTGCAGTCCTGCTCCAGGGAGAGCACTGCACCCACGCCGGCAGCCTCGCCCATGTTCATACACTGCGGCATGACGCGGATGGAGGCGAGTGTGCTGCGGTCACAGCTGACACAGCGCCCTGCAAACAGCAGATTGTCCAGGTCCCGACTGACCAGAATTCCGTAGGGGATTCCGAACGGCGCGGTAACGGTTTTGAACAGCGTGGTGCGGTCGGTTCCGGAGTGAATGTCGATTTTGTAGCCACCCAGTGCAATGGTGTCGGGCGGGATTTCGCCAACGAGGATTCGGTCATCGGTCAGTGTCTGTACCCCGTGCAGACGGCGGCTCTCCCGAATGCCGATGGCGGGCTGGATTTCGGAGATAAAGCAGTGTGCAAAGCCCGGGACGTTCTCCCGCAGAGCCTCGGTCAGGGCGCGGGACTGGAGCTGACCGTCCGTTTCGGCGCGGGACAGGGAATCCAAGTCATCCGTGTCGGTTCCGATCAGGCGGGTGGAGTTGACAAAGACCTCGCCCGGATTGAGGCTGTTGATGAAGATCAGCGTTTCACGTTCCACGGGACATTTTCCGACTTCGCGCAGGCGGGTAAAGGTGGTGCGCAGACCGACAAATACGTGGTTGGCGCTTCGGCGGAAATAGGCTGCGTCATAGCCCGGACGGTGGTCAATGGAGGCGGCATAGGTCATCTCGTCAGGGTGTTGTTCGATGTAATCGTAGAGCTGTGCCGTGTCCACGTTTTCCAGTGTGAACATTACGGTCGGCGGCTGGACCTCGTGCGTGCCGTCCGCGCCAAGGTCGTATCCGCAGCCTGCCAGGACTGCGACACTGCCGTCTCCGGTGCAGTCGAGATAGCGTTTTGCGCGGACAACCCGACGGATACCGCGTCCCGCAACCTCAACCGAGGTGATCTGCCTGCCCTTCACTGTGGCGCCGACCGCCTCGGTGTGGAGCCACAGCTCCACATGGGCTTCGCGGCACATTTCAATGGCAAGCAGCTTGAACTCCTGCGGCTTGAAGTTGGTAACGGAGTTGTGCTTAGGGCAGACGCGGTGTCCCAGTGTTGCCCCGCGAGCGGCAAGACGGTTGATGAATTCCTGCGCAATGCCGCCGACGATGCGGCGCCCGTCAAGGTCGAGATAGCCTAAGAAGGGAAGTCCCAGGGTGGCGTTCCCGCCAAGGTAGCCATTCTGCTCAACCAGCAGGACGCGGTGCCCTCTTCGGGCAGAGGCAATGGCGGCACACAGTCCCGCAGGACCGCCGCCGAAAACGGCAATATCATATTCCGATGTGTTATGCGTATTCATGGTTTCGCTTTCGCAGTCTGACTGAACTGCCTGATGCTTCATGGGTGGTGTCAGTCCTCTTTCTTTTTGTGTATCAGCACAGCCGTGCCTGCCGCAGTCAGGATCAGCAGGATTGCTCCGCCGCCAAGAACGGAGGAACATCCGCCGCTCGGTTCTTCATTCGGCTTGGCGGTGGTTTCGGGCGTGGCATCGTTCGGCTTGCGTCCGGTTGTCACTTCGGGCGTCACAGGCGGCTCCTGATTGCTTGTGTCGGAGCCGGTGGTACCCGTATCCGACGGGGTGGGCGGATTGCTCATCGGCAGCTTGCGGATGCCGTCTGCTTCGTCGGTGCCGTTCAGCTTCACGTCCTTCAGTGTTGCCTCACCGGAGAACAGCTCTTTATCGGAGGTTCCGATCAGCGTCTTTGCGGTCACAGTCACGTTTTTGAGCGTGAGAGACGCGATGTAGGAGGCGCCGCTGACAATCTCCTCTGCGGCAATCTGATAGCCCATGCGGAATGCCATTCCGTTAGTGTTCGTCAGGGTGAGATTTTCAACGGTGACGCTACCGGTCTGCACGTTGACGGCATCCGTGGCAGTGGAGGTCACGGTCTTGCCGTTTCCGTCCAGCTTCAGGGAGAAGTAGCGGTTCCCGAGATACAGGGTATGG
Organism: Clostridiales bacterium UBA6330; assembly: GCA_002438075.1. Taxonomy (GTDB): domain Bacteria; phylum Bacillota; class Clostridia; order Oscillospirales; family CAG-272; genus UMGS1865. Next base: position 10,940 of record DJSQ01000175.1, read on the forward strand.
TCCGTGGTGACATCCGCAAGCAGGGTAACGGTGGCACCGTCCCGTGCAAAGGGATTCAGTGCCTCCCACAGCGTGGGGGCGTAGTAGACCTTGCCGTCCGACTCGGTGATTTTCGCCACGGCACCGGGGCAGGGGGTCGCTTCGCTATACTGATAGGTAACGGTGTATTTGTCCACCGAAATGCCCTTGTATTCCGCAGTGGAGGCTTCAATCTTTGCCACACTGTCATCGTAACGGAGGATGCCGTCCTCGCGGGTCATGTCATCCTTGTTGCGTCCCTCCACGGTGCGGGAGTAAAAGGTTCCGCCCGTGACAAAGACAAAGACCTTATCCTTTGCGGCGGGGATGGTGCCCTTACCGGTCAGGTCATTGTTGCCGATCAGCTTTGCCGCCGGCTGGGAGGAGAGCTGATAGAAATTACCGCCGTGGACGTACACATAGCCGAACGAGGAGCTGGTTGCGCCGGTGATGACCGCCGAGCCCGATTTCGGGCCTTCGCTTCTCTGAATGAATTCGCCGTCCCAGATTGTGACCGTTGCGCTCTTGTAGGCGCGAATCAGCTTTCCGAACTTTGCGGTGTAGTCGGAAGCCTCAAAGGTGCCGCCCAGAATGGTTCCGGATGCGCGCACCTTGTCGGCGCCTTCCTCGGAGGTGCTGTCACCTACCTGAAGCAGAACCTCGGTGTTCCAGACCCGAAAATTCCCGCTCTTGATGACAATGCTGCCGTAGCGGATGTCCACACCGGTGGACTGTGCACCGTAATAGTTACCGCCGTCAATTTCCACATAGCTGCGGAAATCGTTTTCAATTCGGATAATCAGCCCCTTGAAGTCTTTGTTTGCCTCCAGGTCATGCACGGGGGATTTGTAGTTGGTGTTTGCTGCGCAGAGGTTGCAGTCTTTCAGGAAGACCTGCGCACCGTCTGTGATTTTGACCGCCGAGCGAATGCTGAGAACGGTCAGATTCTTTACTTCGATGATTGCATTGGAATCGAATACCAGGGCAAAGTTGGTGTCCGAGGTACCGCCGCTGTAGGAAATGGTGTGTCCGTTTCCGTCAAGCGTTACTTTTGCGCGCGGGACTGCCTCGCCCTTGACCAGGGTGGTGCCGCTGTAGGTAAAGGTTTTCTTGCTATCCGTCACATCCTTTACCAGACGGATGGTCTCGCCTGAGCCCACCGCGTCAAACGCGTCCTGGAGGCTGGTGTATTCCTTTTCACCGATGACCGCAACGGTATCGGCGGCATAGTCGGATTCCAGGGCACCGACAGGGAGGAACGGAAGCGCTAACGTCAGAAGCAGGGCAAGCATCAGAATCAGGCTGACTTTTTTCATGGTTGTAGTTCCTTTCTTATCTTATTGGAAATTATAAATTTTGCGGGGTGCTTTCCGTCAGAACAGCTTTGAGCCGTCGATGGAATCAAAGGTATACTCGTTGATGTTTGCAATGTCGTGGGTGGAGATGGTTAAAATATCGGAGGCATCGGCAAACAGCAGGGATGCCTGCGGGGGTTGATAGTGTGTTTTCATGATTCAGCCATCCTTTCGGGAGAGTTCATTCAGTTCTTTATTCAGGGAATCGATGTAGCTGTTGATGCGCGTGAGGTTTCCCGCAAGCGCGGTCGACCATGCGCTGTTGTTGGCTGCGAGAGAATCGGAAAAGAGGGTGCAGAGCGGGAATTCGACTTCGTGAGCGCCGATTTCACGTCCGAAGATGATGCCGCGGTCAAAGGTCTGCGTGTCGGCAATGATGTCCCACATCAGGCTGTCATCCCCGCGGTCAGCGTAGAACAGCTTCATGGTTTTCTCAAAGATGGCGGGACGCGTCAGCTGTAGGGAGTAGTCGGCGAGGCATTGCAGATAGGCGGCGGAGATTTCGATTTTTCCGCTGTTGCCCTCAATGCCGTACATGGAGTAGGGGTTGGAGCTGACCGAGCAGTACCGAGCCTGCGTTTCATCGTATTTCGGTACCGGCAGGACACCGTAGGTCAGCCCATCCACACCGCTGAACACCTTATAGGCGTGGGAGGCGGGAGCAAGGTTGAACAGCAGTCTGCCCTCCGCAAAGGCTTTGCGGGAGGATTCGACTCCGTCCAAAAGGTACGCATCGCCCGAATTGGTCAGGAATTCGCCAACCGATTTCAGCACGGCACTGACCTTGTGGACATTTTTGAAGTCATCGGTCAGAACCAAGCCGTTTTCATCCATGGTCAGCGCCCGCATTCCGGAGCCCCAGTAGAAATTGCGAAGCATGGAGGAATAGGAGCCGAAGCCGTAGACGTCGTCCGAGGTCCAGATGCCGTAGCCATCGCCCGGCATATCTACGTAAATGTCCGTGGAAAGCTCCTTGAGCACGTCCACCGTCCATTTGCCGTCCTGCACCATCTTGTAAATGTTGTTGTAGCCGTATTCGGTCTGAATTTTCGTGTCAATGTCGTGCGTGGCGTAGAGCGTCTTGTTGTAGTAGATCAGGCTGGACATAAACATCAGGTTGGTGGAGATATCGCCGGAGCAGAAATAAATCTTATCGTTGATGGTTGTCTCCTCCACCAGGCTTTCGGGCCAGCAGTCGGCACCGAAGTCAATGTTTTTCTGCTCTGCGAGGTCGGTATATATGCCATCGGTGGTCAGGGTTGCGGCAAAGAGACTGTAGCCGCAGTAGACATCGTAGATGCCGCCGCTCATGTGCGAGGCACGGACGGTGGAGAGATATTTTTCTGCGGTGGAGGAGAAGTCTGCGCTTCCGGTTATGCCGATGTAGTCAAGCGTGATGTTCAAATCCTTCTGCACTGCCTGTGCACGCTGCCAGACGGCGTACTCCACAATCTGACCGTTGTATTGCTCCGCCTCGTCATCCAGAATGAACTCACGGACGCTGCTGTCATTCCATGCAAGGATTTTCAGGACCTCGTTGTTGAAGCGCGGATATTTGGAGGCTTCCTCGTCGGTGTCAACGGAATCATCGGGTGTCTGCGAATCCTTTTTGCAGGCGGCGAGCGCGGTCAGCAGGAACGAAAGCGTCAGCAGAAGCAAAAGGGTACGGATAACTGTTGTTTTCATTTCAAACCTCGATTTTATGGATTATGCAGCGGGCTTTTCAATGGTGAACGTAAAGCTGCGGGAGGTGTGCGAAACCTCATCGGTGGTCAGCGTGGCGCAAACGGTCAGCTGTTTGCCGTCCTGCGCCTCGGTCAGCCCGTCTACCGAAACAATCAGAACACGGGTGCCGCCGCATTCCTCAGCCGTGACCGTGTTATCCGCCGCCCTGAATGCCCGATAGCAGACCGTTACGGGAACCGTTTCGGATTTGCCGTTTTCGGGATTGGTAATGGTCCATTCCGCCGCGGTGCAGTTTTCGTCGGTAAAGGCGAGAATAATCCGTGCATCGTAGGTCCCGTCGGAATTCGTGTGGTACTGGACGTATACCTCCTCGCCGAAGTTCTTCACCACGGCGTTTCCTGTCAGTCCGTCCGCCCTGTAGCCGTTCTTGAACACAGGTGTTTCTTCAAAAGCGGCGGTTGCGGTGCAGTCGGCGGTCAGATCAATCATGGATGCAGCCACATCCAGATTTTTGTCCACCAGACCGGCAAAGGTTTGCCCGTTCAGCGTCAGGCGCGCGTTGGTTTCTGTGGTAAAGGAGAGATTTTCGGGGGTGAAATTCTCGCTTGCCGAAGCGTCAATAGCGGTCGGAATTTCTTCCGTCTGCTTCAGTGTCCGCAGGAAAGCAGCATTTTCGATGGTTACGGTGGGGGCAGGGTAGGAAGCCGCTTGTTTTTCTCTTCCGAAGAGTAGGGTTTGTTCCTCCGGAAGATAGAAGGTTCCGCCTGTAACATTGATGGTTGGTGCGGGAGCGGTTTTTCCGACATACTTTTGATAGACCAACGGAGCCTTGACAGGGGAGTAGAACACGCCGCCGGTTATGTTGAGCGCCAGTGATCCGGTCGCGTTGAACAGACAGGTCTTTGGATCGATTGCGGTGATATTCGCGGTTCCTGCCAGCCCGAAGAATCCGCCTTTGATGTCAACGGTGTTCTGAATGGTGTTACTGTTTTCTACAGTGAAATCATGTTTGAGAAACACGTTGTTTGCCCAGTAGACACCGGATTCGACGGTCAGGTGACAGTCGCCTGTATACCGCATAGCGACAACGCGATTGATACTTGTATCTGTATGGCAATTGGTCAATGTTACTTCAGCGTGACCTTTGACGAACACGGAGATAAGATCACTTCTGGAACCATCGGCTGTAAAGTGGATATTTTTGAATTCAACCTTCAGGTTATTATCGGCGGTGGCACTGTCTGAACCATCGACCATGTAGTGTACATTGATTCCTTCACCACTGGTAACAGTATATCCATTGCCATCGATGGTACAGCTTTTGGTTAGGTTTGTCTTTCCTTCCGTGATATTTTTCACCAGCCGGAATGTTTTGCCCTCGTAGTCCGGATACTTCGCAATATAGTTGGTGATATTTGCATAGGGTCCTTCACTTGTACCACCAATTTCGATGATATCATCCTCTGCGGCAACGGCAGGGAGGACGGAGAGGACGGCGAGGAGCGAGAGAAGCAGGACGGCGGAGAGCAGGAGTGCGGTGCATTTTCTGAATGTTTTCATGTGCTTGCGTTTCCTTTCTTTACAGATGTATTTATGGGGCGCGAGTGTTTTGTTTTTTTGTCACCTCCCGAAAAATGTGTTGCAGGGGCTTGCTTTTTGCGGGGTTCCGTGTTATAATAAGAAGGCGGGAGAAGAAAAATCAAAGTTTTTCCCATCCAAATCAGCCTTTTTATCCAAAATCAGGTGTATTTTCAAAGGAGATTGCCATGAAGTATCTGCTGTTTGATCGGCTTTCGGGGGAAGAGACGCTGAAGGTGCGGCACAATGTGACCGACCTGTTTGTGGAGTCGGACCACCATGACTACCATCCGCACTGCGAAATCTACTACAACAACAGCACGCAGGAGCAGGCATATCTCATCAACAATCAACTCATCCACAGCACCACGCCCACGGTGGTGCTCCTGTCTCCGTTCGCCATTCACAACATGACCCCGCAGCAGAAGGGTGTTCCCTTTGAGAGCTGGGTCCTGCATTTCCGCAGTGCAACGGTGGAGCGGGTGGGGGACGAGCTGCCATCGGACTGGCGTGCGTGCCTTTCCAACTGTGTTTTCCCTCTGACCGAGGAGCAGAATCGGCGGCTGTTTCCCATCTTCTCCCGTATCTGTGCACCGGAGAACAGCGAGCGCGAGAACCGCGCATGGTTTTTCCTGTTTCTGACCATGCTGTTTGAAATGGTCCCCGCCGAGAGCCGCATTCACGCAGGGGAGTCGGACTTTTTCATCAGCAACATCCTCAGCTATATTTACGCGAACATTGCGTCCATTCGGTCGACGAAGGACCTCTGCGTCCGCTACCATTGCAGTCAAAGCACGCTGGACCGCAACTTTCACCGCTATCTGGGGCTTTCCCCGCATCGGATTATCGTTGACTGCCGCACGGCGCGGGCGATTGACTATCTGAAAAACACCGCGCTTCCCATTGCGCGCATCGCCGAGCTGTGCGGATTTACCACCGAATACTACTTTTACGTCTTTTTCAAGGGTCAGACAGGCAAAACACCGTCACAGGTTCGGAAATAGGGCAGACCGTCAAACGGCGCGCCTTACCGTTTCCCCGCCATCGGAATTTCCAGCGTCACGTCACCGCCCTCGTCTCCTGCACACCAATATTTGGTGAGGAAGGACTTGAGATAGCGGTTGACGGTGAACGCCATCCGCTCATCGCGCTTGGCGGAGGAGCAGGGGAGGAACGCATAGTCGGGAGCAATCAGCCGATAAATCTCCTCGGTGGAGTTCTCCCGCCGCGGCTCGTAAATATTCGGGTTGGTTTTGCCGATGCCGTGGTGCGAAATCTGCACGTAGTCGCATTTCAGCGTCTCCCCGTATCGGGCGCACATCTCATCGCAGGCGGTTTTCACCGTGTCACCCATGAAGAAGAACGTGGTCTCCTCCACCGTGAAAATGGCAACCATTGTTTCGGTGTTGTAGTCGCCCTTTTTCTGCGCGGTGGGTGTGGTGTCCGGCTCATTCGGGATGGTTTCGGGCATAAAGTCGCAGATGGTGTAAAGAATATCGATTTTTGCGTCCGCAAAAACGTACTGCTGACCTGCAAGCGGCTTGTAGAAAACGGCGTTCGGGTAATAGGTGCGGAGCGTGGTTGTGTGCGTCAGAATCGCACCGTTTTCGGTGTTGCAATAGCCGATCATGCTGTTCGTCAGGCACTGATTTGCCATAAAGGACTCCACCGTAATGCTGCTGTCGTCCGCGTAATTCTCCGCAAACCGAATCAGTGCGCCGATGTGGTCACCGTGATAGTGCGAGATGAACCACGTGGCAATGCGGATGTGCGCGGGGTCGGGCGCGTTGGCTTTCAGAAAATCGTAAATTTCCTTTGCCGCCGCATTGCTCTTGTAGCCGCCGTCAACGATGATAAACCGACCGTCCGAGAGACGGAAGATGTAGCCCATTCCCTCGTTCTGATTGGTGCCGGACGCATCCAGCTGTTTGACCAGCGGCGTGCAGATCGCTTGGCTTTCTCCGTCGGTCGGCGGCAGGGTGTAGGTGCGGGAGGTGAAGAGCCTTGCCTCGGAGGAATGCCCGATGCGGGAGGCGTACAGCACCGCACCGTCCGATGCCGTATAGGTGCGGAAGTCGTTGTCCGCGCGGTTGGTTCGGCTCACCTCGGTGTAGCCCGCAGCGGCGAGCCCGTCACACCAGGCGGAAAACCCGTCTGCGGTGACGTTCCGACAGATGACCTGATACAGTCGGTCGGAGCAGTCATACAGCCCCTCGCACCGACTTCCGACAAGCACGGGAACCGTTCCTGCGTCCCGTCGGCATTCCGCAACCGGAACCGCAAAGCTGTCGGAGGAGGAAACGGTCAGAGCGCCGTTTTGATAATAGGAAGAAAGTCGCTCCGTCAGTGCCGTCACCGCCTCGTCCAGGATACGGTCGTTGTAGGCGGTGAGGTAGCAGTCCCCGTTGGCGAGGGTGAAGCGGTAGCCGAAGTAGGCACCGCCATCGGGCAGTCCCGCCGCGTCCGTCCCGCTTGCGTTGCGTACAAAGAGTCGGATACCGTCGGCAGGTGCCGCCTTCGGTGCGGCGATCGGCGGGCGAACCCCCGTAACGGTTTCAATGGCGTCGGCAATTGCCCCGCCCGTGCTGTCCTCGGCAACCACCGTAACATATGCGGTGCCGTCTTTGACCAGTGTCAGCATTTTCTCTGCTTCTCCTTCTTCCGATGTGTGCGATGTTTCCGTTCCCGATCCGCCCGATGTATTCGCGGACCCGCTCCCGCAGGCACCGAGAAAGACCAGCATTCCCGCGGCGAGGAACGGAAGCAGGACCCTTTTCCTGAAGTTGAACATACGATTTGCTCCTTGCTTTCAATTCTTTATTGATATTGTACAACAAAGAAGCGCCGTCCGCAATGCAAAAACACATCGATTTTCGGGCGGAATCCTTCAATTTTCAGTCAAAAGAGGCGAAACACCGATGGCAGGAGGAGATCCTGCATTTCTTTTTTGCTCAAAATGCAGACAGGGGCGGGTGAAGTGACGAAAAATGAAAGTCCGAGGCACCGAAAATGCCTGCTTTTTGCATTGCAAAACGGCGGCGCGGGTGATATAATGACAAAAAAGGATGCAATTTGGAAGGAGATACCGATGAAGGACAGCACAACCCGATTTCGGGACGCAAAATACGGGCTGTTCGTGCACTGGGGACTGTACGCAATCCCGGGCGGCGAATGGCAGGGGGAGGACATCCCGTGCGGCTCGGAGTGGATTATGAAAAACGCGCGCATTCCGCTTCGGGAGTATCTGCGTCTGGCGGAGCGCTTCCGTCCGACCTCGTTCGATGCGCGGGCGCTTGTCCGTCGGGCAAAGGCGTGGGGGATGCGGTATGTCTGCGTCACCGCCAAGCACCATGACGGCTTTGCCATGTTCGATACCGCCGTGAGCGACCGATCGGTCATGCACACGCCATACGGAAAGGACGTGATTCGGCAGTTTGCGGATGCGTGCGAAGCGGAAGGAATGCCCTTTTGCGTTTACTACTCGCAGTATCAGGACTGGGAGGATCCGAACGGCTTCGGAAACACGTGGGACTACGACCCGTCAGGGCAGGATTTTCGGCGTTACTTTTACGGAAAAGCCCTGCCCCAGGTGCGGGAGCTGTTGACGGGCTACGGACGCATTGGCATGATCTGGTTCGACACGCCCTACGAGATGCCGCGCGATTTGTGTCGGGAACTGCGGGACACGGTGAAATCCTGCCAGCCTGACTGCCTGATCAACGGACGCATCGGCTACGGCTTGGGAGATTACCGACAGGCGGCGGACAACAGCATTCCCACCTTTTCCTCCGATGCCCCGTGGGAGGTTCCCGCAACGCTGAACAGCTCGTGGGGGTACATGAAGCGCGACGGGGATTTCCGCTCGCCCGAGTCCGTTATCGAGCAGCTGGTGCAGGTCGCGGGAAAGGGCGGCAATCTGCTGCTCAATGTCGGTCCCGATGCCGACGGCGTTGTTCCGGAGGCTTCCTGCGCGGTGCTGGATGCGGTCGGCGCATGGCTTGCACGGTATGGAGAGAGCGTGTGGGAAACCGCGGCGGTACCGGACCTGCCGTATCTGCTCCCCTGGGGAAGCCTGACGTGGAGCCCTGTGCGCGGACGGCTGTATTTCCATGTGCGGAGGTATCCGCGCGTTGCGGGACGCGTTCTGCTGACCGGTCTTGTTACGCCGGTCCGCCGTGCGGTTCTGCTTTCGGACGGCAGGGAGCTGCGGTGGTCGCAGACCTACGAGACCGCCCGTGACGAGCACCGCCTGTACGTTTTCCTCCCTCCGGAGTGCGTGGACCCGTTCGATACGGTTATCGCCGTGGAAACCGAGGGCACTCTGACGGTGCAGAAGCTGTAGGATTCATTATAGCAATTTTCAGAATTGCAGGAACTGAAAAAGACAATCACCCGCGGCAGTGTAGGCTCCCTTGTGTAAAGGGAGCTGTCGCCGCAGGCGACTGAGGGATTGTTTTCC
>DJSQ01000242.1 GCA_002438075.1 Clostridiales bacterium UBA6330
CTTAGGGGACTTCTCCTTAAGAAGTCCCCTAAGTGGGGCTTGGGGCAAAGCCCCGAGGTCTTCCTACCTCCGCCCAATCGTCACACGGAATTGCCCGGGCGCCATGTGGAAGCGCTTGCGGAAGGCGTTGGAGAAGTAGAATTGGTTCGCGTAACCGCAACGGGTCGCAATTTCCTGAATGGATTCGTTTGTTTCGAGAAGTAAATACTTCGCGTGCTGCATCCGAAGCGTGAAAACCATCTCGGAGGGCGTGCAGTGTAGCTCGTTCCGAAACTTCCATATCAAACCCGTGTTGGAAAGGTGAACCGCATCGGCAATGTCGGGGATGCGGATTACCTCGGAGAGATGCGCGTTGATGTAGCGGAGCGCTTTGGAAATGATCGGGTCCGCCTTCTTTCCAAACGGCGCGTCGTGCGGTCGGTAAAGCCAGTTTTCCAATAGAATCTGCTCCAGAATCCGACGGTATACCTCGCCAACCTCCTCCTCGGGCGTGAACTGCAACAGGTCCAACTCCTCAATGATGTGCCGAACGTGGTCGTGCGGAAGATTCAACACCCCCGCCACCGCCGCAGAAAGCCACGGACACTCCGCCGAAACAAAGAAGCCCAGCTGGTGGAAGGAGAGCGGCTCCAGAACCTCGCGGTGGAAAATCAGATTGCCCGGGAACAGAACAATCTCGTCCTCCCGCGCAACGAACTCCGAATCCTCGATTTGGCAACGGAAGGAGCCCTTTTTCAGAATCAGAACCGTGCTCCATTTCCGCGAACCGTGCCGCAATTCAAACGACGTGCAGTTCCGCGACGTGTTGTAAAAAATGACATCCGTATACACCGCTTCGCTCCTGTTAAAAAATGTAAGTGCGCATTTCACCCTCTATTATAGCATGAAAAGACGCTTTTGTCAATGTCGACCGAAAAAAAGCGTGAAATTTCCTACTTTTGGGCAATCGGATCAGAATCCGATTCCTTTTTTTATGAAAATCGGACGGGCATCGCTTCAGACTCCGTTGAAATACTGAAAAATATTATAAAGATTCTGTAAATATGTGTATGTACAGAAAAGTCGCGCTGTGGTATAATGAGGGCAGACGGAATCGGAGCCCGAACGAGGCGCTCCGAGAGACGGGAGGAGAAGATGAAACCAAAATCAGAGAACTGCCGCACGCTGTCCTGCGACCTCTGCGTGGTCGGCGGCGGATTGGCGGGGACTTTTGCCGCAATCTCGGCGGCGCGCCACGGCGCAAGCGTTGTCCTGCTTCAGGACCGCCCCATGCTCGGCGGCAACGCATCCTCCGAAATTCGGATGTGGGTGCGCGGCGCAACGGGTCCGTTCGACCGCGAATCGGGACTGATCTCGGAATATGAGGAAGCAATCATCCACGGCAACCCCGACCTTTCCCCGTGCGTCAGCGATGCCATCCTCTATGATATGGCAACGAGGGAAAAAAACCTCACGCTCCTGCTCAATACCACCTGCGTGGACGCGGAGTGCGACGGCAAACGCATTCGGAGCGTTACGGCGTGGCAGCTGACCACCTATACATGGATTACCGTCCGCGCAGCCCTCTTTGCCGATTGCTCGGGCGACAGCATCCTCGCCCCGCTCACGGGCGCGGAGTACCGCCACGGCAGGGAAGCGAAAGCCGAATACGGCGAAAGCCTCGCGCAGGAGACCGCAGACAGCCGCACCATGGGAATGTCGCTTATTCTGGCGGCAAGGGAGACCGACCACGCGGTCCCGTTCACTCCGCCGCCGTTTGCAAACGTTTACGAGACCGATGAGGCGTTTGATATGGACGCGGGCGAGAGCCTCCATGCCCAGATACGCGACCATCGGGTCGGCACGAGCGGCTGTAACCTCTGGTGGGTCGAGTTGGGCGGCGATCTGGATACCGTTGCCGACGCGGACCGCATCCGCGAAGAATTACTGCCCTGCATTTACGGGGTCTGGGACCATGTGAAGAACCGCGGTGACCACGGCATGGAGAACTGGGAGCTGGAATGGGTCGGTTGCCTGCCCGGGAAGCGCGAATCGCGCCGCTATGTCGGTCCGTATGTCATGACCGAGCAGGATGTGCTGTCGGGCGGACATTTTGCGGACGAAATCGCCTATGGCGGCTGGGCGCTGGACGACCATAACCCCTACGGCATGAAGCGGAACGGCGCGAGCAATACCGCCTCACATATGATTCCCGTCAAGGAGATTTACGGCATCCCGTACCGCACCCTTTACTCGCGGAATATCGAGAACCTGACCTTTGCGGGGCGGAATATCAGCGTGACGCACGTCTGCCTTTCCTCCACGCGCGTGATGGCAACCTGCGCCCTGCTCGGGCAGGCGTGCGGGACTGCGGCGGCGGTGGCGGTCCGACACGGGTGCCTGCCTGCGGAGGTGTCGGCAAGCTACATCGGAGAGGTGCAGGAAATGCTCCTGACCGATGGCGTGTTCCTCCCGCATATTCCGAACAGGGTTGGGGACACCGTGCGGGCGGCAAGGCTGAATCGGACGGACGCGGAGCGGGAGATACTCCTGAACGGTTGGGAGCGCCCGCGCACGGCGGCGGACGAGAACAGCATCCCGTGGCGCACGGGCGAGCGGCTGACCCTTGAGTGGGACGAACCGCAGGACTTGGGCGACCTGCGCCTGCGGTTTGACCCCGACTACAGCCGCGCGAGCATTTCGGTCAACCGAAAAATGCGGGTCTTTTGCATGAAGCTGCATACGGGGTTGGATTTCCGCCCCGTGCGGGTTGCGGCAACGCTCCCGCGTGAGCTGGCGGTCTATGCGGACGGCGAGGAGGTGGCGCGTGTGCGGGAGAATTTCCACGCACTGGTCCGTCTGCCCGTCCGCCGCAGGGCAAAGCGCGTGTCGGTGGAATTGGTCGGCACGCACGGAAACGAGGAGATCAGGCTGTTCGCAGTCGATCTGATAAATGAAAAAGGAGAGAAGCTATGAAGAAAACGGGTTTGATCTGTCTTTTGCTGGCGTTTGCGATGCTCCTCGGCGGCTTGGTTGGGTGCGGGAACAAGACCCCCGCCAACGAGGATAGCGGAACCGAGCCGCCCGCCACGACCGCAGAGGTCACGGGGGACCCCACGATAGCGGATACGCTGGCGCCAAGCTACAACTTTGATGCGGACTATCGGATTCTGGTACGCGAGGTCTACAAATACGAGTTTGACGACAGCAACGAATTGGGCGGAACTGCGGTTGAGAGCGCGATCTATTCCCGCAACAAGGCGGTGGAACAGCGCGCCAATGTTTCGGTTCTGCTGGAAACTTTCAACGGGGACTGGAAGGACTGGACCGATGGCTCGGTTGCAACCCTGCTCCGCAACAACTTCAACGCCAACAAGAGCGCCTACGACCTGATTGCCGCGCACTCGGTCTACCTCTCGGAAATGGCGCTGGAGGGCATCGGAATGGACCTTTCGGAGGCACCGAACGTCGACCTCTCCAAAAAGTGGTGGTCGAACGGCTTCTATCGGGAGAGCAACTACAACGGCGCGGCGTATTTCATGGTGGGAGATATCTGCCTGACGCTGTACGAATTCATTCAGGTCATCTTCTTCAACGAGGACTGGCTGAGAGACCTTGACGACAGCCTTGACCTTTACACCATGGTGGACAACGGGAAATGGACCTTTGAGGAGCTGAAGCGCTACACCGCGCTTGTGACCACCGACCCGACTGCGGGCGAGGACGATGCAATTTACGGCTTTCTTTCCAACGGGCATTGCCACCGCGCCATTGCAACGGCGTTTGACGTGAATCTGCTCCCTGTCGGGGAGGACGGCAAGCGGACCTGCCTGCGGGCGGTCCCCGAATCGGAGGAAAAGAAGCTACAGGGCTATATCGACTGGTTCAAGGATACCGCCGAAACCTACGGAAACGAAAAGGTGGCGGACACAAACAAGATGTTTGCATCGCGCAGGACGCTGTTTTATGCCAACCGTCTGGGCGAGGCAATCAACATCAAGTCAATCATGACCGATGATTACGGCGTTCTGCCGTTCCCGAAATATTCGGTGGACCAGCTGTCCTATCGCTCCTGCGGACGGGATACGATGTCGGTTGCGATGATTCCCGCAAACGTGGCGGATCGGGAAATGGCGGGGACCGTGCTGGAGCTGATGTGCATGGAAAGTCGCTTCCTTGTTACCGATACCTACTACGAATCGGCACTGAAAACGCGGGCATTCAACGACCCCAAGTGCCGCGGAATGCTGGACCTGATTCTCGAATCCATGAACCCGACCTTTTACACCATCTATAACTCGGTGCTGAACTATCCCGCGTCCCTCTTGGGCAACGTGGTGCAGAACGGCAAAAAGCTACAGTTCGCCACCGAGTATCAACGCCTGCGTCCCGAATACGTTGCGGGGTTGACCAACCTCTATGAAAAGCTCGATGCACTCGCGGCGAAAAAGGCGGCATGACCTCAGATAACCTTGCGGGTATCCCTCCGCAAAGCTATAAAGTCCTAAAAATTACAAAAAGGAGAGCTTGAAAACATGAAGAAACGAATCCTGTCCTTCGCAATCGCAACCCTTCTGCTCCTGCTCGCAATGCCCATTGGCGGCGTTATCGCGTGGGAAGCACCAACCGCGGGGTATACGAACACCTCCGAGCTGTTCAACCCCGAGCTTGGAACCGTTTACGCAACCAAAGGAACCCCCACGCTCGGCACGGGGAGCATGGAGGGCTGGAAGGATGCGTATTCCTTCACCGTCAGAACGCTTTACAAAGCGGGCGGGTCCGATGACAACGGCATGGACGTCAAAATCGGCGGTACCGCCTACAAGCTGTATTATACCTACATTGTATACTATGTGATGTGGGACGAAAGCAATCTTTACATTTTGGAAAACCGTCCGTATGATACGATTCAGTATGTTGAAAATCCTGCCGGAAACTACAACTGGGGAAACTGGAATGGCGGCGGAATCGATATGACCTGCTTCCGTCTGGTGCTCCCGACCGAGGTGGATGCGGAGAACAACAAATACGGCGCGGATAATCTGGTTTTCGTCGGAACGGGCGTTCAGGAAACCGACGCGGCGGAAACGGTTAAGGCTTCCGTTGTGGAAGGCAACGTTGCAAAGTTTGACGGAACCGGAACGAAGCAAACCAAGGAGAACTATTCCGATTATCTCGGGAAATTTTCAGCGGTGCAGTCCAAGACCACCCGCACTGCGCACGGCTTCTATACCGAGACCGCAATCCCGTGGAGCATTCTGGATGATTTCGATCAGGCAGACTTCGTTGCCGAAAGCGGCAAAACGATGGGGATTGGGCTGAACATCAATGCCAACAACGCAAACTGTGACGATTTTGCGGGTGCAAGTGAAGTGACGAATTTCCGCCCGCTGAAGCTGACCGAGGAGAACCCGACAGCGGCTTACATCGAGCCGGATTTCAGCTGGTATGACGATGCTTCCGGTGACAAAACCGAATTCGTTCTGGAGGACGAGGCGGACCTGATGGGACTGAATGTCATGATGTCCTACGGAATCGAAGAAAAGCACAAAAAGGTAACGAACAGCAACAACCATCTCAAGGAGCTGTATCCGCTCTGCACGCAGGGGCACTGGGGTGGAAGAAGCAATGTTCTGCTGAACGGCAGAACGGTAAAGCTTGCAAAGGATATGGACCTGAATGTCGGCTGGCTTGCGGACGGAAGCGGAAAGGCGCTTGCAAACGAGTGGGCACCGATTGGGCTTTGGAACGCGACCTTTGACGGTCAGGGACACAGCATCCGAGGCATCAGCACCATCGAAAATCTGCGCTATGTTGCGTATCACGGCTTTTTCAGCTATCTGTCTGCGGGCAGCAGTGTCAGGAATCTGACGCTGGAGAACGGAACCGTTCAGACCAAGATAGACAATACAACCCAAACGGGTGGCGTTGCGGGTGGTATCAGCGGAGAAGGAAAGACCGACGGAATCACAATCTCCAATGTGACCTGCACGCTGAACGTTATCGGACGAAACGCGAGCGAAAAGGTTGCGGGGATCGTTCCCGTCATCACGGGCGGCGCAGAAGGCATGATTGCAACGCTGGAGAACTGCGCGTTCGGCGGAACGGTTGCCAACAGTGCAAACAACAACGAATTGGTTGCCGCCATTGCGGTGGATTCGGACGAGGCAAATAAGACTGTCGGACGTTTCCTCAACTGCCGCTACACGGGCACGGAATCGGTCAGACTGTATCGATATAAGCTGAAAAACACCGCATCCTTCATCGGCGGCAACTATTGCCAGACCTATGTGCAGGAGGACGGCTCAATCAGCCTCCGTCTGGTTGGTGTGCTCAACGGCAAGAACCTGACCTATACAACCGATGTGCTGGAGAAGGTTGGCTACAATGTCACCGCTGAAACGGCGGAGGGGGTCAGTGCGGTCCGCGAGATGCGCACGGGCGTGGTTTATAATTCGGTCTATGCCGCAGGGGAGCAGGTCAACGCCTCCGCGCTTGGCGGCGATGTGCTCTATGCGCTGGTCATCAACGGCATTCCCGCAAGCGGCACCGTGACCTTTACCGTCACCCCGATTTATGAGGATGCAAGCGGAAACGAAATTCAGCCGTTTCCCACGCCGATTACCGTAACCGTTACAAACGGTGTGCTTCAGTAAGGAGGAACGATATGAAAAAACAGTATGAACAGCCCATGTCGGTGTTGGTTACGCTTTCGCTCCCCGATATCCTGACGCTTTCCACCCAAGCAAAGGGAGAGGCGCCGAATGCAACGTGGAGCTTTGCGGATTTTGAAATCGGCGGTCTCGGATAAGCGCATGAAACGGGCAATTGCGCTCACCTTAACGGTTCTCTTCACTCTGACCCTTGCGGCGTGTGCGTTCGGCGGCACGCCGCAGGGGAGCGGTGCAACGGAAGCCCGCACGGAGGCTCCCAACGCGGAACGGGTTACGCTCTCCGCCTCGGACAGCACCGAGTGGACCTGTGTGCTGGCAAACGGACTTTCCTCCAATGCGCTCTCCGCAACCACCGCGCTGACCGATGCCTTCCGCGATGCGGGCGCAAAAGCCCCCGCGCGGGTGTATGATAATGATGCAACCTACACCGAAACGGCGCGGGAAATTCTGATCGGAAACACGAACCGCGCGCAAACGGCGGCGGTGCGGGAGGAGCTCGGCGCGGGCGAGGTCCGCATTGCGTTCCGCGATACCAAGCTGGTGGTCCTTGCCGCCAACGATTGGCTGCTCGGCGTTGCGGTCCGCCTGCTTCCAACGCTCTGGAGCGCCGAGGACGGCAGGGTGACCGTTCCCGCGTCACTCTCTGTGGCAACCGACCGATACGCCGCCGATTGCCTCCCCCTGCTTGACGGGGAGAACCGTTGCGTGTTCCGCGTGGTCTATTCTGCCGATGCGGAGCTGTCGCTGATTGCGATGGTCAAAAGCGCGGCAACCGACTTCAAACGGGCGCTCGGATGCCGTACCTTAACGGTGGTCACGGACGCGGAGGCGGAGGACAGCGATGCGGAATGCGAAATTCTTGTCGGTCCCACCAACCGAGCCGCCAGCACCGAGGCGATGGCTTCCATCTCGGGTCTGGAGGGCTACCGCTTGCTCCGAAGCGGCAAAAAGCTGGTTCTGGTTGCAAGCAGTGCGGCGGAATACCGCGCGGGGCTTGCGGCATTGACCGAAAAATTTACCGATCTTGCGAAAGGAGCCGTTGTGGGCGTACCTATGCTGGAAAACGATTACGCAACCGATAAGCTCACAGGCGTTTTGGCGGAGGAATGGTACCTCGCGGCACCCAAGCCCGCAGGGGCAACCGTCCTTTCCACCTACGCCGACCGTACCGCCTGCATGACGCAGGCAACCCGCGCGGAAGCCGCCGATTTCACGGCATACCTTGCGGACCTCGCGGAGGCAGGGCTGACGGTTCGCTCCGAGACAACGCAGGGCGAGAACCGCTACGCGCTGGCGGAGGGCGAGAAAACCACGGCATGGGTTGAGTACCTTGCCGCATCGGGCATTCTGCGGGTGTACCTCGAAAAGGCGGGGACCTGCCGCTATCCCGAGGTCGGAGAAACGGGGGAGAACAACCCCTATGAAACCGTGCTCTGGCAATTGCCTGTCGATAACCTCGGCACGCGGGAAAACGGCGGAATGTCCTATGTCTTCCGCCTCGGGGACGGGACCTTCTTCCTCATCGACGGCAGCTACAACACCCAAGCGGAGGCGGACAGACTTTATGAGTTTTTGGTCTCCAAAACCCCCGAGGGCATGGAAACGGTCATTTCGGGCTGGTTCGTCTCGCATCTGCATTGGGACCATTACGGCGCGCTGATGGCGTTTGCAAAATACCACGCCGCCGATGTGGACGTGCGGGCGTTCTATTGCCATTTTGACCCACCCGACGATCTGCTGGATTCCATGCGGACATGGAAGCGCGCAACGCGGTATACCCGCCTGCATACGGGCATGGAGTGGAATTTGCCCGGCTTCACCGCATCGGTCCTCTATACGCATGAGGACATCCTGCCCGACCGCGCCTCCAACCCGAACGACCAAAGCACGGTCCTGCGGGTTACGGTGAACGGTCAAAGGGTCCTGTTTCTCGGTGACGCGCAGAAAACCGTGTCGGAGTGGTTGCTCCGCAATCAGACGCAGGAAACGCTTTCCGCCGATGTCGTCCAGCTCGCACACCACGGCTACGAGGGCGGAACCGTCGAGCTTTATGACGCAATCGGCGCGCATACCGTCCTCTGGCCGCTCAATATCCTGAGCAATCAGGAATCCTACGGCGGCTTGATTAACGTGTTCGCGTTCTGGGTCGGCATGAAGCCAAACGGGAATTATGCGTATGCAAATTACCATGTCGCATATGAAATGTCCTGCGTGAAAAAGATCTTGGTCGCAGGCGCGGGCGTTGCGGAATTGCACTTCCCCTATACCCCGCAGGGCGATAAGCTCCCCGACCACGGAAAAATCTATGAGGACCAACTGAAAAAATATCAAGGCTGACAATCTCTTACCCCCTCGGCGCTTCAGCGCTCGAGGGGACCTTTTTCTATAGCCCTTCCTTCAACTAACTTGAACCATTTCTATCCGGTAGCGGGAGCGAGGCGCCAGCCGACAAAATCCCGCTCGACGGGATTTTGCGCGGGAGCAGCCGGAATTCGTAGCACGGAATACGGCTACACAAAATCAGCACAAACAAAAAAAGA
>DJSQ01000210.1:0-4466 GCA_002438075.1 Clostridiales bacterium UBA6330
GCAGGCGGGATCTCGGCACCCGAGTAAGGGCGAACATCTACAGCCTCCAACGGGTGTCATCTCAGAGCAAACGCCTTCGGCGTTCAGTCGACCCCCGAAGGGGCGCCGGCAGGCGGGAGCTCGGCACCCGTGCAAGGACATTGCATCCATTCCCAAACCGCCAAAAAAGGAAAGCCCTCTCCCGAAGGCTTTCCCTCATTCCATCAAAATTATTTAATCATCCCGCTCTTATCCTTCTGGATTACGTCATGCGCGCCGCCCTCGACGATGCTGGTGGCGGAGACCAGCGTCAGGACCGCTTTCTTTTGCAGCTCGGGAATCGTCAGCGCGCCGCAGTTGCACATGGTCGACTTGACCTTTGCCAGCGACATTGCCACGTTGTCCTTCAGCGTGCCCGCGTAAGGCACATAGGAGTCCACGCCCTCTTCAAACGACAGCTTCTTATCGCCGCCGAGGTCGTATCTCTGCCAGTTCCGCGCACGTGCGGAGCCCTCGCCCCAGTATTCCTTGTAGTAGGTCCCGCCGATGCTGACCTTGTTGGAGGGGCTTTCGTCAAACCGCGCAAAATATCTGCCCAGCATCACGAAATCCGCGCCCATCGCAAGCGCCAGCGTGATGTGGTGGTCGTAAACGATACCGCCGTCCGAGCAGACAGGGACATAAATGCCCGTCTCTTCAAAGTAGCGGTCACGCTCGCGGCAAACGTCAATCAGCGCGCTTGCCTGCCCGCGTCCGATGCCCTTGGTCTCGCGCGTGATGCAGATAGACCCGCCGCCAATGCCGACCTTGATGAAGTCCGCGCCGCAGTCCGCAAGGAAACGGAAGCCCTTGCCGTCCACGACATTGCCCGCGCCAACCTTGACCGAATCGCCGTAGTTCTCCCGAATCCAGTCAATCGTCCGCTTCTGCCATTCCGAGAAACCCTCGGAGGAATCAATGCAGAGCACATCCGCACCCGCCTCCACCAGTGCGGGGACCCGTTCCGCGTAGTCGCGCGTGTTGATACCCGCGCCGACCACATAGCGCTTGGAGAGGTCCAAAAGCTCGTTTGGGTTGTTCTTGTGCGTTTCGTAGTCCTTGCGGAACACCATATAGCACAGGTTGCCCTCTTCGCCGAGAATCGGCAGGGAGTTCAGCTTGTTGTCCCAGATAATATCGTTCGCTTCCTTGAGCGTGGTCCCTTCCTTCGCCCAAATCAGCTTGGAGAACGGGGTCATGAATTCGGTCACCTTAGTCGCGGGGTCCATACGGGTCACGCGGTAATCGCGGCTTGTAACGATACCGACCAGCTTGCCCGAGCAGGTCCCATCCTCGGTCACCGCAACCGTGGAGTGCCCCGTTTTCGCCTTCAGCGCAATGATATCCGCCAGCGTAGCATCGGGCTTGATGTTGGAATCGCTGATGACAAAGCCCGCCTTGTGGTTCTTGGCGCGCTTGACCATCGCCGCTTCGCTCTCCACCGACTGCGAGCCGTAAATGAAGGACACGCCGCCCTCCTTTGCAAGCGCAACCGCCAGCTTGTCCCCCGACACCGACTGCATAATCGCCGACACCAGCGGAATATTCATCGTAATCGCCGATTCCTCGCCCCGACGGTAGCGCACAAGCGGCGTGCGCAACGAGACGTTTGCGGGGACGCATTCGGAGGAAGAATACCCGGGGATCAGCAAATATTCGCTGAAGGTGTGAGAAGGTTCATTGAGAAAGGTTGCCATGCGTTGCTCCTTGTCTCCGGCGGAAGGTCACCGGACCGAAAAATTTTTACATATAAGATATTATTATCGTATTATATCACATCCGCGACGATTTGTCAAGAAAAAAGCGGAAATTTGCCGCGCGAAAAAGAAAAAAGGCGCGCTTCGGTCGCGCTATTCCACCCGAGACACAAAAAGAGCGCACGGCAACGCTTGACAAACCGTGCGCTTTATGCTATAATAATTTGTAATCAATAAAATCCGCCCATGCGGAAAAGCGCCTCGCGCAGCTGTGTGTAGACGGGAAAATAGCAATCAATCGGCAACGGATTTTCGCCCTTGCCGCATTCAAGCGTCAGCGCGGGAATGCTGCATTGCGTCAGGCACCAGTCGGTCAGTCCCCCGTAAGCGGCGGGACCCGATGCGTCCGCCAAGCGATATCCGGTCAGCTTTGCAACCTTCAGCGCCGCCTCGTAGCCGCCCGAGAGCGACTTCCCGCCACTGCGGTAGTAAATTTCCTCCCCCTGCGTGTGGAAGGCGGCAACCAAACGGACATCGTTCAGAAAGCGGATGTAGGAGCAAAGCGCCCGCACCTCGGGCTCGGATTCCGGCTCCTGCCCCGAATAACGGGACGGCGCGCCGTCCAGAATCCCAAGCTCCGCCTCCACCGCCTTGTATTCGGCAAAGCCCGCGTCGTAGTTGTGGTTGAGGTCAACGCCCCGCGCGTTCGCCTGCCAGTGGGAGAAATCCGACCTCCCGCCATTCATCCCGATGACCCGCGCATACAGCGGATTTTCCCGCTTCACGCCGTGCAGCTGGTACTCCACGCCGTCGGGATTCAGCATCGGGATAATGTGCAGGGTGTAGCGCTCCCAAAAGGTGGGCAGGGAGACGCGATAAACCGTCCTGCCCGACTTGTAGTATTCGCAGAATTCCCCCGCAAACCGCAGCAGCCACGCCGCCGTGAGCCACTCCATCCCGTGATGGGTGCCGACATACAGCAGCTGTCGCCGCCCGCCGCCGAGGACCAGCGCGGGAATTTCCCGCCCCAGAATGGAGCGTCCCACGCCCACAACCCGCAAAAACGGGTACCGCGCGGTGTAAAGCCGCACCGTTTCGCAAAGGACCGCATGGTCTATGGGCTTCTGAAAATTCGGAATCCGCGATTCCGCCGACATTGCCATCACTCCCTTCCGATTCACCGTTACAGCATATGCCAAAGAAGTGAAAAACTTGACCGTTCCCGCAAAAAAGGAGTTCCAATGGAAGAAAAAAAGAGCAATTTCTATCTCCGCACCGCGCGTTTGTGCGGGATTCTGTTGTTTTCCGTCGCGCTGTTCTACGCGGCGGTTTGCACGCCCGTTTCCCGCTGGTCAAACGCGGATATCGGGGTCAGCGATGTCTTTCGGCTGATCTGGGACTTCCTGCTGGTCGCGGTCAAATTCGCCTTCTACTGGCTCGCCGCATCGTTTGTCCTCTGCTCGGTTCGGGACTTCAAACGTGCAAAAACCGTCCTGCTCCTCGCGGGCGGTGCATCGGTCCTGCTTAACTTCGGCTCCCTTGCCGCAGGACTGCTGATGACCCGCGACCTCGACACCATCGGAGCCGACCTCCTCTCCGCCGCGCTTTCCGTCCTGCTGGATGCCGCGCAGCTTTCGCTGTTCCGTCTGTTTGCTTACCTGACAATGGAGCGCCGCCACGCGGACGGGATTCCCTCCCGCGCCATGCTGTTCTGCGCCGCAGTCCCCTCCGTGCTTCAGCTGATCGGGCGGCTGATTTACGACCTCGGTGTCGGCGCACCGACGGGAAAAAACGACCTGATTGTGATGATTTCCTATTATCTTGCCGACCTTGCAAGCATCGCAATCGGCTATCTTGCAATTCTGCTGTTGACCGACCGTCTGACCGAGCACAAGGAGCCACGCACATGAACCAAACCAAAAAAGCAGTCATCTTCGATTTGGACGGCACGCTGGTAGACAACCGCGCGTCCTTTGCCAAAGCATATCGTGCCATGTGCACGCGCTATCCGAGCCTGTTTGACGCGCAGGACAGCGAAGCCGAGCAGCTTTTGATTCGTTTCTACCGTTCCTCCTTCGCCCGCGATGCCTACCGCGCGCTTTGCGACCGGATCGCCCCGCGCCACCTCCAATTGCCCCCGATTGACCGTTTGCACGAGGAATGGGGCATGACCTACGCGGAGAATGCGGTCCTGCTCCCCCATGCGGCGGAAACGGTGGACTACCTGCGAAAAAAAGGCTATAAAATCGGACTTCTGACCAACGGAAATTCCGAGCGCCAATGGGCAAAGATTCATTCCTGCGGGCTGTTCCCCTGCTTCGACCACATTGTTGTTTCGGGCGACCAACCGTTTGAAAAGCCCGACCCCGCGATATACAGGCTTTCCTTAGAAGGTCTCGGTGTAACCGCCGACGAAGCGCTCTTTGTCGGCGACACCGTCGAAACCGACATCATCGGTGCAAAACAGGCGGGTATTGATTCTCTCTGGCTGACCAACGAAAAGAAAAATACCGTTGGTGCAACCTATCTTGCGGAAAACGTCGGAGCTCTGATGAGCATCCTATAATCAATAGAAAGAAAAAGCCGATTCGGTTGTTTCCGAATCGGCTTTTGAAAAATAGGCATAAAAAAAAGAAAAGCGGCTCACGCCGCCTTTTCGTTTTTCTGTCTGCCCATAGAAAATCGAACAAAGAGGAAGAAAGAGAGTCAAGCGAAACTCGAAACTAATCAAATGAACCTAGGAGGTTCAAG
>DJSQ01000236.1:0-361 GCA_002438075.1 Clostridiales bacterium UBA6330
ATCCTTGCGCGGGTCAATCCGCAGCGTGATTTCCTCCGCATCCAAATGCGCGGGGAGAGGGAGCTGAACCAGAATCCCGTGAATCCGACTGTCCGCATTCAAACGGTCAATCAGCGCGTCCAGAGCCGCCTGCTCCGTCTCGGCGGGGAGACGGTGTACCTCACTGTAGAATCCGACCTCCTCGCAGGCACGCGCCTTGTTGCGCACGTAAACCTGTGACGCAGGGTCCTCCCCAACAATCACGACCGCAAGCCCCGGGGCGTAGCCGTGCCGCGCAACGAACGCCGCGCAGTCCGCCTTCAATTCCGCCCGAACCGTGGCGGCAATTTCTTTTCCGTTTATCAGCTTCATTGTACCGCAC
>DJSQ01000236.1:417-1511 GCA_002438075.1 Clostridiales bacterium UBA6330
CGCACTGTCTCCTCTCACGATGACCAAAAGTCCTGCCTCCAGCCGACGCTTGGCGCGACGGTAGGCAACACCCAGAATAACCAGACGTACCACGGCAAGGAATGCCGCAATCGCCGAAACCCACTGTACCTCAACCGCAAGCGGGGAGGTCGAAAGCCCGCAGACAAAGACCGAGCCGAGGCAGAACCAGACTAAGGACAGCAGGAAAATCTGCCCGTCAAACGCCTTGTGGCGGTGGAACAGATTGACGAGAACAAACCCGAGCAGACACCAGACCGAAAGGTAAAGGAACAGCGGGTGCACGAAAATCATGTAGTTTGCGAATTCGTTGTTCGGGTAAAGCCCCATGCGAAGGAGGTGCCAGAGGGTCCCCTCGCCCGTGGGAAGTGCGACCGTCTTGCCGAACAGCTTCAGCGCGGAGGTCTCGCGCATCCACGCGCTGTCGGCGTTCCCGTCTGCAAAGACCGCGAAAAGACCGACGCAAAGCCCGAGCAGAAGCGCGGGAGCCAGAATGTCCGCCGCCTTGTCCGCCCGTACCCGCAGGAGGTAGGAGACGAGGAACGGGAGCAGTGCCGTGAGCAACAGACTGCCGAAGAAGCACAGCTCCGCCGACCACGACAGCGCGCGGAACGCGCCGAAGCTCTCGGCAAGATAGAGCACGCGGGAGCCGAGCAGACCGCAGAGAATCAGCTCGAACAGGTCCTCGCCCGCAATGCCCTCCCGTCGGCGGCTGTGGAGGAGCGCAAAGACCGTCCCCACAATCAGCGCGACAAGCACGATGACGGTCGACCACGTGATGTCGGCTTTGCCGAACAGCGTGAACGCCGTTTTGTTGAAGGAGAAGCGGGGAAGCCCCAGCCCCTCGAAAAATACGGTTACCTGATTCATGATTTCAGTTTTCCTCCTTTTCGGGTTCTTCCTGCGGGCGGATGACCGACAGACACCGCAGGTCCGCGCGCGTCAGCATGGGGAGCAGTGCGTTCACCTCGTCCGCCGTGATGTCCTCAATCAGCGCGGGCTGACCGAACAGGTCGGCACCGTCGAACAGATAGGACAACAGCTCGTTTGCAATTTCCTCGGTGGAATCGTAGCTT
>DJSQ01000236.1:1571-2185 GCA_002438075.1 Clostridiales bacterium UBA6330
CGTAGCTTTGCAGTTCGTCCGCATACAGCACCCGCCGCGCCCGCTCGATTTCGTCCGCATCAATGCCGGTTTTGACCAGCTGTTCCAGATAAGCGGCAATCCGCGCCTCCACCGCATCGGGGTCATCCGTCTCGCCCGAGACCGTGTGAAAGGCGCAACGGTCGGTGTTGGAATAGCTGTAGGAATAGGACGTGGTGAGCAGTCCCTCCTCAAACAGCGCGCTGTAAAGCGCTCCTGCGCGGGAGAAAATCGCCTCGTCCAGCAGATTCATCGCAACATAGCGCCGCGAACGTGCCAATGGGTCGGCGGGGAGAATCGGGTCCTTGAAGCCGAGCGTGAAGAGCGGCTTTGCAACCTGCATCCGCGCCTCGATTCGGCGGCGGGAAACCGTGTCGGGCTCCGTGAACGGCGCGCGCTCAATCGGAAGTCGAATTGTCTCCTGTGGGAGAACCCTGTCGCAGACCGCCAGAACCTCCTCGGGGGTTACGTCCCCGCAAACCACCAGCGCCATGTTGCAGGGCTGATAGAAGATGCGATAGCAGTCGTAGAGCAAACGGTCGGTGATTTCCCCGATGGAGCGCTCGGTCCCGCAGATGTTCTTGCGGATGCCGCAT
>DJSQ01000236.1:2291-2544 GCA_002438075.1 Clostridiales bacterium UBA6330
CGGGCTGTCATCGTACATCCGAATCTCCTCGGCAATGATGCCCTGCTCCTTTTTCACGGTCTCGGGCGTGAAATAGGGCGTGGTGACAAAGGTCAGAAGCTCCTCCAGCGCCTCGGAGAAGTGCTCCGTACAGCTGAAAAGATACGCCGTGCGGTTGGCGGTTGTGTAGGCGTTTGCGTCCGCGCCCCAGACCGAAAATTTCGCAAAGGAATCACTGCCGTCGGGATTCTCAAACAGCTTGTGCTCCAGAAAA
>DJSQ01000236.1:2598-4186 GCA_002438075.1 Clostridiales bacterium UBA6330
CTTGTGCTCCAGAAAATGCGCAACGCCATCGGGAACGGTGATAAAATTTCCGTCAGATGCGCGAAAGCTCGTGTCCATCGCGCCGTAGCGGGTGGAGAGAATCGCGTAGGTTGTGGTCAGCTTTTTCGGAAACACGTACACGGGCAGACCGCTCGGGTGCCGCATTTCAAAGTAATGCTCCCGCAGAAGCGCCGAGCTATATTCCTTCGTCTTCATTTCCATCGTCGACAGCCTCCTCTCCCGCAAGCGTTCCTTCCAGAAAATACGTGACCTCCACCGTGACCTTGCGCGCCACGGCGAGCAGGTCCTCCCGCGTGACCTCGCCGATGCGGGCAATGCTTTCGTCAATCGGGAGCTGTGCCGAGCGCCCCATCAGCAGTCTGCCCAGCAGATAGCTTTCGGTCCCGCCCGCGGAATCCTCCAGCTGGCGGTAGGCGTTGATGAGCGACTTTTTCGCCGCGAGCAGCTCCTCGTCGGTAAAGTCCCCCGCGCGCAACAGGTCCAGCTGATGCAGAATCTCATCCTCTGCGGCGGCGCGGTTCTCCTTCTTCAGCCCGCAGGAAATCAGGAGACTGCCGAGCATCCCGTTGTAGGAGGACGAGCAGGAGTAGCACAGGCTCTTCTTCTCGCGCACATAGACGAACAAACGCGAGACGGGCGAAATGCCGAGCAATTCGTTGTAGACCGCGCAGGCAAAGCAATCGGGGTCGCCGAGCAGAATGCCCGAACGCAGACCGAGCACCAGCTGGCTTTGCGCAACCGCCAGCTGCTCGGTGACCCGAAGTGGTTCGGTGCGTGCCGCCAAACGGTGCCCCGCTGTCGGGAGCGCGGCGGGAGCGGTTACAAGCCCCTCAAACCGAGCGGCGAGTGCGCGTGCCTGAAGCTGTGGGTCGGCAGACCCGACCGAAAACGCGATGGGATGGAGCGCGGCAAGGAAACGGTCGTAGTAAGCGGTCAGCTCCTCGCGCGTGACCGCCATGGTTTCCTCTTCACTGCCCCAGAGCGGAATGCCGCAGGGCTCGGTGTCGTAGAGAAGCGCGCGGCAACGGTCCGAGGCATAGGCGCGCGGGTTGTTCTTCTGCGCGCGGATGGCATCGCACTGTAAGCTCTTTTCGCTTTCGGTGTAAGCCGCCGAGAGCAGACCGTCCGCATCCCGCACGGGAGCGAAGAGAATCTCCCGCATCAGGTCGAGAATCCCACCCATGAGGTCCCCGCTGTCCTGCGGGAGATAGGAGGGGTCCAAGAGATTGGCGGTGAAGCCGACCACCAGCAGATTGCCGCGATAGGAGGCGCGCACGGAAAAGCCCGCGCCCCAGAGCCAATCGAGACGGCGGCTGATGGCGGAAAGGGTTGGGTACTGCCGCGTGCCGCGCCGCAGGACCGAAAGCAACAGAGGCGCGAGCACCGCGTTTTCGCGCGTGATGGGAAGGGTGGAGAGGACGGACAGCAAGCCCGTTTTGAAGCGGTCGGTTTCCGCCGTATATAGGGTTGCCGCACCTCCTGCGGGATAAATGTTCGGTATCATAGGTTCTCCGTTCCGAATTTGGACTGTACATCTTATATATCTCTTATATCATACACCATTTTT
>DJSQ01000236.1:4300-4694 GCA_002438075.1 Clostridiales bacterium UBA6330
GCGCGGGTAGTTGACAGACGGGGATTTTTGGGGTATAATATAGGCAGACAGCATGAATTGCGGCTGTCAAGCTAAGAAAGGAGACCATACACATGACGATTACGAAGGAATCCGTGATTGGGGACATCCTCGATTACGAGCCGGAGACGGCACAGTTCTTTTTTGCCATCGGGATGCACTGCCTCGGATGCCCCGCTTCGAGAGGGGAATCGGTCGCGGACGCGTGCGCGGTCCACGGAACCGATGCAGACGCTCTGATCAAGCAGATTAACGACTTCCTTGCCGCGAAAGCGAAATAAGACAAACTCTCCGGCGGGACACAAAATGCCCCGCCGGAGCATTTCCACGGACTATAGACCCCCAATCGACTATCGTCGTGGGGTGAAAGTTTTCG
>DJSQ01000213.1 GCA_002438075.1 Clostridiales bacterium UBA6330
GTGTGTATGCCATACGTCTGTCACAACGAAACAGAATATTGCTCCGTTGTTCGGTGTCCCCAAGTCCGCAGAAAAATTCTGCGGCTCTTTTATTATACGACAAAAGGTGCGGTTTGTCAAGCCTTTTCGGATGTGTCACACATAAAAACCGTCCAAACGGGCATACTGCAAGAAAAACCGAAACGGAAACGGTGGTGAAACGGATGAAACGGGCGGCGAAGGGGACGGTATTTGCATTGTTGCTTTTTTGCGCGGTTGCGTGGTGCACCGCAGACGATTTGCTCGGTCTGACCCTGAAGCCCGAGACACCGACTGCGGTGCCGAATCTGGTGGGGCGGAACGAGGAGACGGTGGCGGAATACGATTGGCTTGCGCCCGTGTCCTCCTATCGCTACGACAGCGCCCCTGCGGGTACGGTGCTGGCGCAGGACCCCGTGGCGGGCAGTCTGCGGAAGCCCTCGGGGCGGGGGACCGTTACGGTGCGGTTGACCGTCAGTCTCGGACCCGCGCTGGCGGAAATCCCCGACCTTTTCGGCGCGGATGCGCACGAGGCGGCGGCAACTCTGCGCGGCTTGGGGCTTGCGGTCGAGGAGGTCCGTCTCCCCGGCGGTGATGCGGGGACGGTCGCGCGCACCGACCCTGCCGCAGGGGGGAATGCGGAGGCGGGCGAGACGGTCCGTCTGTATGTATACGCGGGGACCGATGTCAAGACCGTGGCGGTCCCGAATTTCTGCGGCATGACGCGCGGGGAGGCGCTTCTGACGCTGTTTCGCGCGGGACTTGCCGTTGGGGATGACGCATCCTCCGCCGTGCTCGGGAGCGTTGTGGTCTCGCAATCGCCCGCGGCGGGAAGCATTGTGACGGCGGGCAGTCGGGTCACGTTGATTTTCGGCACAAACGACCCCGAGGAATAGCGCTCCCTCTTGACAATTTTCCTTTTTCGGTGTATAATATGGATAATTACACCGAGGAGGGACTTTTTGCCATGCTTTCTTCCGCTTTCAGTGCGGGGCTTGCCGGAATCGACGGCTTCCCCGTGACTGTGGAATGCAATGTACGCGATAAATTGGAGGGCTTTGAGCTGGTCGGCTTGCCCGATGCCGCCGTGCGCGAGGCAAAGGAGCGGGTCTGGAACGCCTGCGTGAACAGCGGGTACCGTTTTCCCTATGCCCGCATCACGGTGAATCTGGCGCCTGCCGACCGAAAAAAAGAGGGGACCGCCTTTGACGCGGCGATTCTGACGGGCATTTTCCGCAGCTGCGGCATCATCCGTCCAACCATCTCGCTTGCGGGGAAGTGCATCATCGGGGAGCTGTCGCTCTCGGGCGAATTCCGCCCCGTGCGCGGGGTGCTTTGTATGTGCGTTGCCGCCCGTGACGCGGGGCTTTGCGAGGTGTTTGTCCCTGCGGCGAACGCCGCCGAAGCCGCAGCTGTGGAGGGCATTTCGGTCTACGCGGTGCATGGGATGCGCGAGCTGGTGGACCATCTCAACGGCACCTCCCCGCTCACGCCCGTGGTCTGCGACCGTTCGGGCTTTACCCGCGCGTTCGGGGTCTCGACGGTGGATTTCATCGACATTCGCGGGCAGGCGATGGCAAAGCGCGCGATGGAGATTGCCGCGGCGGGCGGGCACAACATTCTGCTCATCGGACCTCCCGGGACGGGAAAGTCCATGCTTGCAAAGCGCCTGCCGTCGATTCTCCCGCCGCTGACCTTTGCGGAGGCGATTGAGACGACCAAAATCCACTCGGTTGCGGGGACGCTCCCTGCGGGAGTCTCGCTTCTGACCGAGCGCCCGTTCCGCTCGCCGCACCACACGATGAGCCCTGTGAGTCTGGTCGGCGGCGGGACGAACCCGCTGCCCGGGGAAATTTCGCTTGCGCACAACGGGGTCCTGTTTCTGGACGAGCTACCCGAATTTCCGAAGCAGGTGACCGACACGCTCCGTCAGCCGCTTGAGGACCGCCGTGTGACGATTACGCGGGCGAGCGGGCGGGTGACGTTCCCGTGCTCGTTCATGCTGGTGGCGGCGATGAACCCGTGCAGGTGCGGGTATTTCGGGCATCCGACACATCCCTGCACCTGCAAGCCCGCGGACGTGGCGCGGTATCTTGCGCGGGTGAGCGGACCGATGCTGGACCGCATGGACATTCAGATTGAGCTGCCGTCGCTGTCGTTTGACGACTTATCGAAGCCCGACCCGCGCGCGGAAACCTCTGCGGTGATACGGGAGCGGGTCACGCGTGCGCGGAAGTATGCTGCCGAGCGGATGGGCGCGGGTTCGGGCATTTTCTGCAATGCGCAATTGAACGAGGCGGCGATTCAGAAGTACTGTCAGGTAGACGATGATGCGTCTGCACTGCTTCGTGCGGCATACGACCGCATGGGGTTAAGTGCGCGGGGCTACGGTCGCATTC
The DNA here is from genome assembly GCA_002438075.1 of Clostridiales bacterium UBA6330. Taxonomy (GTDB): domain Bacteria; phylum Bacillota; class Clostridia; order Oscillospirales; family CAG-272; genus UMGS1865. The sequence continues at coordinate 2,418 of DJSQ01000213.1, forward strand.
TCCGCGTTGCGCGGACGATAGCGGACCTCGATTCCAGCGAGCTGATCCGCGCGCCGCACATTGCCGAGGCAATCCAGCTCCGCACCCTCGACCGCCCGATGAAGGTTTGACACGGGGGTAAGGGGAAGACCTTGGAGGCGCAGGACCCCCTCTTTCGGAGAGGGGCTCCTACCCTCCAAACCTCCCTGACCTCCCGAGAACTTCCC
>DJSQ01000119.1 GCA_002438075.1 Clostridiales bacterium UBA6330
CTTAGGGGACTTCTCCTTAAGAAGTCCCCTAAGTGGGGCTTGGGGCAAAGCCCCAAGGTCTTCCTATAGCATATGTCAACTCTCCGCAAGATATTCGCGGAGCGCCTGAGCGAGCTGGTCGGGACAGGAGGTCGGCTTGAAGCCGCACTTGATGCCCGAGAGACGCTTGATTGCTTCTTCGGCAGGCATCCCGACAATCAGAGCCGAAACGCCCTGCGTGTTGCCCGAACAGCCGCCGTGGTAAACCACCTCGCGGATGACGTTGTCATCGTCCAGCGTGATGTCAATCGAGCGGGAGCAAACCCCGCTGGTCTTGTAGGTAAATGTGTGCATTGCAGTTCTCCTTATTTCGGATGCCGAAACAGTCCGGTAATTTCAAAATGCGGGTAGGCGAGGGATAGAAAGAGCAGAAACGCGGGTAGATCCCCCTCGGGCGGAAAGACCGCGCGGAGCGAGCCGCGACCGAATTCCGCATAGTCAGCCCGCATCCCGCAAAGCGCCGCACCGCCCAGAAGCCCCTCGGGACCGCGCCCCGACGTGTCGCAGTGAAGCTCTAACCACCACGACGTGCCGTCGGGATGGCGAAGCGGCAGAAGCGTCCGCCGCAGAAGCGCGTAAAGCGTCTCGCGCCCGTCCCCAATCGGGACCGTGCAGACCGCAACCACCTTCAAGCCGTAAGCCTCAACCAAAGAGGTGAACGCGTGGAGCCGCCCCTCGCCCGAGCTTTCCAGCGGCAGAATGCAGTATTCGCAGGTCCCGCCCGCAACCTCGTCGCAAACCGCGCGGAAGGTGTGCGGGTACGCCGCGCGCGCATCCCGCAGAAGCGTGGAAAAGCGCGCGAATGCCTCATCGGTGAAACGGTTCCGCTGGTACGCAATCCGATTGTGCGCCGCGGCGGAAATCTCGTCCCCCGTCGGCAGATACCAGTCCAACCATTGCGTCCCGTCACGCGGCAGAAGCCGCCGTAACTCCAGCGCCAGATAAGCCTTCGCGCGGTCGGCATCGGGCGGGGGGAGCAGACGGTCAAGGTCCGCCCCGTGGTCCGCCAGCGAGGAGAGGAACGCGCCGCCGTCCCCCATCCCCGCCGAAAGCTCAAGCGCAAGCTCCCGCAGGTGCGCGCTCAGCTGCTCGCGGAGCGCACCGAAGCGCTCGGAAAGCTCCGCGAGATTGGCGAGAATGATTTCCTCGGGCGTGTAGGCGTTCAGATCCTCCATGCGTCAGAGCATCCCGAGGATTCCGTAGCTTTCGGAAAGGAAGGTGTTCAGCTCGTCCGCCGTCAGCTTCCGCTGGGAGAGGAGCGCCAGACGGTAGAGGTACGCGGCGGCAGTTGCCTGCTTGTCGCCCTCCATCGCCTTCAGCTTCGCAATCAGCGGCGAGGCGGTGTTGACCGTCAGCGTGTTGTCCGCAGGCATTCCGCCTGCCATGCCGTAAAGACGCATCATGTCGTCCATGCGGCGGGACTCCTCGGAGAGCGTCAGCAGGACGGGCACGTTCCCGTCACGCAGGGCGGCGAATTCCACCTTGAGCTTGTCATCGCCCGCCGCCTTGCGGAAGAGCTCGACCAGCGCGGGGTCCTCGGCGCTCTCGCCCTCGCCCTTGAGCGAGGCGGCAACGTCCGCGTCAATGCGGCGGTACTTCACGTCGGTGTCGTAGGTCTCAATCATGGAGACGAACTGCGTGTCCAGCTGCTTGTCCAGCACCGCGACCTGCAAGCCCTCGGCTTCAAACAGCTTGATATACTGCGCCTGCGCCGCGCGGTCGGTGGTGTAGTAGATTGTGTTCGCGTGCTTTTCCTTTGCCGCCTCCAGATATTCGGGGACGGTCACGGTTTTGCCGTCGGTCAGGTTCAGGAGCAGGGCGTCCTTCACGCGGTCCCAGAACTTGCGGTCGCGCATACAGGCGTACTCCACAAAGGTGCGGATGTCGCTCCAGACCTTTTCGTACTCCTCCCGCGCGGTGTTGCACAGACTGCACAGCTTGTCCGCCACCTTTTTGACGATGTGCGCGGAGACCTTTGCAACGTAGGTGTTGTTCTGGAGGTAGCTGCGCGAGACGTTCAGCGGCAGCTCGGGGCAGTCGAGCACGCCCTTGAGCATGAGCAGGTATTCGGGAATGACTTCCTTGATATTATCGGCAACGAACACCTGATTATAGTAGAGCTTGACCTGTCCTTCGATGGACTCGTACTCGTTATTCAGCTTGGGGAAATAGAGGATGCCGCGGAAGTTGAGCGGGTAGTCGGCGTTGATGTGAATCCAGAAGAGCGGCTCGCGGTAGTCGTGAAAGACCTTGCGGTAGAAGTCCTTGTACTCCTCGGGGGTGCATTCGGAGGGGTTCTTCAGCCAGAGCGGGTGGGTATCGTTGACGGGCTTGGGTGCTTCGGGCTCCTTGCCGTCCTCGGCTTTGGGTGGCTCCTCGCCCTCCACGGTGAAATAGATATCCACGGGCATAAAGGCGCAGTAGCGGTCGAGGATGCCCTCGATTTTGAATTTTTCGAGGTATTCGCTCTCCTCGTCGGAGATGTGCATGATGACCGAGGTGCCGTGGCTGTCGCGTTCGCCGCCCGTCATTTCGTACTGCCCGTCGCCCGAGCAGGTCCATCTGACGGCGGGGGCGTCGGTATAGGATTTGGTCACGAGCTCGACCGAGTCGCTGACCATAAATGCGGAGTAGAAGCCGAGACCGAAGTGCCCGATGATGCCGTTATTCTTATTATCGCCCTCATACTTTTGGACGAACTCCAGCGCGCCCGAGAGGGCGATCTGGCAGATATAGCGGTCGACCTCCTCTGCGGTCATGCCGATGCCGTTATCCTCAACGGTCAGGGTTTTGGCTTCCTTATCGAGCTTCACGTCGATGCGGTAGGTTTCGTCTCCCGCGTCGTACTGTCCGAGCGAGGCGAGGCGGCGGAGCTTTGTCACTGCGTCGCAGGCGTTCGAGACGATCTCGCGGAGGAAGATGTCCTTCTCCGAGTAGAGCCACTTCTTAATGACGGGGAAGATATGCTCGGTTTCAACCGAGATCCCCCCTTTTTTCAGGTTGTCCATGTTTATGCTTCCTTTCTTAAGGGTTAAGACCTAAGACCTTGGGG
>DJSQ01000066.1 GCA_002438075.1 Clostridiales bacterium UBA6330
GTAGCACGGTAAACGGCTACACAAAATCCGCACCATTTAGGGATAGAAGCGAAAATCCCCTTAGTTAAAGTTCTTGAAAGTCTTGAAAACTTCTTTCAAGAAGTTTTCAAGTAGGGTTCGGGGCAACGCCCCGAGGTCTTGCCCTTAAAGCACCTCGTAAAGCCCCGCCGCGTCAGCCTTTGCCGTGTACTCCTTGACGTTCAGAACGCGAACCTTCAGAACGCGCTCGCCGAAGGTGATTTCGAGAATGTCACCCTCCTTTACATCGTAGGAAGCCTTCGCAGGTCGACCGTTTACCGTCACGTGAGCGGCATCGCAGGCATCGTTGGCAACCGTCCGCCGCTTGATAATCCGCGATACCTTTAAGTACTTGTCCAATCGCATCATGAATCTCCTTTGCTTGGAACCCTCTGTATCCTTCATTCTATCACAGGATTGCCAGAAAAGCAAGACTTTTTTCAAATATTCACAGAGTTTTCGTTTTTTTCAACCGCTTCAATCACCCGCTCGACCTCCGCACCCAGCGCCTCCTCCGCATCCGCACCGTGAAGCGCCGCCAAACGGCAAAGGTCAAACAGAATCCGACCAAGCACCGAGCAGTCCCCAGCCGCAAGCGACGGCAGAGCGGCGGAAATCCCACCCGCCAGCTCCGTAGGGCTCGTCCCGTCAACCAACCCCGCCTTTTTCGCAATCTTCTCCGCCCGCATCAGAGCGGGAAGCATCGCGGGAACCGCACGCAGACGGGAGGAAAGCGTCACCCGCCCCTTCTCCGCAACCTTCCGCGCCTCCCAGCGCGCCAATGCCTCGTCCGCATCGGTCGGCTCCTCGTCACCGAATACCTGCGGGTGACGGTCAATCATCTTCCGCGCATTGCCGTCTACCACGTCACCAATGGTGAAGCCGCCCCGTTCCGCCTCCAGCTGTGCGTGAAAGACCGCCTGAAACAGCAGGTCCCCCAGCTCCTCGCAAAGCAGAGCGGAATCGTGCTTGTCAATCGCCTCCACCACCTCGTAGGCTTCCTCAATCGCACAGCTCCGAATGCTCGCGTGGGTCTGCGCGCGGTCCCACGGACAGCCGCCCTCCCCGCGCAGAATCCGCACAATCGCGCACAGGTCGTCAAAATCATACCGTTCTTTCGCCGACAGCTCCTTTGCCTGTTCGTTCATGCCCTTCCTTCTCCTCCTTTTTCTCCCCTTCCTGCCGCGGCAGAAGCCTGCAAAGCGTCAGCACACGGCATAGCTTCTCCCCACAGGGCAGAAGCATCACATCCTCCCGCCCGATGCCGCCGCAAAGACAGCCGAATACGGGATACAGTAAAAGACACCCAACCAGCGCCCCGAGCGTCAGGAGCGCGCTCTCCCCCGCTACCCGCGCGAGAAGCCGATAGCAAACACCGCACAGCCCAACCGACAGCACAGACGCAATCAGCGGCTTTGCAAAGGTCCCGCCCAGCTTCTCCACCCGACACAAACGGGCGGCAAACAGCAGGTTCAGCCCCACGACCACCGCATTGCAGAGGAACGTGCTGATCGGCGCACCCGAAAGCCCCACCGAGGGCGAGCCGATGAGGAAATAGGCAACGGTCAGCTTCAGCGCCGCACCCGCCAGAAGCGAGAAAATCGGCTTTGTGACCGCGCGGTAAGCGTGAAGCACCGAGTTGGTCGCACCAATCATGCAGGAGAGAAAGACCGAGGGTCCCAGAAGCGCCAGAAGCGGTGCCGCCTGCGCAACCGCCTCGGGCTCCCTGCCGAACAGAAGCGACAGAATCGGATGCGCGAACATCGCAAGCCCGAGCGAAGCGGGAAGCGAAATAATCGCCGTCAGACGGTAGGAGGCGCGAATCAGCGAAGCCTGCCGCTCGCGGTCCCCCGATGCAATGGCGGAGGAAAGAAGCGGCACGAGCGGGAGCGCGACCGAGGACAGAAGCGTTGGAACCAGCGCGTAAACCGACAGCGCCAGCGTTGTGTAGCTCCCGTATGCCGCATTCGCCGCAATTTCGCTGTAGCCCACGCTTCGCAGACGGCGCAGAATCATCGCCATGTCAATCAGCTTGGTCAGGCTGACCGCCGAAGCACCGACCGTCATTGGAAGCGCCAGCTTCCCCAGCTGTCGCAGGGTCCCGCTCCCGCGCCGTGCGAGGTCCCTGCCACCCGTGCGCGGGCGGAGACGGAAAAGCTCGGCAACGAGATACAGCGTGGAGAGCAGGGTTCCGAGCGTCAGCCCCACCCCCGCCATTGCAGCAATTGCGGGAACGCCCCAGCCGCGCTCGGCGGCAACGTCCGCCAGCACCAGCCCGAACGCCAGCTTTCCGATTGCTTCAATCAGCTGGGAAATTGCGGTGGGTGCCATTTTCTGGTGTCCCTGAAACCACCCGCGAACGGCGGAGGACACGCAGATGAGAAGCACCGTGGGGCTGATTGACAGAATGCACCCGTAGGCGTTCTCGCTTCGGATGAGGCGGCAGAACAGCGGAGCCAGCGCCGCCATGACACCGCTTCCGAGAATGCCGATGCCGAGAAAGACACCGAGAGAGGTGCGGAACACCCGCGCCGCCCCGCGCTCGTCCCCCTCCGCAAGCGCCGCAGAGACCAGCACCGAGAGCGCCACGGGAAGCCCCGCCGTGCTGATGACGCAGAAAAGCGCGTAAATTTCGTATGCCGAATGGAAGTATCCCATGCCCTCGGCACCGAGATAGGAAAGCATGGGGATTTTGTAAAGGAAGCCCACCGCCTTAGCAAGAACGGTTGACAGCGCGAGGACAAACACGCCCGATAAAAAGGTCTTTTCCGCTCTGTTCCGATTCTCCGCCATGACAGCTCACTCCCCTTTTCGGCAAACCGCATGGCAGTACGGACAGACAACAGACACCCACGCTCGGCTTTGCCGTGGGGGAAAGTTTTCGCCCGCCTTTTCTAAAAGGCGGCACGGGTCCAGCGCCGTGGAGCGCTGGTCGCCGCCCGCAGGCGGCGAAATCCCCTATACGGCGCTTTCTTTTTTGCAAAGCTTTTTTCTTTGCGCCTACATGGTCAAAGAAAAAAGCGTGAAAGAAATTTGTACTATTCTCAGCACAGCGCCCTTTGTCTGCATTCTACCCGCAAATATGCGTTCTTGCCTTCAATCAAAGTAATGAGCAAACGTCTCGCGGCAGTCGGCGCGCAGGCGCTCCTCATCAATGGAAGTATACTCGCCGTTACGGTAAAGTATGCGCCCATCGACCATGGTCATTTTTACATCGTTTGCGTCGGCGCTGAACGCCAGCATTGCGTAATCGTCAAAACAGGGCTGATTATGCAGGCTGTTTCGGTCAACCAGAATCAAATCCGCACAATACCCCTTCTCCACACGCCCGCAGTCGCGCCTGCCCTGCGCCCGCATTCCGTTGACGGTTGCAAGCGGGATCAGCTCGGCGGCTTTGATTTCGGTTGGATTCCGCGTCACGCCCTTGTGAATCAGCGCGGCGGTCTGCACCTCGCGCAGGATGTCAAGGCGGTTGTTCGACGCCGTTCCGTCGGTCCCGAGCGCCACGTTTACACCCGCATCCAACAGCTTCCGCAGGGGTGCAACGCCGCTCCCGAGCTTGAGGTTGCTGACGGGGTTATGCGCCACGGTCACGCCCTTGTCGCGCAGAATTTCGATGTCGCCGTCGGTGACCCACACGCAGTGCGCGGCGGTTGTGGGAACCTCCAGAACGCCCGTATCGCGGAAGAATTCGGTCGGCGTTTTGCCCCACCGCTCCATGCACTCCCGATGCTCGCGCTCGGTTTCGGAAAGGTGCAGCTGCATTCCCGTTTTGAAGCGCCTTGCCAGCTCCGCAACGTATTCGCAGGCTTTCGGTACGTTCGTATACTCGGCATGAAGCGAGAAGTCAACCAGCAGTCTCCCCTCATCGCATCCGTGGTACCACTCCGCCAGCCGCACCGCCTCCACGGTTCTCTGCTCCTTCGCCATATCGACCTCGGGGTCAAACGACACGAGCGACCGCGAAAGGTTTGCCTTGATGCCGCTTGCCAGCACTGCCTCGGCAACCGCGTCCTCAAACATATACATATCCGAGAAGGACGCAATGCCGTTTCGGAGCATCTCGGCAATGGCGAGCAGGGAGGCATGGTAGACCGCGCGGAAGGTCAGCTTTTCCTCCGCGGGGAAAATGCGCGTTTCCAGCCATTCCTTCAGCGGCAGGTCCTCGCCGTAGCCGCGGAAGAGCGTCATGGCGGCGTGGCAGTGCGCGTTGCAGAAGGCGGGCATGAGGAGGTTGCCCTCGCAGTCGACCACCTCGTCCGCCTTTTCGTTCTCGGGCAGTGTCTCGGAAATCTCCGCAATCTTGCGGTTCTTGACCGTGACGTGCACCCGTTCGTCTCCGTAGCCGTACTCGGGCAGGAGCGTTGCGTTCTTCAGCAAAATTTTCATCTCAGATAAACTCCCTGTACAAAGAATCGGGTCCGATCAGCGTATCGGGGACCGTTTGAACCTCCCGCAGGCGGCAGAGGACCGTTTCCGCCTCGCCCCGCGCGTCCCCGTTTTCATTCTCGCGGTCCTCGCGGAGGAATTTTTCAAGGTAGGGCTTCAGAAGTCCGATTTCATACGGCATGGTGGAATCCACCGCGCGGTTACAGCTTCCGATATTGGGGAAGATGTTTTTCTCCTCGTTCTCCCGCACGCTCTCCCAGATGGCAAAGGTGAAGGACGGCGCGGCGGCGCGGTGAATCATATCCCGTACCAGACGGCGCAGCAGGCGGATTTCGTTCGGCAAAAACCGCTCCCCGCCCGTTTCGATTGCGGTCTCGGGGCAGACGCAGAAGTTGAAATACCCCTCCTGCCGCAGAAGCGCGTCAACCTGCGGGTAGAGGATCTGGATGCCCTCGAAGAGGAACACGTCCCCCTCCATCGGGCGCAGAATTTCGCCTCTTTCCCGCTGTCCCGTGCGGAAATTGAAGCGCGGCATTCTCGTCTCCCGCCCCGAGAGCAGGGAGAGCGTGCAGGCACGCATGAAATCGAGGTCGATGGTGTCGGGGGAGTCGTAGTCGGGCTCCTGTCTCCCCTTCTCGCGTGAGGCGCGTTGAAGCGCCTCCTTGCTGTAATAGAAGTCGTCAACCGAGATGATATGGGCCGCGCGCCCCTGTGCTTCCAGCTCTTTGGTCAGCATAGCGGCGGCTGTGGTCTTTCCCGAGCAGGTCGGACCCGTGAGTCCGAGCAGGCGGACATCGTGCAGGGAGAGGATTTCCTCCGCCAGCGCTTTGAGGGCGCGCTCAAACGCCGCGTCCCCCGCACGGACCAGCTCCGCACGTTCCGTTTCCGTCAAATCATTCGATACTGCAACAACATTCATTCAATCTCACCTCTCTTTAAGACCTTGGGGCTTTGCCCCAAGCCCCACAAGGGGCTTCTTGAAAGAAGCCCCTTGACCGCAAGAACTTTTAACAAGGGGATTTTTGCATAATCCTTTACGCTGTGCAAATTCCGGCGCACCCTGTTCGCACATATTTATTCTGTGTGTAAAGTTCTTGGGATTCTCAAACCCTTCTTTCAAGAAGGGTTTGAGCAGGGTTTGGGACAGCGTCCCAAGGTCTTACACCAGTTCGTGCTCGCGGCAGAAGGTCTCGATCGCGGCGAGCTTTTCCGCGGTGCTTTCATCGCGCAGGTATTCGTAAGGGTACTTCGGATAGAACAGCCGCTCAATCTTCGGCTTGCCGCCCGCCGTGGGGCGGTAGTCCACCAGCTTTGTCACGGCACCCGCGCCCGCCGCAAAGATGGTGTGGACCTCCTCCATCATGTAGATGTTGTAGCGGCACTCCGCGCCCTCCAGCGCAAAGCCGACGTTCTCATAGTTTCCCACGGTGTTCTTCTGCCGATACATATAGTACGGCTTGTAGCCCTCCTGCTGTGCCTGCAATTGCGTATAGTCCACGCATTTGCCCGCATCGCCGCCGCGCAGGGAGTAAACGTCCGCGTCCTGCCGCAGAATTTCGGATGCCTTCTTCACGCAGAAGGTGTGCACCGTGATGTTCTCGGGGCGCAGAGAAACGATTTTGTCAAAGGTCTTGGAGAAGGTGCGGAAGCTGTCCCCGGGAAGCCCGACGATGAGGTCGGTGTTGATATAGGGAATGCCCGATTCCCGCGCCACGTCAAACGCGCGGAAGAAATCCTCCACCGTGTGGCTTCTGCCGATCTGCCGCAGAACGTCATCACAAAGCGACTGCGGATTCACGCAAACGCGGTTCACGCCGTATTCCTTCGCAACCGCGAACTTTTCCGCCGTGATGGTGTCGGCTCTGCCCGATTCCAGTGTGTATTCTTCCAATTTTGACACGTCGGTATTCTCCGCAATTGCCGAAAGGAGCACGCGCAGCTGCTCCGCCGTAAGGATTGTCGGGGTCCCGCCGCCGATGTAAATTGTCCGCAGGTTCAGCCCCAGCCGCCGAATCTCGCCCAGCATCTCGCGCACGTCACGCACGAGATGCTCCAGATACTCGGGAATCAGCGAGAGCAGGCGCGCCGAGGTGTAGGACACGAACGAGCAATAGGAGCACCGCGTGGGGCAGAACGGAATCGAGACATAGAGACTGCAATCCCGCCTCCCGGGGACGCCGATGATCTTCTGCTCGTTGAGCGCCACGTCCACCGCCAGCGCCGCCTTCTTCGGAATCGCCAGATATTCGCCCGACAGAATTTTTTTGACCCGTGTTTTGCTGACCCCCGCCTGCAACAGCTCGGTTGCAACCTTTGAGGGGCGCACCCCCGTCAGCATCCCCCACGACGGGCGGTAGCCGAGCAGGGTTCCGCACGCGGTGATGATTGCCGCGCCGCACGCCTTTTTCGCGGTCTTTTCGCGGCTGTCCCAGATGGAGCACTCCACCCGCTTGGTCGCGGTCTCGCTCACACCGTCCACGGTCACGGTTGCCTTTGCCTCCATCCCGCCGTCACGCTCGGTGAGCGTCAGGCGCACCTCGGGTGCGGTCGGGTCGTTCTTCTCCGCCTCGCCGAATTTCGCCCCGGGGAAGAAAATCATGCAGAGCGTCTGCACATAGTATACGTTAACGGGTCCGTCCAATATCAGTCTCATGACGACCTCTCCTTACTTCTTTTTCAGTTCTTCGGTGTCCAGCAGGATGGTAACGGGTCCGTTGTTCAGGAGCGACACCTCCATGTGCGCGCCGAACACGCCGTTTTCGACGTGCGGAACCGTTTTCTTCACCTGCGCGGTGAAATATTCGTACAGCCGCTTTGCCTCCTCGGGCTTTGCCGAGGCAAGGAAATCGGGGCGGTTCCCGTGGCGGCAGCTTGCAAGGAGCGTAAACTGCGAGACAATCAGCGCCTCGCCCCCGATATCCGAGAGCGAACGGTTCATCTTGCCAGCCTCATCGGGGAACACCCGCAGTCCAACGGCTTTGCGGCAGAGCAGGTCCGCCTCCGCCTCGGTATCGCCCTCCGCCACGCCGAGCAGAATCAGAAACCCTCTTCCGCATTCGCCGACGGTCTCGCCGTCGACCTTTACACACGCACGGTCTACGCGTTGAATCACTGCTTTCATGCGCCCCTCCTTACGAAAATCCGCGGATGATGTTGTTCACACCGTCCAGCCCGCGCAGTCTGGAAACGATGGAGTTATAGTGGTCGATGTTCTTGCACCCCACCTTGAGGTTGACAATGGAGGTCCCGTCCCCGCGCCGCACCACGCCGACCTGTAGAATCGACACCCGCATTTCCGCCAGTGCCGCGGTGATGTCCGCCAGCATTCCGATGCGGTCATCGCTGTAAATCTGGAGCAGTGCCTCGTAAACGCCGTGGTCCGCGCCGCCGCCCTCGTTCTCCCAGTGCGCTTCCTTCCAGCGGTCCTCGTTCTCGGGATTTTTCCGCCCCTGAATGACGTTCGGGCAGTCCAGCTTGTGAATGGAGATGCCGAAGCCCTTGGTCACAAAGCCGATGATGGAATCGCCCGGCAACGGGTTACAGCACTTTGCGAATTTGACCAGACACCCTCTCTCGCCGTCCACGATGACGCCGCTCCCGCCGTGCAGGTTCTTGGGCGCGGGATGCGTGGGGACCTGCTCCGCCGAGGTAATCCTCGGTGCCTCCGCCGCCTCGGGACGGAACACCCGCAGGCACTCCTCCTGAATGCGGTTCCTGACCTTCTCCATGCCGATTCCGCCGTAGCCGATGGCATTGTAGAAGTCCTCTGGGCTTGTGAAGCCGAAGCGCATGGCAACCGGCAGAACGATGTCTGCCCGCTGTCCTTCTCCAACGGGCTTGCCCGCCACCCGCTTGATTTCGGTGTCGACCAGCCCCTTTCCGATGGCGATATTGTCCGCCCGCTGTTCCTTTTTGAACCACGCGCGGATTTTGGAGCGCGCCGACGAGGTTTTGACGATGTTAATCCAGTCGCGGCTCGGTCCCTTTGAGGACGCGGAGGTCAGCACCTCCACAATCTCGCCGTTCTGGAGCGTGCGGTCGATCGGCACGATCATGCCGTTGATCTTTCCGCCGATCATCTTGTTTCCCACCGCCGAATGGACCGCATAGGCAAAGTCAATCACGTTCGCGCCGTTCGGCAGGGCAATGACATCCCCCTTCGGCGTGAACACGAACACCTCGTCGTGGCAGATGTCGGTCTTGAGCGCGTTCATGAACTCCTCGGGGTCGCGCTCGCCGTCCTCGGTTTCAATCAGACCCGCAATCCACGCCAGCTTCTTGTCCATCTCCTCCTTGGTCGTCACGCCCGACTTGTACTTCCAGTGCGCCGCCATACCGTATTCGGCAAAGTGGTGCATTTCCCAGGTTCGGATCTGGACCTCAAACGGGATGCCGTCCCGCCCGATGACCGTGGTGTGAAGCGAGCGGTACATATTCGGCTTCGGCGTGGAGATATAGTCCTTGAAGCGCCCGGGGATGGAGTTGAACATCTCGTGAATCAGACCCAGCGCGGTGTAGCACTCCAGCTCGGTGTCCACGATGATGCGCAGGGCGTAGAAGTCGTAAATCTGGTCGAAGGACTTGTTCTGGTTGTACATCTTGCGGTAGATGGAATAAACCGACTTGATGCGCCCCTCCAGCGTGAAGTGGATGTTGTTCTCGCGCATTTTGCGGTCAACCGCCGCGCGGACCTTTTCGATGAAGTTGAGGTTCTGCCCGTACTTCTCCTCGATATGTCGGCGGACCTCCTCGTAGCCGATGGGGTCCAGATATTGCAGGCTGAGGTTTTCCAGCTCCTGCTTGATGCGCTGCATACCCAGCCGATGCGCCAGCGGCGCGTAGACGTGCATGGTCTCCAGCGCGGTCAGGCGGCGCTTGGATTCGGGCTTTGCGTCCAGCGTGCGCATATTGTGCAGGCGGTCGCAGAGCTTGATGAAGATGACCCGCACGTCACGCGACATGGCAAGCAGCATCTTGCGCAGGTTCTCGATATGCGCCTCTTCCTTGTCCTCAACCCGCAGGGTGACGATTTTCGTCAGCCCGTCCACCAGCATAGCAACGTCTGTGCCGAACTTCTTCTCGATTTCGTGCAGGTTGGTCTTGTCCGAGCAGTCCTCCACCGTGTCGTGCAGGAGCGCGGCGCAGATGGAGTCGGTGTCCAGCTCCAGCCCCGCCACAATTTCCGCCACCGCGATGGGATGGGAGATATACGGCTCCCCGCTCGCGCGCATCTGCCCGCGGTGCATCTCGTTTGCGTATTCGTATGCCGCACGGATTTTGTCCGTGTCGTATTTCTTTCCCGTTGCGCGCAGTATCTCCAACAGGCGCGTGATATCGGTGTGTACCGCCGTATTGCTCATCGTTACGACCTTTCTATGATGCGGTCAGTCGACTCTTGCCCGCAACGAGGCGAGCAGGACCGAGCTTTCCAAATCCTTCTTCCCGCCCGAGCCGTCGGGTGACAGCAAGAGAGTATCGGGGACAGGCTCCCGAAGCGTGCACAGCTTCAGCTCGTCGAAAATCCGCAGAATCCACATCAGTTTACAGTAATTGAAATGCCCCGTTTCAAGCCCGTTGAGCCGCAGGAGCAGCCGCCGCACGGGAAAGGTGCTGTGCCCCAGCGCCGCCTCCCGCCGCAGAAAACGCCAGACCGCCCCGCATTCGTCGCGGCTCGGCAGCAGGTCCTCGGACCGCGCAAAGCGTCCGCCCGCCTCAATCTCGGCATACCGCCGCTTTTCGCGCGCCAGCTCCGCCTCGCCGTCCTCGGTCGGACGCGCGTCCACCAGCGTCATCTGGAGCGACACCTCCCCGCGGAACTCGTTGATGCCGAGGCGGAACATCAGGTCCACAGGCTCCGCCGTGTCAAAATCGAGCGCCGCCAGCGTCATGCCGAACCAGACCGCGCCCATCGAAACGCCGTCCTTCTCCACCGTCATGCGCAGATGCTTCCCGCCCCCGATGGGCGAGACCCTGCGCAAATTGGCGCGCCGCATGACGAACACGGGCGCGGGATTCGCGGTCCCGAACGGCTCCAGCTTCTCGGTCTCCTCCACCAGCTTCTCGGTCAGGTCAGTCATGCCGACCTCGCAGTCCGCATCCAGACACACGCACAGCATCTCGTCTGTCAGGCGCTCCGCCGCGTAAGCGTTCAGCCGCTCCCGCAGAAGCGGGACGTTCCCGCGCCGCACGCTCAGTCCCGCCGCCAGCTCATGCCCGCCGAAGCGCTCCAACAGGTCCGCACAGGAGGCAAGCGCCTCGACCAGATTCAGCCCCTTGACGCTTCTGCCCGAGCCCTTGCCGAGGTCCGCCGCCGACCCATCCCGTTCGGGGGACCCGTCATAGGTCACGAGAATGGACGGCAGTCCGTAGCGCTCGGTGATTCTTGACGAAACGATGCCGATGATGCCCTGATGCCAGTCATCGTCATCCAGCACCAGCACGCGCGGCTTTTCCTTTGCCGCCTGCTCCTCAATCTTCCGGTACGCCGCCTCCGCAATGCGGTTTTCCTCGGTCTGCCGCTCGGTGTTCAGCTCGCACAGCTCCTCGGCAAGGCGCAGGGACTTCTCCCCGCCCTCCGAGAGCAGCAGCTCTGCGGCAACGGTTGCGTCTCCCATTCTGCCCGCCGCGTTCATGCGCGGGGCGATTCCGAAGCCGATGAAGGTGGAGTTGACCCGTCTGGGGGCTCTCCCCTTCCCGTTCGCCGCCTCAATCAGCGCGGCAATGCCCGCCCGCGGCTCGCGGTTGATGCGCGACAGCCCGTAGCTGACAATCAGGCGGTTCTCGTCCACCAGCGGCATCACATCCGCCACGGTCCCGATTGCCACCAGATCGGCGTAATCGTGGCAGATTCTGCGCACTGCGGCGGCATCGCTCTCTCCCTCGCGCCGCGCCCGCGTAATCTCCATTGCCGACACCAGCTTGAACACCACGCCGACCCCCGCCAGCTCGTCAAAGGGGTATGCGTCATCGGGTCTGTGCGGGTTGACCGCCGCGCAGACATCGGGCAGGGTTTCGCGGCAGGCATGGTGGTCGGTCACGACCGTTTCGATTCCAAGCGTTTTCGCATACGCGGTCTCATCGACTGCGGTAATGCCCGTATCGACGGTAATCATGAGCCGAACGCCCATTTCCGCCAGTCGGTCCATCGCGCCGCGCGACAGACCGTAGCCCTCGTGCAGGCGGCTCGGGATGTAGTAGGTCACGTCCGCGCCGCGCTCGCGGAGATAGAGGTAGAGCAGGCTCGTGGAGGTCACGCCGTCAACGTCATAGTCACCGTAAATGGCGATTTTCTCGCCCGCCTCCAGCGCCTTCTCGATTCTTGCAACGGCTTTGTCCATGTCGCGCATGAGAAATGCGTCGTGGAATCTCGTTTCCTCCAGCCGCAAAAAGCGGTTTGCCGCCTCTGCGGTCTTAAGGTCGCGGTTCCACAGGAGCTTTGCGGCGGTTGTTGAGCATCCCAGCTCCGCCGCCAGCGCCGCCGTCTGTCGGTCGGTTTCCGCGTTGTGCGCGGGGTAGCGGACGGTCCATTTCCTGCGCCGTTTTTCCATTCCCTCTTCCATTGGGACACTCTCCTTTCCGCCCGTTATTCTTTGGGCTCTTCAGACTGTTCGGGCTCTTCGGGCTGTTCGGGCTTTGCTCCCGATTCGATAATTTCGGTGATGGTTGCATCGGGAGCCCGTTTCCCGAGGACCCCCGAGACGACCCGCAGTCCCGCAAAGCAGAGGACGAAGCCTATCGCCGCGCCGACCGCCCGCCATGCGGTACTATCGGTCACGGCACAGGCGATGCCAAAGCCCGCCGCGGTCAGGACCAGTGGGAGCAGGAACACCACCGCCGCCCACAAAAGCGTTTTCCCGTCAGGGCTTTCGACCCGCACGGTATCGCCGACCCTTGCGCCGATCTCGTTTCTAACCTTTGCCCGCAGCATTCTGCTCTTCTCGCCGCCCAGCAGTCCGCAGACCGCGCACCCGCCTTCGGCGTTCTTATGGCATCCCTCGCAGGCGGACGCTCGTCTGATTTCGACCGTTGCTCTCTCTCCGCTCGTTTCGGTTACTCGCCCGATACTTTCCATGTGTGCTCCTTTTTTAGGGGTTAAGACCTCGGGGCTTTGCCCCGAACCCTACTTAGGGGACTTCTTAAGGAGAAGTCCCCTAAG
>DJSQ01000038.1 GCA_002438075.1 Clostridiales bacterium UBA6330
ATGCCTCCAAAATATGTTTTTCTCTCGGAGCCGTCGTCCGACAGCTCCTTTATGCCCTTGTATTCCGCGTGCGGCAGACCCGTACACGGTTCGGCAGGTTTGTATTCGCCGAATCGGATGGACCGAGGTCCCTCCGCATTTACCGATAAAGTGTACAGATTCTGCCGTATGCTTCGTCCCACATATTCCGGTCGGTGGTCGGAAGATACTGTTGTCTGTCAAAGGATGCCGCCACGACACGGCGCGCGTCGGAAAGCCCCGACACCTCGCCCGCCGCCATCAGCTGCATCATCAGGTTGCCGATTGCGGTTGCCTCCTCGGGTCCCGCGCAAACGGGAATTCCGCAGGCATCCGCGGTCATCTGGGAGAGGAAACGGTCCTTTGTCCCGCCGCCCACAACGTGAATGACCTTTGCCCGTCTGCCCATCAGCGTCATGACCCGCTCGGCAACCGAACGGTACTTGAGCGCCAGACTTTCATAGATGCAACGGACCACCTCGCCCACCGTTTCGGGCACAGGCTGACCCGTTCTGCGGCAGAAATCGCGGATTTTCTCGGGCATATTCCCGGGTGTTGCGAAATCGGGCGCATCCACGTCAATCAGACTGCGGAATGCGGGGCTTTCCTTTGCCCACGCCTCCATCTGCGCAAAGCTGTAGTCCTTCCCTTCGCGCTTCCACTGTCTGCGGGACTCCTGAATAATCCAAAGCCCCATGATGTTCTTGAGGAAGCGGACGGTTCCGCAGGCGCCGCCCTCGTTGGTGAAGTTCGCCGCGCGGCTCTCGTCGCTGATCAGCGGCTCGGGCAATTCGGTCCCCATGAGAGACCATGTGCCGCTGCTGATATACAGGAAATCCTTTTCCTCGGTGGGAACCGCGATAACCGCGCTTGCCGTATCGTGTGACGCAACCGTCAGCACGCGCGCGTCGGTCTTTCCCGTCTCGCCCTGCACCTGCGGCAGGAGCGTTCCCATGTCGGTCCCGGGCTTGGTCACAGGACCGAACAGCCGTCTCGGAATGCCGAGGCGGTCGAGCAGGTCCCACGCATAGTCGCGCTTTTTCGCGTCCAGCAGTGCGCCCGTGGAAAGGATGGTGTATTCGTTTGCCATATTCCCCGTAAGGAAGTAATTGAGCAGGTCAGGGATGTTGAGCATCCGCTCGGCAAGCGCCAAGCGCTCGGGAGCTTCCGCCTGCTCGACAGCCAGCTGATAGATGGTGTTGAAGTTCAGCGTCTGGATGCCCGCCGTGCCGTACAGCTCCTCTGCGGGAATCACGCGGCTGACCAGCTCCTGCGCGCCCTCGGTTCTGCCGTCACGGTAATGAACGGGATTGCCGAGGAGCCGACCGTTGCGGTCGAGCAGACCGTAGTCCACGCCCCATGTATCGATGCCGATTGAGGAGACCTTGTCCCCGTCCAGAACGGTTTTCTGGACCGAGAGCTTAATCTCGTGAAAGATTCTGAGAATATCCCAATAAAGCCTGCCGCAAAGATTGACCGGATCGTTTGAGAACCGATGATTTTCGCGCAGGCTGAGCTTGTTTCCGTCGAACGACCCGACAATACCCCGTCCGCTTGATGCGCCGAGGTCGATTGCGAGCATTCTGCGTTCTGCCATAGTGTTTCCTCCGTTGTCGGAGCCGTTCTCCGACGTTCTATTCATATTATATCATTCTCTGAAAATGATGTCAAGTGTTTTTTCTGCTTTTTTCGGCGAAAGACAAACAATATCCGACACCGCGCACGGTTTCAACGGTTGCTCCGACCCCTGCCGCGCGCAGTTTTTTTCGGATTCCGCAGATATAAACCGCCGTCTCCCCCGCCGATGGACCGTCGGTCAGGGCATCCAGCGCGGCTTTGGGGACCGCTTTCCCTTCGGCTTCCAGCAGCAGTGCCGCCATCCGCCGCTCGGTCGGGGTAAGCGGGACGTTGACAGCCCCGCAGGACAGTCCCGTTTCGATCAAGGTGAGGACCGCTTCTGCCGTCTCCTTTTCCGTTCCGTCCACGGGCGCGGCGGCGCGCACGGACAGATGCGCCAGCACCTCCCGCCGCAACAGGCTCATGCGGAACGGGCGGCGCAGAATCATGGCGCACCGCCGCGCGTCGGCATCCGCCGAGAGCGCGGGCAGACGGCTGAAGCCGATCAGATACCCGCAGGCGCCCTCGGGCGGGACCTCCGCGCTGTCAAGGTCGACGATTGCGACCTCCGCGCCGTCGGGGTCCGCCGTCTGTCCCGTCCGCACCGTCAGCTGCCACGCCTCCAGCTCCAGCTCCAGCAGTCTTGCAAAGCGCTCGTCCGCCGAGAGGACCGCCACCTGCGTTCGGCTCATTTCACCACCAGATTCACAATCTTGTTCGGAACCGAAATTTCCTTCATCACCGTCTTGCCCTCCAGCTGTGCCGCAATCCTCGGGTCGGCTTTCGCAAGCGCGATTGCCTCCTCCTTCGGGCAGTTGACGGGAAGCGAAACGGTCCCGCGCACCTTGCCGTTGACCTGCACCGCCACCTCGACCGTGCTGTCAACCGTTTTCGCCTCGTCCCATTCGGGCCACGGTGCGAGCGAGCAGAAGCCCTTGCCGCCCAGCGTCTCCCACATTTCCTCCGCCAGATGCGGTGCAAACGGGCAAATCAGACGGACCAGAACGGAAAGCTGTTCCCGTGTCAGGCTTCCGACCTCGTAAATCTCGTTGAGCAGGCTCATCATCGCGGCAATCGCGGTGTTGAACTTCAGCTCCTCGATGTCCTCGGAGACCTTCTTTACGGTCTTGTGAAAGGATGCCTCCAGCTTGGCGCTTCCGCCATCGGGACGAACCAAATCGGTCAGGTCGGCAATGCGCTCCAGAAACCGCTTGCACCCCTTCATGGAGCTTTCGTTCCACGGTGCCGCGCTTGCGTAGTCGCCCATAAAGAGGACATAGGTCCGCAGAACGTCCGCGCCGTAAACGTCCACCACATCGTTCGGGTCCACGACATTGCCCTTCGACTTCGACATTTTCTCGCCGTCGGGACCGAGAATCAGCCCCTGCGCGGTCCGCTTTGCGTAGGGCTCGTCACAGGGCACCACGCCGATGTCATAAAGGAACTTGTGCCAGAAGCGCGAGTAAATCATGTGGCGCGTGACGTGCTCCATGCCGCCGTTGTA
>DJSQ01000231.1 GCA_002438075.1 Clostridiales bacterium UBA6330
GGCATACCTACGAAACGCATCCCACTCACAAAAAGAGTGCGATAGCCGCACTCTGCAAGAAATCCCCACCTCCCAATCCGACAAAAAAACTTCCCCCATGTCCCCGCCACTCCAAAAAAGCAAAACAAATTTCCGCTTCGGAAATGGCGGGGACATGGGGGAAGTTCGGGGAGGGTCAGGGAGGTTTGGAGGGTAGGGGACCCTCTGCGAAAGAGGGTCCCCTGCGCCTCCAAGGTCTTTCCCTTCCCTCCATCCAAAAATTTTCGCTGTACCACTTGCAAAAAGGAGGGGTTAATGGTATAATAAAGTATTGGAAGAAAAAAAGAAGAGACGAGAGAACGAGAAAACGAGAGAGAAAGGAAAAATCGTATGCAGAACGATGAATATAAAGACCCATACGCAACCGACGACGAGAACGCGGGCGCGGGCGAACAGCCGCCGAACCAAAGCCGCTGGGATGACGTACCCGATCCGTTTGAGGACGCGGAGCCGAAGCGCAGGGGCGATTACGGCGACGATAACCGCGGCGCGGGGCAGTCCTCCGAGCGTAAGAGCGCAAGCCGAGGCACACAGAGCGGCAGCTCCCGTAAGAGCACGGGGAGCAGAACGGGCGGAAGCTCGCGCGCGAAAAACAACTCCGACAGCGGGAGCAAGAGCGGCAAGAAGGGCGGGAAAACACCCGTCAACCTCAAGGAATCCCCGTCCGCAAAGCCCGTCCACCGTATCGTGCCGTGTTTGATGTTCGCCTTCGCGGTGTTCCTGTTCGTTTGTATGTTCCTCCACCTTGTCAGCGGGGAGAACGCAAATTCCGCGGCAACACACCCTGTCGGCGCGGTCGGCTACGGCATCTGCTTTGCCTTTTTCGGACTGTTCGGCGGAGGCGGCTTCCTCCTGCCGGTCCTGCTCGGCTACCTTGCCGTGATGTGGCGCAGACTGCTCGACCGACATAAGCTGATTGAAAAAGCCGTGACCTCGGTCCTGCTCCAATTGCTCCTTTCCACCTTTATCCATTCCTGCGCGCTCGGCGCGTTGGAGAAAGCCGACCGCTATATGCCCGCGGGCGAGCTGATTCGCATCGGCGCGAAGATGCAGGGCGGCGGACTGTTCGGCGGCGGCATCGGGTACTTCCTTTGCTCCCGCATGAACATCTTCGGCGCAATCTTCATTTCCGTCCTGCTGCTTCTGGTGGGGACCTTCTTCTTCATCGGCACGACCCCCCAGCACCTGATTGCAAGCATCCGCGCGAAGGTCATTATCGCAAAGGCAAAGCGCAAGAAGGACGATACCGACGAGATGGACAGCGCCCCCATCATGGACCGCATGAGCAGAAAGCACGAGCGTGCGGCAGGGCGCAGGACCGACCCCGAGGACGATATGCCCGAGCCGCCCGAAGGCGCGGTCGTTTACCCGAACGGGAAGCCCACACCGCGGGCAGTGGTCCGCAGTAAGGAGTCCCTGCTCCTGACCGACGAGGACAACCCCGTGCCGGTGATGCCGATTCTCAATGCGAGCGATGAAACCCCGCCCGACAGCCCGCTGTTCGTGCCCGAGGAAATCGGACGCGAGCTGAAGCAGGAGTCTGATGCGGACAAGTCCGCAACGGATACTTCCGACGCGGACCGTTCTGCGGCATCCGCAAAGGCGGCTCCATCGGCGCAAAACGCACAGAGCACACAGGGCGCACAGAACGCGCAAAATGCCGCACAGCCCGTGCGGATGCGCCCGCAGGTCTCCGCCATGCGGCAGGCGGACAGCGCCGCCGTGGACCATGTGTTCCCGCCCCAGCCGAACGATCGGATTAACGCCGCACGGCGTGTGCAGAAGTCGGATCAGGGCTTTGAATTGGGGTCCATCTTCGTCAGCGGACCCGATGCGGAAATCCCGCGCGAGCGCGTCCATGTGCCCCTGCCACCCGAGGTCCCGCTTCCGGGCTCCGCGCCGAGAGGCGAGCGGGAGAATTTTGGAAACGGCGGAAACGGCGGAATGCAGACCCCTGTCGCGCGTCCCGCACAGGGCGCTGTGGCAAGCACGCCCGCAAACAGACCCATCAGACCCACCGACCCGACCGTCCGTCTCCGTGCGGGACAGCCTGTCGGACCGTCGGGGACCCTGCGCCCGAATCCCGCTAACCGCCCTGCGGCGGCGCAGAACGGGATGGCAGGTGCCCCGAGTGCTTCGGGAGCCGTCGGCGGACCGTCGGCGCGCCCGAATGCAGCTACGTCTGCGGCTGCGGCGCATCAGCCCACCCTGCGGCAGGCAACCGCAAAGGGACCGCAGGACTTCGGCATGACCAGCGAGGAGCTGGACGCAAAGGAAAGCGCAACGATGGCAATCGACCGCGCAATTGCCGCCAAGAAGAACGGTGGCGCGCCGCGTCCCGAGCGGACCCCCGTCAAGGCGGACCCGCGCCCCGTGCCGCCTCCGCAGAGCCGCCCCTATACCTTCCCGCCAATCTCCTATTTGCAGGCGGGCGAGGCGATTACCGAGCAGACCAAAGGCGAGCTGGAGGGGAACGCACAGCGGATTGCCGACAAGCTCAAGACCTTCCACATCGACATCAACGAGATTACCTATTCCTGCGGTCCGACCGTTACGCGGTACGAGGTGTTCCCCGCATCGAATGTCCGTGTCCGTACCGTGCTGAATATGGATAAGGATATCGCGCTGGCATTCGGCGTGAAGGACGTCCGTATGGATTCGATGGAAGGAAAAAGCGCAATCGGCATCGAGGTGCCGAACAAGAACCGCTCCACCGTCTATCTGCGCAACATGATTGAGGCAAAGGAATTTGCCGATAACCAGACCCCGCTGTTCTGTTGTCTCGGCGATGACGTTGCGGGCTCGCCCGTCTATTTCAGCATTCCGAAAATGCCCCACCTGCTGGTTGCGGGTGCTACCAACTCGGGTAAATCGGTTTGTATCAACTGCATTGTCATGTCCATCCTCTACAAAATGCGCCCCGATGAGGTGCGGCTCGTGATGATTGACCCGAAAAAGGTTGAGTTCGCGCCGTATCAGGGCATCCCGCATCTGCTGGCACCCATCATCACCACGCCGAAGGACGCTTCGGGCGCTTTGCAGGCGGCGGTTAATGAGATGGAGTCGCGCTTCGATCGGATTGCCGATGTCGGCGCGCGGAATATCGACGGCTACAACAAGATTGCCGCAGGTGACGCGGGACTGGCACCGATGTCGCGCATCGTCATCATCATCGACGAGCTTGCCGACCTCATGATGGTTGCAAAGAACGAGGTGGAGGATTCCATCTGCCGCCTGCTTCAGAAGGCGAGAGCGGCGGGCATCTACCTCATCATCGGTACGCAGAGACCGTCGGTCGATGTCATCACGGGTCTGTTGAAGGCGAACATCCCGTCACGTATCGCTTGTACGGTTGCATCGGTGGTCGACTCCAAAACCATCCTTGACCGCGGCGGCGCGGAAAAGCTGCTTGGCAAGGGCGATATGCTCTTCAACCCGACAGGCGCAAAGGAGCCGATTCGTGTGCAGGGCGCGTTCCTCAGCGACGGCGAGGTCGAAAAGATTTGCGAATTCGTCCGCGCAACGAACGGTACCGCGCATTACGACGAGAGCTTCACCAAGCTGATGAAGGAATACTCGGCGCAGAGCGGCAAGAAGGGCAAGGAGGATGCCGAAATGCCCGAAGGCGGAGACGGCGGTATGCGGGAGGACCCCAAGTACGCCGAAGCGGTTCGGGTCGCGGTGGAGCAGAGACAGATTTCCACCTCCATGCTCCAGCGGAAAATCGGTGTCGGCTATGCGCGCGGCGCAAAGCTGGTGGACCGAATGGAAGCCGAGGGCATTGTCACCCCGCAGGACGGCTCCAAGCCGCGTGAGGTTCTCATGACCGCAGAGCAGTATATCGAACGCTTTGTGGACAACAAGTCCGAGGATGACGGGGAAGAATAAAAAGGAAAGAACGGAACGGCCCGCGGGTCGTTCCGTTTTGTTGTGTGAAAATCGGAAAAAGGGCTTGCAAATTCCTCCGACTTGTGATATAATAGAACCGCTAAACAAAACCCGATACCGAATTTTGAATTGCCCCCAAACCAAGGGGGTATTCTCTCCTATACTCTCACCTCCCGAATTTGGCAAAAACGCTGATTCCGCCCGGTGAGAGAGCGGAAGCATACCCGCACGGTACTGAGGTTTTGTTTAGCGACATGGAATCTGCGTTTTTCGGTGCGCGGCTTTCATGCCGCGCACTTTTTTATGTGGGGCGGACCGAAGGTCCCGAAGCCCGAAGAAACAAAAATAAAACAAGACAAGAAAGGCTATGCTATGAAAAGAATCTGTTCGCTTGTACTTATCCTGTGCCTGTGTCTCTCCGCCATGACGGTCCTGACCGCCTGCGGGGACAGCGGCGAGAAAAACGCGTATCAGCAGTATATCAAAAAGGTAAAGAATAATAACGATGTGAGGGAGTGGATGCCGGATAAAGAGGTTGGCAATTTCAATCCCGATTCCATCGGAAACAGCGGCTATAAGCTGAGGGGCGAAATGCACTGTTCTAAGAGCTCAAGCAAGGAATCCTTTACGGTTTTCATGAAGGGAAGCTTCCAGAAAGCGTCCGAGAGCAACCGAGCCGCTTATTACTACGCAATCGAGTATACGCTCGAATACAGCGCAAAGGAAAATCAGTTGACCGCCTATCCGACATGTTACCAAGTCTTTGAAGGCGCAAGCGAGGACGAAAAGGGGAAGGTCACGTGGACGGACGGTTGTTACTACAGTCTAATTGAAAGTGAGCGCTCTCTTTATGAGCTCTCCTTTGATATGAGCAAATACTTTGCAAACGGAAGCCTCACACTTGAGGACGCCACGGATGTAACCGATGTTGACGCAAGCACCATCACGCGGAATCAAAAGATTGGCGATAAGACCTATACCGAACGCTATCCCGAATGGGAATCGGAGTTGAAAGCGAACTTCATCGCGGCGATAAACGAAGCGCTGGGCATGATCGACGCTTACGTTGCAACCAAATAACCCCCGTTTTCCGTACCGCGCCGCCCCATTACCCGACACCGAAATATTGAAAAAACAAGCGGAACGACCCGAGAGTCGTTCCGCTTGTTTCCTGTTTTCTGCTTGTTGCGAATAAGGGCGCAATCAATCGGAGAGCCCGACGGATGCCCTGTCGTCAAACAGCTCGCCCATATCGGGGCTTTGGTAGAGGCGAATCCAATCCACGCGGAAGGTCAGAGGCAATTCCGTGCCCTCGCCGACAACCCATGCCTTATCGCGGAAGCCACTGCCAACCCAGTTGGTGAAGTTGATAATCATCGGGTCTTGGAAGCCGCCCATGCCGGTCAGGTCGTCACCGGTTCGCAGTCCCTCCCGGAAGTCGCCCGCCTCGGTGATGTCGTAGGTTGCGATGATTTCGCCGTCCAGCGTGATGGCGATTTTTTCGGGGACCCACAGCATCCCCCAGCGGTGGTATTCGTGGGAAAGCGTCTCCCAATGCGCTTCGGGGAAGGTGTAGGGGAGCGGGGTGTTCCAGTCATGGCGCGTGTGGGGACCCTTCACGGGGTCCTGAAGGTACCACTTGTGCAGGGTGGACTCCACATAGCCTGCCTTGTAGACCTCGAACACATCCACCTCGGTCATGTAGTCCACGGAGCGATGCTGCCATGCGGACTGGAGCCAGAACGCGGGGAACGCGCCGCGGCTGAAGGGGACCATTGCGTTGATTTCCAGAAAGCCGTAGCGGAAGCTCATGCGGTCAAAGGTGGTCAGGGACTTGTGCGAGGTGTAATGCCCGTCCTCGCGGTAGGTCCGCATCACCGCCTCGCCGTTCTCCAGCGCGAAGTTGCGGGGGTCGGTGGTGGTAATTACGCGGTTTTTTGCCCACATTCTGTCGTAAAGCTGCCACGTTTTGTCGTTGAGCTTGTCACCGTCGAATTCGTCGTGCCACGTCAGGCGCAGTTCGCTGCCGTCCAGCGGGCTTTTGATGCTTTGGGGAATGCTGTTGCCGTTCATGCTTTTGCTGTTGCCTCCGTTTATTTGATGCCTTCGGAAATTGTGTCGTGGAAATCGTCGTAGAGCGTGCCGGTTTCGTCCTGATAGAGACGAATCCACGCGATGCTGTAATCAATGGGGTATTCGGTGCTGTCACCCGTTTTCCAGCTCTTGTCGCGGAAGCTGCCCTCGGTGTGAATCCAGTTGTTGAAGTTGATGAACAGCGCGTCCCCGAAGCAGGACATTCCCGAAAGGGTGTGTCCCTCGGCGGCTTTGCCGAGACCTTCGCAGAAATCGCCGTTGTCGGTGATGTCAAAGGTGGCGTAGAGCTTGCCGTCCACGGTGAAATACATCTCGGTTTCGGTCCAGCCGAAGCCGTAGCGGTGGTAGGCGTTCGAGAGGGTCGACCACTCCGCATCGGAATAGATTTTCACCTTCGGGTCGTTCCAGCAGTGGTGGTCGCTTCCGCCGCTTGCGTTCATTTCCCACTTGTGCAGGGTGCATTCCATCTTGTTTTTCGTGTAAATCTCGAATATATCCACCTCGGTCATAATGCCCTTGTCGGCGCGGTGCTGCTCGGCGGACTGGAGCCAGAAGGAGGGGAAGGTGCCCGAGGTTGTGGGGACCTTTGCGTAGATTTCGAGATAGCCGTAGCGGAAGCTCATGCGGTTCATCGTGGTCAGCGTGCGGTTGGTGGTGAAAACGTCACCGTCCTTCCAGACCCGCATGGTCGCGTCACCGTTTCCGACCTCAAAGTTCTTTTTGCTCGTGGAGGTGGTGATTTTGCTGTTGCCGTACATCCGATCGGTCAGCGACCAATAATCGCTGTTCAGCGCGCTGCCATCGAATTCGTCATACCAGACCAGTTGCAGCTCCTTGCCCGATTTGATGTCATCCATCGTCAGCGGGATGGTGCTCTCGCCGTCCAGCGCGAGTGCCGCGCCGCCGCGCTGTTCGGAGACAATCTTCCGTACCGCCTCGGAGAGAGCAAGCACGGTGCCGCCGCGCAGGGTTACGAGACCGCCCGTGGGTTCCACGCGGAACTTGGCGCGCTCCATCGTCTCGTCAAGGGTGAGGCAGATGTTGCCGCTTCCGCCGAGGGTGAGCTCCACGTCCGCGCCCGTGACATCGTGAATGTAGGTCTGCAACGCGGTGGCAACGCGCTTCATGTCTTTGGTGGTGTAGGAGATTTTCAGCGCATCGAGCGAAAGACCGTAAAAGCCCGAAAGCGGGTAGTTGTAAATCTGGGTGTCAACCGTTCCGACCGAATAATGCGAGATGTCGGCGGTGAGGACCGTGCCGAGGAAGTAGGCAACGGCATCGGCGAGCGCGGCATCGGTCTTGGCGGCAATGACAACCTCGTCCTTGTTGAAGGAGACCGAGAAATCGCGGTCCTTGTCCAGCGCGGCGATTGCAACCTTCGAGGCAAGGCGGTTGGTGTTGCCGATCAGGATTTCGCGGTTGTTTTTCGGGATATCGCCCGTTACGAGGTCCACATCGGCGCGGCGGGAGCTGTCAATCGCGTTGATGACCTGCATTGCCGCGGTTTTCTCGCCGTCGGTGGCTTTGGTGGGGTAAATTACGGCGTAGTCGGAGATGTGGGAAAGGACCGTTCCGCGCAGGGGCGGATCGGTTTCGCTCGGCTTTGCGGTGCTGTCGGGTGTGTCGTCGGGGTAGGTGATGGTGCAGGCGCAGAGCGCGAGCGTGCAGAGCGCAAGCAGCAGGGAGAGGAGCTTTTTGAATTTTTTCATATTCAACGGTTTCCTTTCTGTTCGGTTCCTTCTATATACGGAAGGCATTAGCTCCAGTATACCACGAAACGCGGCGGTCCGTCAAGTGTAAAAAATAAAAAAAAGATAGCAACTTTAACACTTGTCAAAATCAAAAAAATACATTATAATAAGTGCACCAATGGTATCGTTTCCGCACAAAAACGGCGGAAAACGAGCCGAAACAGAGGAAAAGAGGAGGATTTTTCATGAAACAGACCCAAAAGCTCGGTCTGACGCGTGCTTTGGCATGGCTTTTGCTCCTGTTGCTGATGTGTACAAGTTGCGCTATGGCAATCGGATGCAATGTCAAAGAACCCGACGCAAAGCCGAGCGGCACCACAGCGGCGCGGGAGGAGAACACCACCGCCGCCGGTGAGGAAGACGACTACCCGCAGTACGACAAGGACTTCCGCATTATGCACCGCACGAATTATTCGTATGAATTTCTGGCGAAGGATTCGGAGGGCGCGAACGTTGTCAACGATGCGGTGTATTCGCGCAATCAGGTGATTGAGAAGCGCTACAACGTCACTATCAAGAACCTGACCTTCAACAACGGCTGGAAGGACGGCGTGCGGAACACCGAGTTCGAGCAGCAGCTGTCCACGTGGATGACGGCGCAGGAGGACGCCTGCGACCTGATTGCGGGCTACCACCGTTACATCTACCCCACGGTGAGCAACGATTGGTATCTGGATTGGCAGACCGTCCCGGGGATTGACCTGAAGGCAGACGAATGGCAGAACGGCATCAACGAGGTGCTGACCATCAACGGCAAGACCTACGCCATCACGGGCGATATCACGCTGACCTTCTGGAAGTTCATGTCCTCGGTTGTGTTCAACGATCGGCTGGCGAAGGACTACGCCTCCGAGAACCTCTACAGCGTGGTCTCCTCGGGTAAATGGACGCTGGAATACATGATGGAGGTTGCAAAAGAGGTCCCGACCACGGGCGAGGGCGTGAACCGCATTTACGGCTTTGGTAGTGACATTGACGTTGCCATTGACGCATTTGCAAGCGGCTTTGGCGTGGAGACACTGGCGAAGGACAACAACGGCGTTTATCAGTTCCAAGTGGAAACCGAGAAGAATGCGGCGATTCTGGATAAGCTGGTAGAGCTTTACACCGAGGGCTACTCCTATCAGGACCAGAAGAAGGAGAACGACCCGAGCAAGGAGCTGTTCACGGGCGGTCAGGTGCTGTTCAACCCGATGCGGTTTGAAATGATCGAGCGCCTGCGCGATATGAGCGACAACTATGGCGTGCTCCCATATCCGAAGCTGGACAAAAACCAGCAGAATTATCGGACGGCGATTACAGACGGCGTTTCGCTGATGTTCGTGCCCAAGACCGTGAAGAATGCGGAAATGGTGGGCACCGTGACGGCGGCGCTGGCGGAGCAAAGCCGCGAGCTGGTCAACCCGAGATACATTGAGGTGGTGCTCAAGGGCAACGCCGCAAGAGACTCGCAGAGCCTTGCCATGATTGACCTGATTCGCAACAACGTGTTCATTGACCCGGGTTATGTGCTGACAAGCGCAGGCTTCTGCTTCCGTGACCCCGTGAAGGCGAAGGTGTTCAAGGAGGGCAACGCGTCGCTGTCCTCGTTCTGGAGCGAAACGCAGGGA
Source organism: Clostridiales bacterium UBA6330 (assembly GCA_002438075.1). GTDB lineage: Bacteria > Bacillota > Clostridia > Oscillospirales > CAG-272 > UMGS1865. The sequence goes on from DJSQ01000231.1 coordinate 9,383, forward strand.
CGCGCAACCACAGCACTGGAAAAAATCCTCGCATACCATCAGAAATAAAAACAGCTGATCGGGGCGAACGCCGCGCGGCGTTCGCCCCTTTTTGCAAACAAAATTTGAAAGGAAGAGACGAACCATGAAAAAAGCGATATCCGTTTTGTGTCTGTTTGCCATGCTTCTTTCCCTTGCGGCGGTGATGTCGGTCGGAACGTCGGCGATGAGCGTGCCCGAGGGTAAATCCGGCTTTCACGGAGTTTATGTAGCCGAAGGCAACGCGCCAAAAATTGATGGCGACATTGATAAAGTTTGGGAGAATGCGCCTGCAATGCCCTTTGGAAAGGCGGAATACGGTTACATTAAGGTGATGTGGACCGGAACAACTACCAGAGGCACACTTTATATGCTGGCAGAGGTAAACGGTTCCGATTTCACAGGGATCGATTTTGTGCTCTCTTCGCGGTTCTACAGTATTCCTGAGGCTACATGGGATAATGAGACTTGGAAGGGTAGCTTTGATATTCACATCGATAAAACCTCGGGCTACGATAAAACCGGTGCAAAAGCATGGAAAGGTGATAAGGTTGCCGTCCCCAGCGGGACTCCCTCCGCCAAAACAACGGCGACCGAAAACGGCTTTATTGCGGAGGTCGCGTTCACTATGTCATCTGCTAATGCTGTGGGCTTTAAGTGCGGTGGCTTTTTCGGCATTGGTGCATTTATAAGTGGTGACGATGAGGACGATGCCTACACGAAAGCTGATAATGCTGTCGGAATGGATGTTAATCATATAACCGAAAGCCCCTCTTATCTCTATGCCATTAACATGAGATGCAATAGCAAAGAACATACTTGGACTTCTATTACGACCGAGCCGACTTTGACGACTACGGGCAAAGGAAAATACTACTGTACGGAAAGCAAAACTACTTTTTCTAATGCCGATATCCCCGTAACCACCATTCAGTGGCGCGGAGTGCAGACATTGGAAAATCTTTCCGATGGCACAACCACAACAAGTATGCGTCTGGTCTCCCAAATCAAGGATTTGGATGCTTTCTCCGCTGTCGGTTATGAAATCACAGCTTCCACGGGAACTGCGCTTGACGCACTTACCCCTTTGAGCGGCATTATTGACAAAGATATGACGAGCGTTTACAACTCCATTACTGCGGCGGGTAAGAAGGTTGAGCCAGAGGACGGCGGAAAATTTCTGGTGGCAATCGTGGTGGATGATATCCCGCTCAAGGATGCTAACGGCAATGATTTGTATGTATCCTTCACTGTAAAGCCTTACACCGTAGATACCGCGAGCAATAAGGTTTACATGACCGGAACCGATTCTGTAACGTTTGTCCTCAAGGCAGGCGTACTTGTTACCGAATAAGGAGGAGAAAACCATGAAAAAACTTTACTCGAATCCTGTAATGAATTACATCTCAATGGAAGATGAACTGCGTTGTGATCTTTTCAACAGTGGCGATGTTAGCGCGGATAACGTTGTCAAGGTCAGCTTTAACGAACTGATTAAAAAAGCGTGACGGGGGACCCGCGCATGAAAAAGCTACTGAAAACCGCGCTCCCGATTGCTCTGCTCCTCGCGGTGCTTGTAACCGCGTTTGCCGTTGGCGCTTCTGCGAAGACGGTGGACAACACGGTCTATTATGGCGTGTATGCCACAACCCCGCCGACCATTGACGGTGAAATCGACGAGGTATGGAACGATGCCCCCGAAATGGCTTTCGGTAACGCGTCAAACGGCTATATTAAAGTCATGTGGGACGGGACAACTGCACAAGGCACCCTTTACCTGCTGGCGGTTGTGAACGGTTGCGAAGAGGTTGATTTTGTGATTTCCGCACAATTTCACAGCAACACGTCTGCCCCGTGGAGCTGGGGCGGCAACTACGGCTTTAACATCAACGCGAATACTGACAGCAAGGCGGCGGGCTACGTTGCCAAAACGAAGGCGGACTTCCTCACGCGAACCTCTCAAAATGCTATCATCAAGGCAAAGGCAACCGAAACGGGCTTTGTTGCGGAGGTTGCATTCACCTTGACGGCTGATAGAGCGCAGGGCTTCACGCACGGCGGCTTCTACGGCATCGGCGCGTTTGTGAACGGTGACTATACGATTGCCGAAAACTCCGTTGGAATGGATATTGACAATATCAAGGACTCCTCCGGTTATATCTACGGAATTTATCTCCACGGCAAAGTCCTGCCCGCAACCGGTGAAAAGGAGAGGTCCTGCGCGGATTGCGGCAAAGAGCTCCCCGCCAGACATTCCGCAGAGGCAGTCTGGGTCAAGACGGATGATGAAAATCACCACCTCTACTACCCCTGCTGTGAGACCTCCGAGGCGGATGTGCCGCACGAATGGAGTGCGGAGAAAATCATCGATAAGGCGGCTACCTGCACCGAAGCGGGCGAGGATTCCTTCCATTGCGCGAAGTGTGGCGCGAGAAAGGAGGTCAGAACGCTTGACGCGCTCGGGCATGAATTCTCCGAAACGTATACGGAGGATAAGGCGGCTACCTGTACCGAAGCGGGTGAGGAATCCCGCCACTGCTCGCGCTGTGATGAGACAACCGGTGCCCGCGAGATTCCCGCGCTCGGGCATGAATACAGTACTGACTTCACGGTTGTGAAGGAGCCTGATTGCGTGAACACCGGTTATCAGACCCATAAGTGCATTCGTTGCGATGAGGGGCTCGAGGGCGTGGATATCCCCGCAAAGGGTCACGACATGGTGGAAACCGAGCGCAAGGACCCCGATTGCGTCAACAAGGGCTATGAGCCGAGCCACTGCCAGCGCGAGGGCTGCGACAAAGGCTGGATTCCCGCGCTCGGACACGATTTTGCCGAGGATTACACGGTGGATAAACAGCCTACCTGTACAAAGGCGGGCTCCGCATCCCACCACTGCTCCCGCTGTAACGCGACCGATGGTCAAATAGAGGTTGCACCGCGCGGGCACATCCCCGGTGATTGGATTATTGATGTGCCTGTAACCAATGTCAAAGGACAGACCACAGACGGAAAGCGCCACCGCGATTGCAAGGTTTGCGGTGCAACGATTGGAAGAAGCGGCATCCATTACGGCGTTCGTGAAGAGATTGAGCCCGACATCGACGGCAACATTGACGCGGTGTGGGCGGATGCACCCGAGCTGTGGTTCGGAAATTCGGAATACGGCTATATCAAGGTCATGAGTTGTGGAAACGCGCTCTATCTGCTGGCGGTTATAAACGGCTGTGAGCAGGTCGACCTCATCGTTTCCACGCTCTTCTACAACAGCGTTGGCGATAAGACTTGGACATGGCCCGGCAACTACGGCTTGAACATCAAGGTGGACACCGACAGCTCGGCAGAGGGCTATGTCGCCACGACCACGGCGAGCTTCCTCACGGCTGACCAAGCCGCCCAAAACGCGATTGTGAAGGCAAGAGCTACCGAAAACGGCTTTGTGGCGGAGGTCAAGCTCCCGCTCAGCGGCAGGTATGCCGCAGGGTGTAAACTGGGCGGAATGTTCGGCATCGGCGCATTCGTGAACAGCGAATACACCGAGGCGAGCACCGTTGGCTTTGACGTGGCAAACATGAAAACCGCGTCCGGCTACATCTACGCAACCTACATGGGCTGTCCGCACAAGAACCTGAAGCCCGAAACCGCAAAATGCACGGGCACGACCTGCGCCGATTGCAACAAAGTGAACGAGAACGCCACCGACCTGACCAAGCACGCCAAAAGTCCTGTCTGGAAAACCGATGAAACCGACCCCGGCAAGTGCTATCTGTATTATCCCTGCTGTGGGCTGAAGGAAGAAGCGGTGGAGCACGAGTGGAACGAGAAGAAAACGGATGACAAGAAGGCAACCTGCACAGAAGCAGGCGAGAAATCCACTCACTGCAAGCACTGCGGCGCATCAAAGGGCGACACCGAGGCGGTTGAGCCGCTCGGGCACAATTGGTCTGAGAGCTACACGGTCGACAAGGCGGCTACCTGCACCGAGAAGGGCTCCGAATCCCACCATTGCACGCGTTGCGGCATAGGCGGGGAGGGTAGCCGCGAGATTGACGCGCTCGACCATGATTGGTCTGACGTTTACAGCATCGACAAAGCGCCCACCTGCGCGGAAAACGGCTCCATGTCCTACCATTGCAAGCGTTGTGACGCGACAAAGGACGCCGTGGAGCTGACGGCGCTCGGTCACGAGTTCGCCGAGAAATTCACGGTGGACAGCGAAGCCGATTGCGAGCATGACGGCGCGAAGTCCCGCCACTGCCTGCGCGATGGCTGCGATGCGGTAAAGGACACCGAGGTGCTCCCCAAGCTGGGACACGATTTTGCCGAGGATTACACGCTTGACAAGGCGGCAACCTGCACCGAAAGCGGCTCGGAATCCCGCCACTGCTCGCGCTGTGACGCGGTAACCGACACCCGCGAGCTTCCCGCGCTCGGTCATGACATCGGCGATTGGGAGGTCGTAAAGGAAGCCACCTGCAAGGCGGCGGGCACACGTCACAAGACCTGCTCGCGCTGCTGGATGGAGAGCGAAACCGAGACCATCCCCGCGCTCCCGCACACGGCGAGCGACGAGTGGATTGTCGACAAGGAAGCCGCGCCCGGCGTTGCGGGAAAGCGGCACCACGTCTGTATGGTTTGCGGGCAGTCGTTTGACGAGGAGGAAATCCCCGCCCTGCCCGCCGAGGAGGAGACCGCAGCGCCCGCGCCCGACAACGGGGAGAGCAAAAACCGCTACGCGGTGGTTGGCTGTAAGGGCTCGCTGTCCGCAACCGTCGGCACCGTTGGCGTGCTGCTGTTGCCCTTCGCCCTGATTGCCTGCGGCAAGCGCAGAAAAGAGAAGGACCCCGAATAATTGCGATAGAGCTATACAGCTATACAGCCGCCGCCCGCAATCGCGCGGGCGGCGGTAGGTCGTAGAAGTAACAATCGGCTATCGCCGTGGGTGAAGGTTTTCGCCCGCCTTTTCTAAAAGGCGGCGCGGTCGAGGGCGCGGAGCCCTCGTCGC
>DJSQ01000187.1:0-8664 GCA_002438075.1 Clostridiales bacterium UBA6330
CTGCGCCTCCAAGGTCTTCTTTCCCTACTCCAAATGCAATGCGTCGGCGGTCAGGAAAGCGTGCGCGCCGAGACGGGAGTCCGTCGGGATTAAACGCTTCGCACCGCAACCCCGACAGGTAACCAGAATCCCGTCCTGCGTCACCTCCGCGTCGTAGTGACGAGCCGCAGAATCGCGCGGACAGCGACAGTAAATCTTGCCCTCCGCATCCATGTCGTTGATTACAAACATGATAATGTCCTGTATCTGCGGGTCGGAGAGCGCCTCCTCGTCATCGTGGAAACGGTCAAAATTTTCCATCCCGCTCTTTTCCATCAGGTCCATCAATTCCAGCTCGGTCCGCGCCAGTTCTGCCTTGACGTGGTTCACTTCCCCCGTCAGCGCAATGTTGAAGCCCGTGTAAGGGCAGGGGAGACAGAATAGGTCCTTGTCAAAGAAGAGCGCGGGCGTTACCGTGAAGCGGTGGGGCGTGGGGCAGAACATACAGGGGACCGTCAGGTCGAATTTCCCGTCGCGGCGGCTCGTTACCGTCATTTCGCTCTTGCCGCAGTCGCACTTGAGCTTGATCATGTCGGCGTTCAGAGAGAATAGCCCAACGGCGGAAAGAACCCCCCCGCCACAGTGCGGGCAACGGTAGGCAACGGTCGTTTGCTTCGCATTCAGTATCATGTCATCCCATGCTCCTGTCTGATTATTCATTTTCAGTATATTCTTATCTTCACAAAATGGCACGGAACAGCTCCGTGCCATTTTGTGTTGTGCCAAAGCTTATCAGCTTTCTGCGTCGGTCTCCGTCTCGGTGATCTTCTCAATCAGATCGTAGTTCAGGTCGTAGCCCTTTCTGCACTCCTCCAGCCAGTTGTCGCGCTGCTCGGAAATGCAACCCGAGAACGCAGTCGCTCTCCAGCATTCGGTCTGCTCAATCAGAACCGCGAGATAGGTCACGTCAATCTCGGAGGTCGAGGTGGAGGAAGAGCTGCTCTCCTTCTCCTTGCCCGAAACAATTGCCATCGTGCTACTCGAGCGGCTGTCATCAAACAGCCAGTCCGAAAGCGCGGTCATGGACGAAAGGTCGGAGGACTCAAAGCCGTAATCCACGGTCGCACCCAGCTCCTGCAACGCGCGCCACAGCTCAATACCCGTCAGCTGTGCACCGTCCTTGTAGAGCTTCTGCATCGCTTCCTCTGCCGACTTCTTGCGGGTCTCCTCGTCACCCGTGAACTTCAGGTAACCGCCCCAGATTGCCGTGTCATCGTCCAGCGTCATCGCATCCACGACAACGTAGAAGGTGTAGGTCGTCTTACTGCTGCTGCCGGAGCCTTCGGTGCTGCTCGTGGTTTCGGTCTTTTCGATGACCTTCGTGTCACCGGTTGCCGCAGGGTCCGCCTTGTTGTCGCCCTCCTCGGTGCCGAACAGCCATTGCAGGTATTCGTCACGCTCGTCCTTGTCGTCCTTGATTTTCTCCGCCTGATACTTGTCGGTCTTTACGGTCAGAGCCGTGCTGACCTCGGCGTTCATGTCACCCACAATCGCGGCAGCCGCGGTGAGCAGCTCCTTCTTGGCTTCGTCCTTCTCATCCTCCGAGGGCTTGTCACCGGACTTGTAAACCTCTTCGCCCTCTACCAGCTCCAGCTTCACCAGAACCGACTGAATCAGATTCTTCTTGAAGTCATTGTCGCCGCTGTAGCCATCGGGCGCGTCGGTCAGGTCGCACTTCTTGAGCGCGTAGGTGTAATAATCCTTGCTGTCCTTCGTTTCCTTCGAGATGAACACCGCCACATAAATGCCGTCCTCGGCAACCGCGATTGTGTCGTAGTTGTTCGCTTCTCTGGAGGAATCGGTAATCCACGACTTCACCTTTTCCACGCTGATGTCCTCGGCAAGCTTGCTTTCATAGTAGTCCAGACCGTAGCCCTTGAGGTCCGCCTCGGTGAACTTGCCGCCGTCCTTGATTTTGTTGTAAAGCTCGGTGGCTTCTGCGTTTGCACCCGTTGCGTGCTTGTTGAAGAGCGCGGGGTAGACCTTCTCCGCAACCGCGGTTGCGATGGTCTTTTTGATTTCCTTGATCTTCTCGTCCTCGGTGTCTGCCGTGATGTTCTTCAGCGCCTCAATCAGCTCGGCATCCTCGGTCACGTATTGCAGATAGTCGGTGGAGAAGAAGTCTGCCTTGTTGTTGTCGCGGTATTTCTCCAGCGCCTCGGCGGTCATCACGCCGTTCTCGATGAGGGAGGCTTCAATCCGCTCGCTCTTCTCGGTCAGCGCCTTGTTGTAGAGTGCGGCAATCACAGCCGCATCCATGACATCCTGCTTCGTAATCCCGGGGCTGACGTACTTCTTCAGGAACTCGTTGACCGAGGAGCAGGTATCCTTGCGGTAGTCCTTCTGCGTGTAGGCAACCTTGCTGTCACCGCTACCCTTGCTGCCGGACTGGAGGTTTGCCAGCGCGGTCTGCTCCGCAATGCTTACCCATGTGTTGAGCGCGGTGAGCGCATTGTCTTTGGCTTCTTTGATTTCCTCGCGGGTCAGCGTCACATCCAGCGTGTCCGCAATGTCGCAGACCGCCACATAGCCCGTCAGCGAATCCTTGCTCTGGTTCAGCGCCTTGACAACCGCATCCTCGGTTGCAAAGGTGCTGCGGTTGTTGGAAAGAAAGTTTCCGTAGTAGCTTGACGCATTGGAGGAATTGATGATGCCCCACTGCGTATAGAGATTGATCATATAGTTGATTTGCGATTCCCAAAGCAGGTAGGTGGCGCTTGCTTTGGTCAGGTTGTAGTCACCAGTGGTGCTCTTGACCAGCGGTGTCCGCGAGCGGAACACGCCGTTGCTCCAAAGCGCACTCACAACGATGCCGCAGACGATCAGGACCGCCAGTGCACACGCGATGGTGACCTTGAGCGTCTTGCTCATCGGCTTGCGCGCCTTTTTGACCTTAGCGGACGTTTTCTTCGGTTCGGTTACCGCTTCGGCGCGGTCCAGTCTGTTTCTGTTTCCTTTTCCCATGATGGATTCTCCTTTTTTAGAGTTTATATTACCGCTATTATACCTTCACCGTGTGAAGAAAGCGTGTAAATCATATGAAAATGGGTCAAACATTCATGATAACCGGCAAAATCATCGGTTTTCTCTTGGTCTTGTTGTAGAGGAAGCGGGTCAGGTCATCCTTCACGCGCTTTTTCAGCAGCATCCGATCGGAGTTTTCCCAATCGTCCAGCGCGTCGGTCACAGCCTCCAGCGCAATCTGCTTGGCTTCCTCCATCAGCTCCTCGGATTCCCGCACATACACAAAGCCGCGCGACACGATGTCGGGTCCCGAAATCAGCTGGCGGTTGTAGAAGTCAACGGTTGCAACCACCACAATCAAGCCGTCCTGTGCGAGGTGTCTGCGGTCGCGGAGCACGATGTTTCCGACATCGCCCACGCCGTAGCCGTCAACCAGCACGCGCCCCGAGGGGACCGTGCCCGCCCAGTGCGGACCGTTCGCGTCAATCTCCAGTACCTTGCCGATTTCCGAGAGGAAAATGTTGCGGTCGCTCATGCCCATGTAGCGGGCAAGGTCGCGGTTTGCCACAAGGTGGCGCGCCTCGCCGTGAATCGGCATGAAATACTTCGGCTTGGTCAGCGCCTGCATCAGCTTCAGCTCCTCCTGGCAGGCGTGTCCCGAAACGTGGACCTCCACCACCGCGTCGTGCAGAACCTCCACCTCTTTGGCGGAGAGCTCGTTGATGATGCGTCCCACGTCCTTTTCGTTCCCGGGGATTGCGCTGGCGGAGAGGACCACCAGATCGTTGGAATCGAGCGAGACCTGTGCGTGGTCGGAGAACGCCATGCGGTAAAGCGCCGACATGGATTCGCCCTGACTGCCCGTTGTGATGAGGGTCAGTTCGCTTGGCTTGTACCGTTTGATTTCATTGATATCGACCAGCACGCCCGCGGGGACCTTCATGTACCCCAATTCGATGGCGGCGCTGACGATGTTCAGCATACTGCGCCCCGTAATCGCAACCTTGCGCTTGTGCCGCGCACTGGTGTCGATAATTTGCTGGACGCGGTGCACATTGGACGAGAATGTGGCAATGATAATGCGTTTCTTTTCGTGCGTTGAGAAAATATATTCGAGCGATGCGCCGACCTTCTTTTCCGACGGCGTGTGCCCCGGGCGCTCCGCGTTGGTGGATTCGCACATCAGCATCAGAACGCCCTCACGCCCCAATTCGCCGAGGCGCACGATGTCCATCATGTCGCCGTCAATCGGGGTGGTGTCGAGCTTGAAGTCGCCCGTGTGAATCAGTGTTCCGAGCGGCGTGTGCAGCGCAATCGCGCAGGCGTCGGCAATGGAGTGGTTCACATGAATGAACTCCGCCTCAATCGCGCCGAGGCGGACCCGCGAGCCCGCCTTGACCGTCCGCAGGTCGGGCTTCCACGGCAGGGTGTGCTCCTCCAATTTGTTTTTGATGATTCCGAGCGTCAGCGGTGTTCCGTAGACGGGCGGGTTGATGGTTCGCAGGACGTAGGGGACCGCGCCGATGTGGTCCTCGTGTCCGTGTGTCAGCAGGATACCGCGGATGCGGTCCTTGTTTGCTTCGAGATAGGTGATGTCGGGGATGACCAAATCAATGCCCGGCATATCGTCGTCGGGAAATCCGAGTCCGCAGTCGATGACCACCATGTCATTGTCGTATTCCACAACGGTCATGTTCTTGCCGATTTCCCCAAGCCCGCCGAGCGGAATGATCCGAATCTTTCCCGACGGCTTGTCTTTGTCTTTTCTGGGTCTTCTTGCCATTCTGTTTCCTTTCTTTATTCTGTTGCTTTGCATAGGGAAACACCGTACGACCCGCCTCGGTGCATCGGCACCGCTCGGATGGCACGGTATTCCACATGGCAGTCTCCCGCAGACAGCTGACCACGCACTTCGCTTCTGACGGGAGCTTTCGTACTCTATGAGGTTCGCAAAACGGGAAAATCGCGCGCTCGTCCCGCGCGTTTCCGGTAAACGGTCACATATCGTCCCTTTATTATACTCCGTTTTCGGGAAAAAGTCAAGGGGTTTTCCGATTTTCTCTCCCCGCGCGCAAAATTACAGCAGAAAATGCACCGCAATTCCGACCGCGACCCCCACCAGAAAGGCGAAAAGTACCCAAAGTGCCTCCCGTCTCCGCCGCGCGGAGCGCCGCCCGCTCCCGCCGCCGCTCTCGTGGAGAATGCGGTTCGCCTCCGAGAGAATATCGGGGCGTTCCTGCTTTTCGGGGCGGATGTCCCTGCGCAGGACAAAATACGCCTCGTCAAAATACGGGCTGTTTCCCGTCCGCACCACAATCATCTGCTTCTGTGCACCCTTTATCATCTTGCATCCCTCTCTTTCGCAGGAGTATTTGCCCGAGCCCGCGCGCTTCAAACAGCCCGAATCGGTTTCATATGTGAACAAAAATCCGCAAATAAGAAAAACATATATATTTTTTGCAAATATTCCAGAATTCGCCAAAAATGTACTTGACAAACAGGGAAATAAAGGGTATAATGGTGGTGTCGGGGGAAACCCTGCCGAAAAAACAAATATTAAGGAGAGGAATGCTATGAAATCAACAGGAATGGTGAGAAAGGTTGACGAACTCGGGAGAATCGTGCTTCCCGCAGAAATCAGACAGAACATGGATATTGAGACCCGCGACTCGTTGGAAATTTATACCGACGGGGACCGCATCATTCTGCAAAAGTACCATCCTGCGTGCATTTTCTGCACCAATGCCGACAACTTGGTTTACTTCAACCAGAAGCGCATTTGCCCCGAGTGCTTGGCGAAGCTCAAAGCGCTTGACTGACATCAGGTCTTTATTTCTTTCTGCTACATTGTTAATAATTTATCAAAAACCACACCATAAGTAACAAACAGGACCGCGGAGGTCGAGGGGAGACCCCGCGACCTTCGCGGTCCTGTTTGCTTGTTATCCGCTATCGGACCGACACCTCGCCCGAGGCAATCGGCAGGAGGGCGCCGTCCGCCGTGCGCAGAAGAAGCGCACCGTCCGCGCGGATATCCTCGGCAACGCCCTGCGCGAACACTTCTCCGTTTCGCAAAAGGCGCACCGATTGCCCGAGCGTACAGCAGTTGGCGCGGTATTCCTCCAACCACGCATCGGCGGGGGAGACGAGAATGCCCGAAAGCTCCCGCACGCAGGCGGCAATCAGCTCGGCGCGCGGGCAGTCGGTGTCCGCAAGGCTTCCCGCAATTCCGACCAGCTCGGGCGGGAAATCGATGGGACGCAGATTGATGCCCACACCGAGAATCAGCCCGTAGCGGTCGCCCATCACGGGAGCCTCGGCAAGAATGCCGCAGACCTTGCGGTCGCGGAAGCGCAGGTCGTTGACCCACTTGATGCGGGTATCACAGCCCGTTGCGGCAAGAATTCCGCGCCGCACCGCAACGCCTGCGGCACAGGTGGCATAAAGCACCGAGCGCGGCGGCTCGTCGAGCGGCAGGAAAAGGGAGAAATAGACCCCCGAGCCGACAGGGGAGAGAAAGCGCCGCCCCATGCGTCCTCTGCCGGCAGTCTGCTCTGCGGCAACAAACAGCGCGGGGGTGTTCAGCCCATCCGCAAAGGCGCGCTTGGCTTCATCGTTGGTGGAGGGCGTGACCTCGCTGAAAATGACCGATTGCGGCTCGGATTTGCCGAGCGCGGCGCAAAGAATTTCCCGTGTGAGCGGGTCGTTTGGAAGCATACTACATAACCTTTCTGAAGGAGACGGAATGACGGAATATCTGATTCGGAATGCGGATTACATTGCCGCAGTCAAGACGCCCGCACTGTGCAGTGAGGAAACGGCGGACGGGCGCGGCTTTTGCAACCTGCTGGCGGCGGAAAACGCGGGCTTTCTCGCACCCGTGTACCGCTTGGACCGCGGCGTGGGCGGTGTGATGCTCTACGCGCGCACACCCGATGCGGCGGCGTTCTTCTCGGCGCTCGTGCGGGACCATGCGCTGGAAAAGGAATACGTGGCGGTCCTGTGCGGCAAGCCCGAGGAGCCGGTGGGAGAATTGCGCGATCTTTTGTATTATGACCGCGCAAAAAACAAATCCTATGTGGTAAAGAAGGCACGCGGCGGCGTGAAGGAGGCGATTCTGACCTACCGAACGCTCGGCACATGGACCGATGCGGAGAGCGGGCATCCGCGCACGTTGGTCGCAGTCCGCCTGCAAACAGGCAGAACGCACCAGATTCGCGTGCAGTTCGCCTCGCGCGGTCTGCCGCTGCTCGGGGACCGTCGCTACGGCGGCGAGGCGGACCCCGCAGGGCGGGACATCTCGCTCTGGTGCCGCTCGGTTACACTGCCCGCCTATCGGGAGCATCCGTCCGTTCACCTTGTGTCGGAGGCTCCGTTCGGAAAGGAGATTGCAGATTATGTGGATTGACGAAGCGGTTCTGTATCAGATTTATCCGCTCGGCTTTTGCGGCGCGCCCGAGGAGAATGACGGGATTCCCGCGCACCGCCTCGATAAGGTGCGGGACTGGATTCCGCACCTGAAGCGGCTCGGCGTGGACGGCGTGTACTTTTCGCCGCTCTTTGAATCCGACCGCCACGGCTACGACACGCGGGACTTTTTCCGCACCGATACGCGGCTCGGGACGAATGAGGACCTCCAAGCCCTCTGCCGCGACCTGCACGAAAACGGCATCCGCGTAATTTTTGACGGTGTGTTCAACCACGTCGGGCGCGGCTTCCCGCAGTTTCGGGATGTCCTCGAAAAGCGGGAGATGTCGCAATACCGCGATTGGTTTTTCGTCAATTTCGGCGGCAACAACGCCTACGGGGACGGGCTGTGGTACGAGGGCTGGGAGGGACATTTCGAGCTGGTCAAGCTCAACCTGCGCAACCCCGCCGTGCGTGACTACCTGTTCGGTGCCGTGCGCTTCTGGGTGGAGGAATTCGGCATTGACGGCTTGCGTCTTGACGTGGCGTATTCGCTCGACCGCGATTTTCTTGCCGCCCTGCGCGCGTTCTGCGATGGTCTGAAGCCCGATTTCCCGCTCATCGGCGAGGTGCTGTTCGGGGACTATAATCTGTTGGTCAACGATCGGCTGCTCCACAGCTGTACCAACTATGAAAACTACAAGAGTCTCTATTCGGCAATCAATTCGGAGAACCTCTGGGAGCTTTCCTATTCGCTCAACCGCCAGTTCGGACCCGAGCAGTGGTGCATCTATCGCGGCAAGCAGCTGCTGACCTTCCTCGACAACCATGACGTGACGCGGATTGCAAGCATTCTGAAGGATGCCGACTGCCTGCCGCTTGCGTGGGTGTTGCTTCTGACCGAGCCGGGAATCCCCACCATCTATTACGGGAGCGAATGGGGCATGACGGGACGAAAGGAGGACGGAGACCCCGCCCTGCGACCCTGTCCCGAAGCGCCCGAATGGAACGCGCTGACCGAGCGGATTGCGTCCCTGATCCGAATGCGGAAATCGGACCGCATCTGGACCTATGGCGGCTATCGCAACCTCGCGCAGGGGAATCGTGCCCTGACCTTTGCCCGCGAGCTGGACGGCAGACAGGTGCGCGTGACCGTTGATTTGGAAAAGCATACTTGGGAAATTGAGGGGTGACAAAGCTCTGGCAATAGCAACTTTTGAGAATTGGAAAAAAGATGCCTTACACGAGTGCCGA
>DJSQ01000187.1:8779-8987 GCA_002438075.1 Clostridiales bacterium UBA6330
CGCTTGATTTTCGATATCTGTGCCGCTCCGCTCAGAATGACACGGAGGCCGGTTGTTGCGTGAGTGATACAATATTCATCCGTCAAAGTAACATTGTAGTATTGGATAACCATTGTAGCACGGTTAGACATTACGGCGTGGTTAAAGTAACATCGCAACAAATGGGTTATATCACACGGTGCGCTACACCCCCGTGTCATTCTGAGCG
>DJSQ01000017.1 GCA_002438075.1 Clostridiales bacterium UBA6330
CCTTCTCCCTCCAAGGTCTTTTCCTCACCCCCCAAGCATACACTGCATAGAGGGGGTGAGGGGATGAGATGGAAGGGACCAAAGGTGAAGATTGAGCCTGCCGCGGCGGTCATGCTCACCGCATTGCTGCTGACCGACCGCACGGGGCTCGCCGTTGCCGCTTTGCTTGCCGCCGCAGTCCATGAGGCGGGACACCTCTGCGCCGCAAAATGTTTGCATATCCCCGTCCGCGCGCTCCGCTTTCATTTGCTCGGCGCGGGGCTGGAAACGGGCGGGAGACTCCTTTCCTACGGCGAGGAGTTTTTGCTCTGCGCCGCAGGCCCCATCGCAAGCCTTTTGTTTGCCATGACCCCCGCGCCGATGTGGGGAAGGTCCGATTTCGCCGAACAGCTTTCCTGCGCGTCTCTCGCACTCGGGCTCCTCAACCTGTTGCCCATCCGCTCCTTCGACGGCGGCAGAATGCTCGAGGATGCCGTCAGCGCCAAATTCTCCCCGCGCGCCGCAGATACGGTCCTCACGGCTTCTTCCCTGATTTTTCTGTTCCTGCTCTGGTCCACAGCCGTCTATTTTCTCCTCCGCGCGGGTGACGGACTCTCGCTCTGGTGCTTCTCCATGAGCCTCTTTTCCCGCTTTTTCGCCGCGCTGAAACGGGAGGATTCGGGAGAATAAGCGAGGAAACGGGAGAATTTCGGCATTTTTTGTGAGATAATTCCAAACCACGTCGTTTCATTCCGCCTCGTTGGGGATAATGCCGAAATTTAATTATTTTTGGAAAACCCTTGCATTTTGGAGATAAATCTGCTACAATATTGTCTGTCATATATGGCAACGTGGTGTCGGTGACAGGGCTTCGCGCATTTTCAGCCTTGCGCGGAGAGACGGTTCCGGCTCGTCCCATAGACACAAATCTTTTATTCTAAAGGAGTATTTATGCGGAATGAACAAAGACGTGCTGATCAGGCTGAACGGTATCTCGAAGTCTTTTGACGGAGAAACCGTTCTGGACGACTTGCATCTGGAGATTCACGACAAGGAATTTATCACCCTGTTGGGTCCCTCCGGCTGCGGCAAAACAACCACCCTGCGTATCATCGGCGGATTTGAAACGCCCGACGCGGGAGATGTGTATTTCGACGGAAAACGAATCAACGACCTCCCGCCCTACCGACGACAGGTCAATACGGTTTTCCAGAAATACGCGCTGTTTCCGCACCTGAACGTGTTCGATAACATCGCGTTCGGTCTGCGGGTCCGGAAAACCAAGGACAGCGAAATTCGGGAGAAGGTCAAGGCGATGCTGGAGCTGGTCAACCTGCGGGGCTTTGAGCGCCGCCGCGTGGGAACGCTTTCGGGCGGTCAGCAGCAGCGGGTTGCCATCGCGCGTGCACTGGTCAACGAGCCGAAGGTCCTGCTTCTCGACGAGCCGCTTGCCGCGCTCGACCTCAAGCTGCGCAAGGATATGCAGAATGAGCTGAAGAACATCCAGCACCGCACGGGGATTACCTTTATCTTCGTCACCCACGACCAGGAGGAAGCGCTCTCCATGTCCGACACCGTTGTCGTCATGGCGAACGGGCGCATCCAGCAAATCGGTACGCCAACCGATATTTACAACGAGCCTGTCAACGCCTTCGTTGCCGACTTCATCGGAGAATCCAACATTCTGGACGGCACCATGCCCGCCGACCGCCGCGCGCGCTTTGCGGGGCAGGTGTTCGACTGCCTTGACGGTGGCTTTGGAAAGGACGAGCCGGTTGATATCGTCATCCGCCCCGAGGACGTGGATGTCGTTGCGCCCGAAAAGGGACAGCTCAAGGGGCTGGTGACCGGCGTGACCTTCAAGGGCGTGCACTATGAAATCATCGTGGATGTCTGCGGCTTCAAGTGGATGATTCAGTCCACCGACTATGTGTCCGAGGGGCAGACCATCGGGCTTTCCATCGACCCCGACGCAATTCACGTCATGAAGAAGTCCGAATTCTCGGGTATGTTCGGGGACTATTCCTCTTTCAGCGACGAGCTGGACAAGCTCTCGGATGCAACGGAGGAAGTCGAAGAAGAATGAAAAAGCGCAGTGTGTTTGAACGGATTGCGGCGATTCCGCCCGTTTCGTGGTCGGTGCTCTTCATTCTCGCACCGCTCGGCTTTGTCCTCTACTTCGCGCTGACCGATCGGAACGGCGCGTTCACGTGGGAGAATATCACCTCCCTGTCCTCCTATTCGCAGACCTTTATCATGTCGGTCGGCTTTTCGCTGATTGCCACCACGGTCTGCCTGCTCATCGGCTACCCGCTTGCCTACTGTATGTCCAAGACAAAGGAGCGCACGCGCGGGCTTCTGATGGTGCTTCTGATGCTCCCGATGTGGATCAGCCTCCTGATTCGCACCTATTCGCTGATGGCACTGCTTGATAACGGCGGCATCGTCTCGAGCTTCCTTGTCAAGCTCGGCTTCCAAAAGCTGACCTTCATCGGCACCGAGGGGGCTGTCATCCTCGGCATGATTTACGACTTTCTGCCCTACATGGTCCTGCCGATTTATACCTCCATCACCAAATTGGACCGCCGCTATGTCGAAGCCGCGGCGGACCTCGGCTGTAACAGCGTCCGCACCATGTTCCGCGTGATTCTGCCGCTGACCGTGCCCGGCATCATTTCGGGCGTGACGATGGTGTTCGTGCCGTCCATCAGTACCTTCTACATCTCGCAGAAGCTCGGCGGTGGCTCGTTCGACCTCATCGGCGATACCATCGAGCGCCAGTTCCAGAACGCGGTGACCTACCACACGGGCGCCGCCGTGTCGCTCGTCATGATGATCCTGATTCTCATCTCGCTTGCCGTGATGAACAAATTTACCGACAGTCGGGAGGATATCGTGATATGAAATTTTTATCGAAGTTTTACATTGCGCTGATCTTTCTGATCCTCTACGCGCCGATCATTGTTGTCATCCTCTTTTCCTTCAACGGCTCGGGGAGTCTGAGCCGGTTCTCGGGCTTTACCTTCCACTGGTACGCCGAACTGTTCCGCGACGGCGAAGCGCTGAAGGCGCTGAAGAATTCGCTGATTCTCGCAGTGCTCTCCTCGCTCCTTGCCACTGTGCTCGGCACGCTCTGCGCGTTTGCGATTGACCGCGCCAAGCGGAAGTGGTTCTCCCGCGCCGTAGAGACCGTGACGAACATTCCGATGATGAACCCCGATATCGTAACGGGCGTTTCGATGATGCTTCTGTTCGTCGGCGTGGCGGGGCTGCTCGGGACCAAGAGCCTACTCGGGTTCCCGACCATGCTGATTGCGCACACGACCTTCAACCTGCCCTACGTCACGCTGTCGGTCCTGCCGAAGTTCCGCCAGATGGACAAGAGCCTGACCGAGGCGGCGCTGGACCTCGGCTGTACGCCTGCGGGGACCTTCTTCCGCGTGGAGCTGCCCGCGATTCTGCCTGGGGTGCTTTCGGGTCTGATGATGAGCTTCACGCTCTCGCTGGATGACTTTGTCATCAGCCACTTTGTCAGCTCGCCCGACTTCCGCACCCTGCCGCTCTACATCTACAACCAGACCGCGCACGAGGTCAAGTTCAGTATGTACGCGCTCTGCACGTTGATTATTCTCGTCATTCTCGCGCTTCTGATTGCGGTCAACCTTGCGGGGACCATCGGCGAGAAGCGGGAGCGGAGAAAGGCAGGTGTCAAGGCATGAAAAAGAATCTGAGACGCTTGCTTTGCCTGTTTGCGGCTTTGGTGCTTTCGCTCCTGCCGCTTGCCTCCTGCGCGAAGGCAGAGGACGGGACCGACGGAAAGACGGTCACGCTCTACGTTTACAACTGGGGCGAATACATCTCGGACGGCTCCGAGGATTCTTTGGATGTCAACGCGGAATTCGAGCGCTACTGCCGCGAGGTGCTGGGGAAGAATGTGGAGGTCAACTATTCGACCTACTCCAGCAACGAGGATATGTACGCGAAAATCAGCAGCGGGGCGGCGGTTTACGATGTAATCATTCCGTCCGACTACATGATTCAGCGGATGATTGACGAAAAGCTGCTCGCGCCGCTCGATATGGACAAGATTCCGAACTACGAGTACATTTTCGACGATTTCAAGGGCGACAACGTTTACTACGAGCCGCACGACGGCAACACCTACTCGGTCCCTTACACCTACGGCATGGTGGGCGTGATTTACAACACGGCGAACGTGCCCGAGGACTGCCCGACCATCGGAAGCTGGGGCTTGATGTGGGACGAAAGTCTGCGCGGTGATATTCTGCAATTCAACAACAGCCGCGATGCGTTCGGGACGGCGCTCTACTATCTGGGCTACGATGTGAACGAAGCGACCGAGGCGCAATGGCGCGAGGCGCTTGAGCTGCTTCGGACGCAGAAGGAAATCGTGCAGGGCTACGTCATGGACGAAATCTTCAACAAGATGAAGAGCGGTTCTGCATCGGTCTCCGCCTACTATGCGGGCGATTTCCTTTCGATGTACGAGGACAACGAGGATTTGGCGTTCTACTATCCCGAGGAGGGGACGAACATTTACGTGGATGCGATGTGCGTTCCCGCGAATGCGGAGCACTACGATTTGGCGCTGGAGTACATCAACTTCATGTGCAGTGAGGAGATTGCGGTTGCGAATGCGGAGTACCACTACTACGCGTCCCCGAACCGTTTGGTGACCGAGAACGAGGAGTACATCGAATACATGGAGAGCATTCACGAGGATGCGATGAAGATTCTGTACGATGATGTTTCAACGGTGAAGTCGCAGGCATATCTGAATCTTGCGCCCGAGAAGCTGACGCTTCTGAACGACCTTTGGGAGGAGCTGAAGGTGGAAAGCTCAATCGGCAAGGGCATTACCATTTGCTGTGCGGTAATCCTCGCGGCGCTCGCCGCCTTCATCGTCTACACGGTCCTCCGCAAGCGCCGCTGGGCGAAGCTGTATTGAGGGGGAAGGAAGGGGAAGACCTTGGAGGCGCAGGAGCCCCTCTTTCGGAGAGGGGCTCCTACCCTCCAAACCTCCCTGACCTCCCGAGAACTTCCC
>DJSQ01000160.1 GCA_002438075.1 Clostridiales bacterium UBA6330
AAAAATCCTTGAGCAGAATCGGACCGTATTCGGGGTTGAGCGAGAGGAGCCTGTCCCCGCCGAACACCTTGAAAAAGCCCGAGCCGTCGAGGAGGAAAATGCCCAGTTCGCCAATCTCCACACCGTCCGCATTCCGAACCAGCAGAATATCGCCGTCGTGGTATTTCGGCTCCATACTGTTCCCGCTGATACGAAGCGCATAGTCCGCATCGGCGGTCTTTTCGTTCCCGGGGATACTGATCTTCTCGCTTCTCGCGTCATCCAGATAGACACCGACCCCTGCGGAAACGGGCAGCTCGTACAGCCGAATGGAGCGCTTGCCCTTAATCAGCCGCTCGCCCGCAAACCGCCCAACGGACCTCTGCGGGACCTGCGGGCGCAGGACCTTCGCGGGCACGGGAACGGCGGCAGGTGCCGATTCGGTCCCCAGCACGCGCTCCCGCTCCTTTGCGATAACGACCCCCGCAACGGACTTTCCCCAGCTGTCCAGCTGACGGTACATTTCCACCAGAGAAATTTCCTCGGGCTCCAGCGTATAATTATTGGTATTGTCGGGCGCGCCCGTTACGATGTATTCCACCGAGCAGTCCAGCGCCGAGCAAATTGCTACAATATTAGATAGCTTCGGGGATTCGTTCATGCCCGCAAGCAGCTTGCTCAGGGTCCCCAGCGGAACGCCCGACAGCTCGGACAGGCGCTCGTTGGTCAGCTTCTTCCTGTTTTTCATCAGCTTGATTCGGTCGATATAGGTTTCCATCATCCGCCTCCGTATTCCGATTTCGATACTATTATACCACATAAAATTCGGTTTGTAAAGGGGTTTCGGAAAAATATTTTCTTTTTTTGGAAAAACCTCTTGACAAGCGCGGCACGATGTGTTATAATAGCATCACAGAATTCCACAAACGGATTCAGGAGGACCGATTCATGAACAGAGAATGTGTCGATTTCGCAAATACTTATTCCAATAACGGAATATACGAGGCATTTTATGCCGAACTCGGAAAACCGCGCCAAAGCCGCCTTTTGGGGCTTCGTGCGCGGTTGGTCGGACTGCTTCGTGCTGTGGTTGCCTTCCTGTGCGCCGCACGGGTTCGCCGTGTGGCACGGGTCGGCTGCGTAACGGTTGCCCTGCTGGGTGCGGTCGGAGCGGCGGGCGCATTGGAGACGGGAAAGCTTTCCCCCGTAGCCTGTCTGCTTCTCGCGGCAGGCTTTCTGGCAGTCGCCTATCTCGCCCTGAGACCCGCACGTCGCAGAGCACACGCAAAGGACCGTGCGGAAAGCCGAGCGTCAAGCGCCACTGCGACCGCCGATGAGGTCCGCGAGCGCCTTGCCGACGCGGGTTGCCGCTGAAACCGCCTCCGATACGGTATTCCCTGCCGACCCGATTTCAAGCAACAGCGAATGCGGGGCAAGCTCCTGATTATAGGAGGCATTGCGCAGAGAAACCGCACGGCAGGTTCCCGCGCGCTCCCCGTTCAGGCGGTCAAACAGCTGTAACGCCATGCCGAGGTTGGAGCGCCATGCGGGGCAATCGGTCCCGTTTCCGTCGGTTCCGACCACTGCCATCACCTGCGCCTCTCCGCTCGCGGAAGCGGTTCGCAGGCAGGCGCCGTCCGAATCCAGAATTCCGTCCCGATGCAGGTCAATGACATACGCAATGGACGGATAGCGCTCCAGATAGGCACGGATGCAGTCCGCCGCCGAACGGTAAGCACCGCGCAGGGTCCCGCCCTCTCCGTGCATCGAGGTGCAATGAATCGCGGGAATGCCGTTGCGGTTCAGCTCCTTCGCAAGCGCTTCCCCAACGGCGACCACCGTCTGTGCGGGGTCATCCGAGTAGATGGAATCTCCAACCGTTCCCGTGAGGTAAGGCGGCGCATCATCGGTGCGGTAGCTCTCCTGCGCGTGCGTGTGCAGGATGAGAACGACAGGCTGATCGGCGCGAAATTCCTGCTTTTTCTCCGAGAAGAGCGCACGGACCGCCGCAGAATCCACGACCTTTGCGGTCTCGTTCCGCAATTCCCCGCCCGAGAGGTCCGCCGAGCGGATTACGGTTGCCCCATCGGGAATCGGCTCCGGTTCGGGCGGCGCGGTCGTTGACCCGTCCGTGCCGCCGTCCGAGGTTCCGGCGGTCCCCGTTGCTTCGGGCAGACCATCGTTCGTGCCGCGGCGCGGAAGCCATATCCGACTGACGGCAAAGCCCGCCACCAGAACCGCGGCGCATACCAGAAAAATCAGAAATGCGCGCGTCCCCCTCCCGATGGGAGGCTCCAGTCTCACCCCGTCCTGTGTCGGTGCGGCAATGCGGTTGCGTTCCTCTTTCATTTTTGTGTTCCCCCTTCCGAGCGTTTCACAACAGCCTATGCGAACGCATCGGAAAACAGAACCGTCAAAACAGCATTTCGCCGACAAATGCCTCCGAGATGGCATCGGCAAGAAGCCCCGAAACCGCATCGGAGATCAGGTCGCTTTCCTTCGGAGACACGAAAAAGGACTTCCCGTTCTCAAGGACGGCTTGCAATTCGTCGCTGACCTCCTCGATATGCGCCTCCTTCAGCGCGTCCCAGACCAGCGTGGACGAATTCACAACGGTCGGAACCCCGAGCGCGATGACGGGAACCCCGAGCGTTTCCGAGGTGATGGCAGTCCGATGATTCCCCACACCCGAGCCGGGGACAATGCCGCTGTCGGATATCTGAACCGTGGAAGCCAGCCGCGAACAGCTTCTTGCCGCGAGCGCATCCACCACGACCACGAGGTTCGGACGGACCGAGCGGACCGCGCCGCGAAGCAACTCCAGCGTTTCGATGCCCGTTTGTCCGAGAACGCCCGGGGAAAGCGCGGACAGTGCCGAACAGCCGAGCGCCCGAAACAGCGCCGATTCGTGCTCCTGCAAATGTCGGGTCGCGGTCAGGCGGTCCACCGTCCCGGGGCCCACCGCGTCGGCGGTCAGCTTGGCATTTCCGAGCCCCGCAACGAAAACGCCCAGCCCGACCCCGGGCAAGCGCCCCGTCAGCGAGCAGGTCATGCCGCGCAATTCGCCCGCAAGCAGATGCGCAACCTCCCCCGCCCGTTCGCGGTCAAAACGGTGAATCTGACCGCAATCCACGGTGATATAGGTCCCGATCGGCTTTCCGAGCACCACTGCCGCCTCGGAGGATGTGACCCGCACGCGGTGCACCGTGCACCCCGCCGAGCGCCGCGTTGTCTGCTCCACGCCGCGCAGTCTGTCCCCTGCCGCCGAGCAGCTTTCCATTGCAAGGTCCGTTCTTGCATATGCTTCTGTCATTCCGAATCCTCCCCTTGTCTCCTTGTTCTGCATCCTGCCTTTTTAATCTGCCAAGAGAATTAACAAAATATACATTAAAAAATTCGGGAAACTATTGAAAATTGGTAGAAAATGCGGTATAATATAAGAAGTATTCCGACGCTCGGTGCGTCGCGGAGGATTTTCTTTATTTGAGGAGGTTTTTTCCACACTATGGCAAAACGGATTTTATCTATCGTGCTTTGCGTCATTCTGCTTGCGGGAACCCTTGTCGGGTGCAAAAGCAAAACGGTCGCAAAAGACGCAGGCGGCTACATCACAATGTATCTGACCGACGAAATCTACGACTTTGACCCCGCAAACGCGTACTACAACAGCAATCTTTCCGATGTGCTGAGCCTGATGTACGCCACACTCTTCCGTCTGACCGATTCGGGCAAGGTGGAAAACTACCTCGTGAAAAGCTATAAGATTTTCGAGAACGAGGAAACCGACGAATACTACATGGAGCTCAAGCTCAAGGACACCTACTGGAGCGTTCAGGATACGCTGACCGCCGAGGATGTCGTGTTCGCGTGGAAGCGGCTGGTGAACTCCAAGAACAACTACGAGGCGGCAACGCTTCTTTACGACATCAAGAATGCCCGCGCCGTCAAGGAGGGCGATGCCTCCATTGATAACCTCGGCGTTGAGGCGGTGGAGCAATCGGTTGTCCGTGTCACCTTTGAGGGTCCCACCGATTACGATCGGTTCATCCGAAACCTGACCAGCGTTGCAACCGCGCCGCTTTTGAGCCGTTACGTTTCCGCGAACCCCTACGACTGGGCAAAGAAGCCCTCCTCGATTGCAACCAGCGGACCGTTCAAGCTCGGTAAAATCAATTACCAGAACGTCAAGGACGAGAACGGAAAAGACATTACGGCAACCGATGACAACGCGCTGAACAAGGACGGCACGCTCTCAACGACCAACAACAATAAAAAATGGGATACCAAGTCCCTGCAATATTTCGTTCTGGAGAGAAACAGCTACTTTGACCGCGACCTCCAGAGAGATGCCGTCAACGCAACGGTAACGCCTTACCGTCTGCTGGTTGACTGCACCAAGACCGACGAGGAGCTGATGACCGAGTACGAAAACGGCCGTCTGTTCTACATCGGCAATATCCCCTTCTCGCTGAGCGAAAACGAAACCGTGAAGAAGAACGCGGAGGTTACGGACCTGCTCTCCACCTTCGTATGCTACCTGAACGAAAATGCGCTGATCGGCGGCGAATACCTCTTTGCAAACCCTGCTGTCCGTCAGGCACTTTCGCTGGCGCTGGATCGCGAGGCAATCGCAAAGTCGGTCGTGTACGCAAGAGCGGCGGACGGTCTGCTCCCCTACGGAACCTTTGAAAAGGGCAACTCGGGCGAGTTCCGCAAGAGCAAGGATGTCACACTCAAGCTGACCACCACCGCACAGCTGAACGAAGCGCAGCAGCTGCTCTCCGAAGCGGGCATTACCCCGTCGGATTACAGCTTCTCCATCAAGGTCGCGGCATACAGCAAGGTTCACACCACCATTGTCGAAGCGGTTGCCGAGGCGTGGAATGAGCTGGGCTTCAAGGTCACGGTTGATCCGATTCAGCCCATTCAGAACAACGACCTGCTCAAAGAGGACGAGGAAAAGACCGGTCCGACCTCGGATATCTGCGATGATATTTGGGTGGAAGCCATTCAGCGCGGCAACTATGAGGTAATCGCACTGGATGCCTGCTCCTTCACCGCCGATGCGTACTCCATGCTCTCCACCTACGCTTACGCATTCTCGGGCAACATCTATGCCGACAACACGAGCAACGTGTACGAGTACGAGACGCACGTAACAGGGTATAACAGCGTTGCTTATAATATTTTAATGGAAGCAATTTATTACCTCCCCTACTATGCAAAGATTGACAGCCGCGCGGAGGATTCCTATCTGGTCACGCACCTGCAAACCCAGCCTTACGTTGCAATGGCAAGCACCGCAGAGCACAGACTGAATGCGGCGGCAACCTCGGCGGAAAAGGCAATCAGCGACAATCTGAAGAAGCTGGAAACCCTGAACCCCGATGAAACGAAGGATATTCAGACCCTGATTGACACCTACGGCGCGATTATTTCGGCAATCAGCAGTCAGCTGAACGGCACTGCCTCTGCCCTGCTCCCGCTCTCCAACAGCCTGACTGCGGCAAAGGGCGCGGAGGAAGCAACGACAGCGGCAAAAACGGCGCTGAAGAAGGCGGTGGACGCTGTTACGGAGGCGGAAGCCGAGGCAACGGCGGCAGGCAAGATCAAGATTGCCGCAAGTGCCAACGCAACGGACCGCGATGCCTACTATGCAGCGTGCAAGAAGGCAATCGAGGCTTATCAGACCGCAATTGCAAGCGAAAAAACTGCTGCGGAGGCGGCAAAGGCAGTGGCGGACAGCGCAGATCAGATGACACTGAAGGCTGCCATCGAAAAGGTTTATACCGACAATGACATCGACTACACCGTGAAAATCTCCAAGCAGGAGAAGCTGCGCGCAAAGCTGCTTCACAAAGCGGAAGAGATGCTTCTGACCGATATGCCCATGATTCCGATTGTTTACAATCAGAAGGCAACGCTGACAAGCAAATCGCTTTCCAAGGTCCGCTCGTCCTACTACTGCACGGCAGACTTCCAGAAAACGAAGCTGAAGAATGCCGACTCCTATGTGGACGAAAAGGGCGAGTCCATTTTCAAGGTATTCCCCGATATCTACTGGGATAAAATGGTCGGTTAAGCCGACAGCACGACCCTATCGCCCGTCCCGCCGAAAGGCGGGGCGGGCTTTTTTGCGGAAATTTTGCAAAAGGGCTTGCAAAAGCAGGAAAACTGTGTTATAATAGTAACGGGCAAAATCTGCCCGATTGAGCTGTACAGCTTTACAGTTGTACGCTATCAAAATGCTGGGATGAAGTCAGCGTATCCGCAGAGCCGTATTCAAGAGAGTGTCGCCGAGGCTGGGAGCGACATATACGCGCGGAGCCGCATTTCGCTTCGGAGCAGATCGGATGAACACCGCCTTGTGTCTGTAGTTTGTAGTCCGATCCGGCAGGCGCCGTTACCGCCGACAGAGTGTTGGCTTTGTGCCGAAATGCGGGTGGTACCGCGGGATGTTGATTGCGTCCCGTCCTGTAGAAGAAATTTCTTCGGGACGGGGCGTTTTTGTTGTTGATGGAGAAAGGAAACAGAAAGATGAAAGAAAAACTTGCGAAAATCAGGGAAGCGGCGCTGGCGCAGATCAACGCCGATGACGCGGACCCCGAGCAGATCAAAATCCGCTATCTCGGAAAAAAGGGGGAGTTGACCGCCGTTCTGCGCGGCATGGGTGCCCTTTCCGCCGAGGAGCGCCCGCAGATCGGACAGCTGGCAAACGAAGTCCGCGCGAGCATTGAAGAAGCGATTGCAAAACGGGTCCGCGACGCGCAGGCGCGCGCGCTCGAAAAGAAGCTGGAGAGCGAAAAGCTGGACGTTACCATGCCGGGGACCGCTCAGCCGAACGGTCACATCCACCCGCTGACTAAGGTACAGCGGGAGCTGGAGGACATCTTCATCGGCATGGGCTTCTCGATTGTCGAGGGGCCCGAGGTGGAGCTGGATTACTACAACTTCCAAGCGCTGAACATCCCCGAAAATCACCCCGCGCGCGACACGCAGGACACCTTCTATATCACGAACAACATCCTGCTCCGCTCGCAGACCTCCCCTGTTCAGGTCCGCACAATGGAGCATCAGAAGCCGCCGATCCGCATCATTTCCCCCGGGCGCGTTTACCGCTCCGATGCACTTGACGCAACGCACTCCCCGCTGTTCCATCAGCTGGAGGGTCTGGTCGTAGACGAGGGCATCACGATGGGCGACCTCAAGGGAACACTTGCAACCTTCGCCAAGCGGATGTTCGGCGAGGATACGCGCATCCGCTTCCGCCCGCACCACTTCCCCTTCACCGAGCCTTCGGCAGAGGTCGATGTCTCCTGCTTTGTCTGCGGCGGCAAGGGATGCAGGCTTTGCAAGGGCGAGGGCTGGATTGAAATTCTCGGCGCAGGCATGGTGCACCCGTTCGTGCTCTCCAACTGCGACATTGACCCCGAAAAGTACACGGGCTTTGCGTTCGGTCTCGGCATTGAGCGCATTGCAATGGCATCGCTCGGAATCGATGACATTCGGCTGTTCTATGAAAACGACGAACGCTTCCTCAAGCAGTTCTGAGACAGGAGGTAGAAAAAGATGAATCTTTCCAGAAATTGGCTGTCCGATTTTGTGGACACCAAAGAAATATCCGATCAGGAATTCTGCGACCGCATGACCATCACCGGCTCCAAGGTGGAGGGCTTTGATGTCCTCGGCGACGACATCGAAAACGTAGTGGTGGCGCGCGTGACCAAAATGGAAAAGCACCCCGACTCCGACCATTTGTGGGTCTGCCGTCTGGATGCGGGCGAAAAATTCGGGCACGATATCCAGATCGTCACGGGCGCGCAGAACGTATTTGTCGGCGCGCTGGTTCCCGCGGCGCTTCCCGTTGCAAAGCTGCCCGGGGATGTGACCATCAAGGCAGGCAAGCTGCGCGGGGTGGAATCGGACGGAATGCTCTGCTCGATGGGAGAATTGAAGCTGACCGCGCACGATATGCCGGGCAAGGAAGAAAACGGCATTCTGATTCTCGATGAGGACTGCGCGAACCGTCTCGGTGACGATATCCGCGACGTACTGATGCTCCGCGACACGGCGGTGGAATTTGAGATTACCTCCAACCGCCCCGACTGCCTCTCGGTCATCGGTCTTGCGCGGGAGGCGGCGGTCTCCTTCGGCAAGCCACTGACGGTGAAGAAGCCGCAGGTCAAAGGGACCACTGACGGCGACAGCGTAACCAACTACCTGAACGTCACGATTTCCGCCCCCGAGCTTTGCTACCGCTACACCGCGCGGGTGGTCAAGAATGTGAAAATCGCCCCCTCCCCGCTCTGGATGCGGATGCGTCTGCGCGCGTCTGGCGTGCGTCCCATCAACAACATTGTTGATATCACCAACTACGTCATGCTGGAATACGGTCAGCCGATGCACGCGTTTGATTACCAAAGCCTCGACGGCGCGGCAATCAACGTTCGCCGCGCGAAGGCGGATGAGGTTTTCCGCGCGCTGGATGACACCGAGCACACGCTGGACGACACGATGCTGGTCATTGCGGACAGAAAGAAAGCCTGCGCGCTGGCAGGCGTAATGGGCGGCGCGAACTCCGAAATCACGGCGGACACGCAGACAGTGGTGTTTGAATCGGCTTGCTTTATGGGTGCATCGGTGCGCGTGACCGCGAAGAAGAACGGAATGCGGACCGAGTCCTCAGCGCGCTTTGAAAAGGGACTGGACCGCGAAAACTGCCCGGGTGCTCTGGAGCGCGCCTGCGAGCTGGTCGAGCTACTCGGCGCGGGTGACGTGGTGGACGGCATGATTGACGTTTACCCCGACAAGTGGCAACAGACGGTTCTCCCCTTCACGCCCGAGCGCTACAACACCTTCCTCGGGACGTGCATTCCGACCGAGCACATGGTGCAATCGCTGACGGGGCTTGGCTGTGAAATCAAAGACGGCAAGATTCTGGTCCCCTCTTGGCGCGCGGACCTCGGCTGTATGAACGACATTGCCGAGGAGGTTGTGCGGATGTGGGGCTACGACAAGATTGAAGCCTCCTATATGAATGCGAAAACCACGCTGGGCGGCAGAACGCCGAAGCAGAAATTCGAGTGCGCGACCGCCGACCACTTGGCGGACATGGGCTTCTCGCAGATTCACACCTTCTCATTCATCAGCCCGAAATACTACGACAAGATTCGGATGCCCGCCGACAGTCCGCTCCGCCGCTCGGTTGTGATTTCCAACCCGCTCGGCGAGGACACGAGCGTGATGCGGACGACGGCGCTCCCCTCCATGCTGGAGGTTCTGGCGCGGAACAACAATCTGAGCAACGAGAATGTTGCGCTGTTTGAGCTGGCGACAATCTATCTGCCGAATGCGGATGCAACGCAGTTGCCGACCGAGAAGAAGGTTCTGACGCTCGGCGCTTACGGGAACACCGATTTCTACGCGCTCAAGGGTGTTGTGGAAGCAATTCTTGCGGATGCGGGCATTCGCGGCGAGTACACGGCTTGCATCGACCATCCCGCGTACCATCGCGGCAGATGTGCAAGGGTGACTGCGGCGGACGGCACGGAACTTGGCATTTTCGGTCAGGCAGACCCGCGGACCGCCTCGAACTACGGTTTTGACGCGCCTGTTCTCTTGGCGGAGCTGGCGTTTGACGAGATTTTCGCGCACGCGGAGCTGAAGAAGCACTACCGTCCTCTGCCGAAGTATCCCGCGACGACCCGCGATTTCTCGTTCGTTTGCGACGAGGACATGGAGGTTGGCGCGATTGAGGGTGTAATGGCGAAGGCAGGCGGCAAGCTGGTTGAGAGCATCACGCTATTCGACATTTACCGCGGACCGCAGGTTGGTGCGGGCAAGAAGTCTGTCGCGCTCCGCGTCACGCTCCGTGCGTCCGACCGCACGCTGACGGTTGAAGAAGCCGACAAGGTTTCCAAAAAGATGCTGAACGACCTCAAATTCAAGATGGGGTTGGTTTTGAGAGGGTGAGGAAGACCTTGGAGGCGCAGGAGCCCCTCTTTCGGAGAGGGGCTCCTACCCTCCAAACCTCCCTGACCTCCCGAGAACTTCCC
>DJSQ01000125.1 GCA_002438075.1 Clostridiales bacterium UBA6330
TTTTGTCGTTTTGGGAGGTAGGGATTTCTTGCGGGGTGCGGCAATCGCGCTCCTTTGGTGGGAGGGATAGAAAGGTTATTTGCACGCGGCTTCTACGCGGTCGGTGAAGCCGTTTTGACAGAGCGTTGCCATGCGCAGGAGCATGGCGGTTACCGCTTCGCCCGTTGCGGAGCCGTGGCCCTTCATGACGGGGGCTTTGACACCGAGCAGGATTGCACCGCCCTGCGTGTTATAGTCGTATTTTTCGCGGACTGCGGAGAGTGCGCTCCGCACTGCTTCGGGGGCATCGGGGAGGCGCTCCTCCAGCTCGGCGATTACGGCTTTTGCCACGCCCTCGATGGATTTGAGCAGGATGTTCCCGTGGAAGCCGTCGCAGACGATGACGTCGGTTATGCCCGCGAGTGCTGCGGTCGGCTCGATGTTGCCGAGGAAGTGAATCGGCAGGGAATGGAGCAGGTGATTCGCTTCCTTGACTGCCTCACAGCCTTTGGTGTCCTCCGCGCCGTTGGAAAGCAGGGAGATGCGCGGGGACTCGTAGCCGATGCTTTTCATGTATGCGTCACCGAGGTGCGCAAAGGATGCGTACAGCTCGGGGCGGCTGTCGATGTTCGCGCCGCAGTCGAGAAGCAGGAGCGGGTCTCCGTGCGCGTTTTTCAGCTCCACGGCAAGAATCGGGCGCAAGCCGCGCAGCTTACCGAGCAGCATGATTGAGCAGACCAGCACCGCGCCCGTTGCACCGCAGGTCACCACGCCAGCGGCTTTTTTGTCGCGGACCAGCTCCATTGCGCGCACCAAAGATGCGTCCGTGTTCTTGTAGCCCTCCATCGGGTTGTCGTAGTTGGTCAGCGCCGCAGGGGAATCGACCAATTCAAACCGCCCCGCGAGGGTCGGCTCCGCGTCGGTCAGCGGGGCAAGTGCGTCCCGATGCCCGCAAAGATAGAGGAACAGCTCGGAATTCCGCTTCAGCGCCGCGAGTGCGCCGCGGCAAAGCTCGCGTTCGTCGGTGTCGGCACCGAGCAGGTCAACAGCCAGTGCAATCATCTGCTTGTCTCCTTAATCCCGTCGCCGCTTTCGCGCTCCCGCCGCCAGACGTTTTCGAGAATGGTCCGATAAACGGCGGGGGAGAAGGGCGGGCGGGTGATGTCCCGAACCGTTTCGGGAGAGAGCGTTTCGCCCTCGGCGTATTCCGCGCCTGCGGTGGTGAATTTTGCAATCGAACGGTCAACGCGCGCGCCGCCGTTGTCAATCATGGTCTTATACTGCGGGCAGAGGATGGGCAGGAAATTGCCCTTGCCGAGGATGAGGTCGAACTCCCGCAGAATCGGGTCGTAGACCTCGTTCGTCTCGTTGTAGGCACAGCCCGAAATCAGGATGAACCTGCGGTCCGCCTTCGGATAACGGAAGGTGTGCGCGGGTTCGCCGTCCTGCGGGGTGTTCTGCCCGTGGTACGCCATGACCATCGAGAGCAGGCGGTCCATCATGACCTTAAACTGCCCGGGGATGCCGAAATAGTAGAGCGGGAAGGACGCGAGGAGAATGTCCGAGGCAAGGATTTTTTCCTTGAGCGCGGGGATGTCATCGTTTTTGATGACGCATTCGCCCTCGGTTCTCCCCCAGCAGGAGAGGCAGCCGAGGCAGGGACGGATGTTCAGCGCCGCCACGTGGACCGTTTCGGCTTCGTATTTTCCGCTTGCCAGCATCCCCCGCACAAAGGCGTTGGTTGCCACCATCGTGGTGCTTTTTTCCCTGTGGGGACTGCCGTTGAGAATCAGAATTTTCCGCATCTTACAGACTGAAGAAATGCCACTTGCGCAGGAAGGAATTGCGCGTGGAGTAGGCATCGTAGCGCCCGATTTTGCGGTACTTTTCAATGCGCTCCGCAACCAGCCGCTCGTCGCTCATGCGCGAGAGGGCGCGGAACTCCTCGGCAAGGCTGTCGCCGAGCGCGGACATGAACGCCTCGCGCTCCGCCTCGTCGGTGAAGTCCGCAGGCTCGGAAACCTTGCGCTCGATGATGCCCATCGAAAGCAGGTCATCCGCCGTCAGGCGCAGGTGCTCCGCCGCCTCGGGTGCGCGCGTGGGGTCCTTAAACAGGATGCTCGCGCAGGATTCGGGGGAAATGACCGAATAGTAGGCGTTCTCCAGCATCCAGACGCGGTCTGCAACCGCCAGCGCCAGCGCGCCGCCGCTTCCGCCCTCGCCGATCATCAGCGAGATAATCGGGGTTTTGACCGTGGAGAGCTCGTAAAGGTTCTGCGCAATCGCCTCGCCCGCGCCTCTCTCCTCGGCACCCTTGCCGCAGTTCGCGCCCTGCGTGTCGACAAAGCAGATGACGGGGCGGTGGAATTTCTCCGCCTCACGAATCAGGCGCAGCGCCTTGCGGTAGCCCTCGGGGAGGACACAGCCGAAGTTGCGGTACATCCGCTCGTGCAGGTCGCGTCCCTTTTCAATGCCGATGACGGTAACGGGAATGCCGCGCAGTCTTGCAATGCCGCCCACAACGGCGTGGTCGTCCGCAAAGGCGCGGTCCCCGTGCAGCTCGCAGAAATCGGTGAAGAGCGAGGGGGAGGTGATGTAGTCCATCGAGGTCGCCCGCCCGTTGCGGCGGGTGCGGCAGATGCGTTCATAGACCGATTGATTCTCTTCCATAACAGACCTCCTTATTGCGCCTCGTGGAGCGCGAGAAGTCGCCCGAGGTGGGCACGCTGTTCTCCGCGCGGCACGATTTCATCCAGAAAGCCGTTCCGAAGCTGGAATTCGGCGGTCTGGAACTCATCGGGGAGCTTTTCGCCCGTGACCTGCTCGACCACGCGCTTACCCGCAAAGCCGATGCGGGCGTTCGGCTCGGAGAAGATGATGTCGCCGAGCATGGCAAAGGACGCGGTCACGCCGCCCATGGTGGGGTCGGTCAGACCGACAATGTAAAGCAGTCCCGCATCGCTGTGGCGCTTGACCGCGCCCGAGACCTTCGCCATCTGCATCAAGGAGAGCATTCCCTCCTGCATCCGCGCGCCGCCCGAGACGGTAAAGCCGACCACGGGCAAACGGTTTTTCAGCGCGTACTCAAACAGCGCCGTGATGCGGTCGCCGACCACGGTTCCCATCGAGCCGAGCATGAATTCGGGGTTCATCACGAAAATCGCGGTTTTCTGCCCCTCGATTCTGGTCACGCCGCAGAGAACGCCCTCGTTCTCTTGGCTTTTCGCCTTTGCGGACGAGTATTTCTCCCGATAGTCGGGGAAGCCGAGCGGGTCTGTGAAAACCTCCTCGCCGAACAGCTCCTCAAAGGTGTCGGTATCCGAGAGCAGATCGACCCGTACCCGCGCGGGCATGGGGATGTAAGCACCGCACGAGGGGCAGACCCACAGGTGGGTGTCCAGCTCCTCCTCGGTGAAGCTCTCCTTGCATTTCGGGCAGGTCTTGACCGAAAGACGCAATGCGTCCTTCTCCTGCTCTCTGACTGCTTCAGCAATTGCCATGATCCATCAATCTCCCAAAAGTTCTTTCAAAACCGCCTCGTAGGACGGGAAATCGTTCACCGTCAGTGCGGTTGCCTCGGGCAGGGTGCGCCGAACAAAGCCGGTCAGGGTCGTGCCCGCGCCGACCTCCACAAACGTATCGATGCCGTCCGCCGCCATTGCGCGCAAGGTGTCCTCCCAGCGGACCGCATGGCAGACCTGCTCCGAAAGCAGGGAGGTAATGCCCTCACGGTCGGCGGGGTAAAGCCCCGCAGTGCGGTTGGCGTAAACGGGAATCCGAGGTGCCTGCAAAGGCATTTTTTCAAGTGCCGTGCGTAAAACAGGCTCCACGCCCTTCATGTAGGGCGTGTGGAATGCGCCGCTGACGGGCAATTTGACCGCCCGTCCGCCCGCCGCCTTGATTGCATCGCAGAACGCGTCAATCTCCCCCGCATTGCCCGCGCAGGAGACCTGCCCGGGGCAGTTGTAGTTGACAGGCCAGACCTCGGAAAACTTCGCGCAGGTCTCCTCCACCACCTCGGGGGTCAGCTTCAGCGCCGCCGCCATGCCGCCGGGGTGACGTGCGGATTCCGCCGCCATCGTCTCGCCGCGCAGGGAGACAAAGCGGAAGCCGTCCGCATCGGTCATCACGCCCGCAAACGCGAGCGCGGGAATCTCGCCCAGCGAAAAGCCCGCAACCGCCGTAGGAACCACGCCCGCTATGACAAGCGCCTGCGCGATGGCATAATCGGTCAGATAGAGACAGGGCTGGGTGTTTTCGGTCTTTTTCAGTTCTTCGGGGTCGCCCGCAAAGCAAAGTTCCGTGACGCCCGTACGCAGGCTTTCGCCCATGTCGAACACCGACTTCGCAACCGGCAGATGCTCTGCCATATCCTTGCCCATGCCGACTGCCTGCGCGCCCTGACCCGCAAACAGGAATGCGATTTTTTTCATGCGTTTTCTCCGTTTCCTTCAATTGCCGCGCGGGGCATGGCGGTGAATGCCAGACTGCCCTTGGCGCGGGTCTGCCCGTCCACGGTCACAACCGCATCAAAGGAAATGAGCGGTCCGCCCGCGCTTTTCTTGGTTACGCTGATTGTCATCACGTCCCCCGGCAGGACGGGCTTGAGAAATTTGAACCCGTCAATCTTGAGCAGGACGTAAAGCACGCTATCATTGTCCCCCTCGCTTTCCACGGTCAGGGAGCAGAGCTGTGCGCAGGTCTCTGCAATCAGCACGCCCGGGAGAATCGGGGTCCCCGGGAAGTGACCCGCAAACCACGGGTCGTTGATGGAGACGGTCTTGGTCCCGACAGCCGACTGCCCGGGGACCAATTCCGTAACCCTTTCAATCATCTGGAACGGGGGACGCTGGCGCAGATTTTTCTGCACATCGAAAATGTTCATCACAGCGAAATTCCTCCGTCCACGGTCAGAATCTGACCCGTCATGTATGCGCAGGTGTCCGATGCGAGCATCGAAACGATTCCCGCCACATCCTCCACGCGCCCGAGGCGGTGCATCGGGATTGTGTCAAGGTATTCCTTCTTCTTTTCCTCGGGGAGCGCATCAAGCATTTCGGTCTCGATAAAGCCCGGGGCAACCGCATTGACGCGGATGCCGTAGGGAGCAAGCTCCTTCGCCATGGTCTGGGTCATGGAGTTGACCGCGCCCTTGGTTGCGCTGTATACGCACTGTCCGGGGAGCGCCAGAATGCCGCTGACCGAGGACATATTGATGATAACCCCGCTCTTTTTGCGGAACATCTTCAGCACCGCCTGCTGTGCGCAGTAGAGGTACCCTTTGACGTTGAGCTCCATACATTTGTCCAGCGTTTCGGGCGTGAGCATCAGCAGGTATTCGTCCTTGACGATACCCGCATTGTTGACCAACACGTCAATCTGCCCGTAGGCTTTGGAAACGTCGCGCATCATCGCGCGGACCTCCTCCACCTTCGAGACATCGGCGCGGTAAAGCATTCCGTCCCCGCCGTTTTCACGGATGGTGTCGAGAACCTTCTGCGCCTCGGCATCGCTGTGCGCGTAGTTGACGACCACCGTGTAGCCGTCCTGTGCCAGACGGATGGCGCAGGCGCGACCGATGCCGCGCGAAGCGCCCGTGACAATTGCTACCTTCATATTGCCCTCCGTTATCCTTCGGCAACGATTGCCGTGTACGAGCCGCCCGCCGCGAACGAGACCACCAGAATGCGACGGAGGTCCGAAGCTTTCACGCCGACCTTCTTCATGCCGTCTGCCGCCGCGAGATACGCATCGGGCTCCTCGGCAAGGTCACCGTGCAGCATCAGCGCCGCGTGTGCAAGCCCCAGCGTTGCGGATGCCGCGCGACCTTCGCCCGCCCGCTCCTTCACGCTGATAACGGGAACGCGCGACAGATCGAAGCACTTGGAAAGCCCCTCGGCTTCCACTGCGTCAAGCGCATTGTGACCGTTTGCAAAGCCGACAATCGCATCGATGTCGGAGGCGGTCAGATGTGCGTCCTCGAGCGCCGCTTCCACAGCTGCCGTCAGTCCCGCCGCCGAGCCTGTGACCTTGCCGAACGGAACGCTTCCGTGCGCCATGCCGTAGCCCGTGACGCGGCAGAGCATCTCCGCGCCTCTTGCCTTTGCGGAATCCACGGTTTCCAGCAGTGCCGAAACCGAGCCGTCCGAGAGCGAAAAGACCTGCTTTTTGTCGTAGGGGCGGACCTTTTCGTCGGCAACCAGTCCCAGCTTTCCGTACAGCTCGGAGATGATTTCGCTGTTCTCGTCGGTACCCGTTGCGAGCATTGCGTCCTCCCAGCCGTTGCGGATGACCTGCATCGCGTAAGCGACCGACTGGAGCCCCGACTGCGCGCCGTTGGTCACGGTCACGTTGTAGCCCTTGATGCCCGAGCAGATGGAAAGATAGCCGCCCGCCGCGTTGTAAACGGTGTTCGGGAATTTGAAAGCAGAGCCGCCCGCATTGCCCTTTTCGGCAATGATGCTCTGGAATTCACAGCTCGGACCGAGCGCGCCCTCGGAGGTGCCCACAATCATACCGATGCGGGTCGCGTTTTCCTCGGTGACCTCGTATTTCGCGTCATGCAGCGCGTCCATTCCGGACACCGCCTGCAACTGGCTGAGGTGGTCGAGCTTGCGGTAGAAGTTCATCTTCAGCCCCTGCGCATCGTAATCGGGAATGCCGATGACAGACGCGGCGGAAGCACCGCATTCCGTGCCGTTCTTCACAGCCGCAACATAGGCTTCGCGCCCGTTGCCGAGCGGGGTGACAAGTCCGAGCCCCGTGACGGCAATTTCCTTCGCCGCGGGCGCTTCGGGCACCTTGCCCTTGTCCTTGCTGAAGAGGATGCTGGCATTGTTGCCGCCGAACGCGAAGGAGTTGTTCATCACCGCGCCCAGCTTCTTCTTTTCGGGCTTGTTGGGAACGAAATCCAGCTTGCCCGCTTTTTCGGCGAGCACCGCGAGGTCCTCCTCCGTGTAGCCGAGCGTGGGAGGCACGGTGTCGTCCACCAGTGCCATGATTGCATAGACGGCTTCAATCGCGCCCGCCGCGCCGAGGCAGTGCCCCGTCATGGCTTTGGTCGAGCTGACCGATAGCTTGTCGTTCTTGCCGTCGAAAATGGTGTGCAGGGAGAGGAATTCCGCCTCGTCGTTCTTGGCGGTTCCCGTTCCGTGCGCGTTGACGTAATCCACATCCGCCTCGGTCAGTCCCGAGTGTGCAATCGCCGCGCGGATGGCGTTCATCTGCCCCTCGCCATCCGGACGGGGAGCGGTGATGTGGTGCGCGTCACTGCTGATGCCCGCACCGAGGACTTCACAATAAATATGCGCGCCTCTTGCTTTGGCGTGCTCGTAGGACTCCACAACCACAGCACCCGCACCCTCGCCGAGCGTGATGCCGTGCGAGCGGTTGAACGGCGAGCAGGAGTTCTCGTCCAGCGCGTGGAGCGAGAGAAAGCCCGAGTAGGGGACAGAGGAGAAGGCATCGGTTCCGCCCGCGATGACAACATCGGCTTTTCCCGCACGGATGAGGTCGGAGGCGTAGGCAATGCTGATGGTGCCCGCCGCACAAGCGTTTGCAACGTTGGTGACAACGCCGCCCGCATGGACCGATGCCGCAACGTGGTTCGCAATCGGCGAAATCGGCATTTTCAGCACATCGGCGGGCTGTTTGCCGCCGCGATAGTAGGATTCCAGACTTCTGCCGCCGCCCACGCAGCTGCCCATGATGACGCTGACGCGCGGGTTGCCGCCGAAATCGGAAAGCCCCGCATCGGCAACCGCCTCGCTTGTGGCGGTCAGGCAGAGCGCCGTTGCGCGATCGAGGGACGGGTCGGTCTCGGTAAAGTCCTTGACCTCCGCCGCAAAATCGGCATAGCAGTTTTCGGTGTCGAGGGTGTGGGTGTGGTCAATGCCGCTCTTGGACGCGAGGATATTTTTGCGGTTCTCCTCTACGCCGCGACCGATGGCGCTGATGACACCCAGCCCCGTAATGACGCATCTGTTCTGCATCTCGGATCACTCCGCGTGCGCAACGACGTAAGCCGCAAGCGCATCGATGTTTTGGAAGTGCTCCTTGCCAACACCCGTCATCGGAACGCCGTACTCCTCGTCGATGGCGGAGATGATTTCCAGCGAGTCGATGGAATCCAGACCGATTCCGTCATTGAACAGGGGGGTGTCGTACTCCAGTGCGTTTGCATCGATTCCGAGTCTGTCACAGAGCATTTCCTTGATTTTTGCTTTTACTTCGTTTGCGTTCATGTCGTTAAACCTCTCTTATTTTTTATGTTTGTTTTATACTATCACAACGATGTGTTATGACCGAAGGAATTGGAATTCGGCGCCTCCCCGCGCTCGCGGTATTCCACCACGCGCACCGAGGTCAGTACCGTGCAGGCGCTCATCACGCCCTCAATCAGGAAGATGACGCCCATGACAACCGTCAGGACGCGAACCTCCGTCCACGGGTAGGTGGCAACCACCAAACCGCCCACCGACGCAAGCGTGGCGAAGGTCATGATCATCCACCAAAGCGTAATGCCGAAGGTCTTGGCGTGCCGCGCAACCTGAATTTTGATCACGCCGTCACTGAATACCACAAGCCCCAGAATCACACCCGCGATTTCAACACTCATGTTCGGGCGGAAGAGAAAGACCAGCCCTACCCCCGCCAGTACACAGCCGAATACGAAATCGTATTGGAACGCGAGACGGTAAAGGTCCTTTGAGGCGTAGCCCGTGATTTTGACCGCACCCAGCAGAATCAAAAGAACCCCGCAAACGGTCCTCCATACGGAAAAAGGAAATTGTAACCCCGCCAATAACAGGCTTGCAAGTACAATGATTGCGGCGGAGAGCACAATGTGCCCGATTTTTGCAATTCGCATCGGAATAGCAGAATACATACGAATAAATGCTCCTTTCGGCTTCGGTGTATGCACAACGAATGGCTTTTTGTCGTGGGGTAAAGTTTTCGCCCGCCTTTTTCAAAAGGCGGCACGGGTCCAGCGCCGTGGAGCGCTGGTCGCGCTCCGCAGAGCGCGAAATCCTTTTCTTACGGCGCTTTCTTTTTGCAAAGCTTTTTCTTTGCGCCTACATGGTCAAAGAAAAAGCGTTCAAGAAATTTGTGCTTTTTGGGGGAGGACAATACGTCTTTCCTCTGTCACCTGTAGCCCCAATGCGTACATTGTACAGGAAAACGCACACAAAAGCAACTGACAAAATACCCGCCCGTGTCACACTTTAGGACACAGACGGGTATTTTGTAATACAACTATTGTTCAAGAACGGAACACCTCGGCGGGAATTCCCGCAATCAGGTTGACCGAACGGTGGTATTTGT
The DNA here is from genome assembly GCA_002438075.1 of Clostridiales bacterium UBA6330. Taxonomy (GTDB): domain Bacteria; phylum Bacillota; class Clostridia; order Oscillospirales; family CAG-272; genus UMGS1865. The sequence goes on from DJSQ01000125.1 coordinate 9,304, forward strand.
CGGCAATGTCGTCGTTCATGCCGTTTTTGGTCCAGTCCATGCAAAGCCCCATGAACTGGCATTTGACAAAGTAGGTCAGCGCATCGCGGTCCACATCGCTGACCCCCCTGCCCGCAAGCTGTTCGCGGACCAGAAGCGTGGCGGTGTGGTCGCACATCTTCATTACGAAATCCTCGTATGCCGCACGGTCGACCGAATTATAAATATGGTAGACAGCCTTCTTGTTCGCCTTTACAAACGCGAACGCCGCCTCAATGCACTCGCCCATGGATTTGACCGTGTCGTTCTCCTTGACCAGCGTGTTGGCGGAGTCGAGAATAATTTCCTCCAGCAGGCGCGGGATGTCCTGAAAATGATAGTAAAAGGTGTTGCGGCTGATGTTGCAGATGTCCACAATGCTTTTGACGCTGATTTTGTTCAGCGGCCGCTCGTTGAGCAGCTTGATAAACGCCGCCTTGATGGAATCCTTGGTGTAATCGTTCGGCATCCCCGCACCTCCTTTTTGAAATTTGAATCTGACAGTATTGTACCACAAAACCGACGGGAAATCAATACTTTTTTGTTTTCTTCCCGCCGATTGCCGCTTTTTGACGGCATTTGTTAGAATGAAAACTGTTCTTATTCTTGAAAATGAGGGGAAAGGATACAAAAAATCGGCATTCCGTTTGTTTGGAATGCCGATTTTTTGGGGGGCTGTAGATGCTCGCCCTTACACGGGTGCCGAGA
>DJSQ01000126.1 GCA_002438075.1 Clostridiales bacterium UBA6330
CGGCACCACCGTGTAACGGCGAACGCAAACACCAACCATTGCCGCGGAGTCGAACCCCGACGGGGCGCCGGCAGGCGGAATCTCGGCACTCGTGTAGGGCATGATATCGCAAATCTCCGAACGTCAGAGGCACCATGTTCGCACTCTCTCCATAAATGCGTTGAAAGTTTTGAGGGAGGCTTGGAGGGTGACGGTCGCTTTGCGACCGTCAGTAGCGAAGCGTTGACTTTCCTCAAAAGTTCCCTCCATCGCGTCCCCCGCGTCCCCCCTACGGGTAGGCGAGGCGGAAGAGGGCGGAGAGACGGGCGGAGCGGTTGGAGAGGTAGAGGTAGGCAAATAACACCTCCATGCCCGTCGCGCGGCGGTATTCGGCAGGGGTCGCGCGCTTCGGAATGTTCAGATGCCCCGAATTGCGACCGCGCTTGAACCAGCGCTCCTCCTCTTCGGTCAGATGCGGCAGAATCCGCTCCATCGCGGCAGACTGCGCACTCGCACTGACATAATCCAGCGCGGCGCGGTTCAGGTCCCCCGCCGTTGCCAAGCCGTGCCGCAGGACCAGCTCCCGCCGCACCACCAGCTCCAGCACGCTGTCCCCCAGATACGCCAGAGCGGGAATGCTCAATTCATTCAGCGGAAGCTCCTGCGGTCCCGTTTGCTCCATCGGTTGCTCCATCGGATGTTCCATCGGTTGCTGCCTCCGCCTTTTTCGTCTTGTTCTTTTTCTCTTCCTTTGCGCGCATAGCTCGCTCGCGCTTTTCCTTTTCCTCGCGCTCCTTTTCCTCGGCGGTGTCGGGATAGTGGTCCTCAAGGAGCGCCTGCACAATGTTTTTGAGATAGGAGGAAATGGAGGTCAGCGCCAGAAGAATGACGGCAAAATCCTCCTCCTTTTCAATGTCCAGCCCCGCGCTCCGCAGGAAAATTTTGATAAAGCGGCAGGCGTTCTTCCGCTCGTATTGCTTGATTTCCAGATAACGGCGGTAGATGTCGGTCAGCATCTCACCGTCAAAGCCCTCCACGCGGTAGAGGTTTTGCAGAATCCGCTTGATTTCCCCGATGGAAAGCGTGTTCTTCATGGCATAGACCAGAAGCATCTGCAAGAAGTGCTCCTTGGTGTACTTCTTCCCCTTGATTGGCGAAATCAGACCGTCCTTGGAGTAATTGTTCACCATTGTTTTCGTCAGCGCGCGGTCATAGAAGCGCGGGGACCCCTCGCGCAGCTTGTCCGAGGCAAGGCAGGTGATCTGATCGAGATACAAATCAATTGCGGGAATTTCCTCGGGCAACAGGTCGGCATCGTTCACCGCGTCCCGAATCAGCTCGTTCAGCGTATTTTCGTCCATGTTCATTCCTTTCCGCAGGCAGTGCCGCTTGATACGACAGCACACCGCCCGAATCTCATTTTCAAAGCCCGTTCCGGATTCGGTATCCGCACATCCGCGAAGCCGCGAAACACATCCGGTTGCTTTCCCTCCGCTTGATGCGGTATTCCATACTATTATACAGGATTTCAGCGTAAAAATCAAGTGGAAAGCCGCGATTTCCCGCAAAAAACAGCAAAACAGGCGTTTTCACCGTCCCAAAACGCCTGTTTTTGCTGTTATTTTAGAATAAGTCTTGATTTTATTTCAAAAGTCCTTCCATTTCGCTGACCAGCCATGCGGAGGAGATTGCATTCATATTGTTCAGGAACAGCACCTTTCCAATGCCCTCCTGCCGCACATACTCCGGCAAGGACATCTTCATTCGCTTGACAAAGAAGCGGTAATCCACCACATAAACCGTCTGGTATTGGTCCACCAAGAACGGCACGAACGCGTTGCCGAAGGATTCCTTCACCACAAGAATTTTCGATCCATTCTGCAAGTTCGGATTCTCGATAACCGAAAATGCGTTGTCCCCCGCAATGAAGCAATTGTATTTCCAGCGCGGTCCGTAGAAGTAGCCCTCCTCCGAGCCGTTACCGGTCTTGGTCTGGATAATCGGGAAATTCTCGGTAAGAAGCTCCTTTTGGGTTGCCTTGCCGTAATCCGTCCAAGTCCAAACCTTCATTTTGTTCGTGGCATTCGGCAGCCACGCCTCCACATAATCCTCCTTCAGGCTCGCACCGGTCGCCTTTGCCCAAAGCGACCCGCGGAAGCCTGTAAAGGTCTGCGATTTCCAGCTGCTCAATTCAAGCGGCACGGTCCCGCTCTCGCGGCAGAACGCGCGGTAGGCATAGTAGGCACCGCGTGCCGTCCAGTGATGGTCGGTGCGGAAATAAAGATATTCGTCCTTGTGCGCCTGTAGCTCCGACAGAATGGAGATTGTTTTGACACCGCTCCCCATCTTGGCGTAAATGCTCGCAATCGCTTCCTCTGCGTCCGATGCCCCGATGCTCTGCTGTTCCCCTCGGCTCATATTGACCGAATAGGAAAGCGGCACCACAATGTCGTAAAGCTCCACATCCGGCATCAGCTCATGCGCCCGCCGCAGCACCGCCGCGTACCGTTCCGCTTTTTCCTCGTTGTAGACATAAATTTCAAACGCGCTGTCCTTTTTGATGTAAACGCCGTCCGAGGGCTGTTCAATCGAAGAGTCCCCTTCCTCCTCTTCCTTTCCGGGGGTCTGCCCCGGGTCGGTCGTTGTACCGCCGGGACGGATGATGCGCGTTGTGCGGATGCCGTAAAGCTCCTCCAGAGCGTGCTGTACGGATATCAGACCGTCCCGCCCGGGGAAGGTATCGGCATACCATGTTGTCATGGCGGAAAAGTAAGAGCCGTCCCAGAAGTCGTTCCATGTGAAATCGGGAAATTTCGTCAGCTCGCGTCCCTCGACCTCTGAGGTTGACGGACGCAGGAAAAAGAGCAGTCCCACAAGCCCGATGACCAACAGCGCACCCGCAAAGCCCAGAATTTTGGCAACGTCGGTCTTTTCCCGAGCGGAAAGGGTCATGCGATGCCCCTTTGCGGAGGGCTCCCCCGCGGGCGGCTCCTTTGCCGCCGTCTTTTGCTCCGCCGAAGCCTGCTCCGTCGGCGCGTCATATTGTTTTTGTTCCGTATCCATGACAGCCTCCGATTCAGAATTGGAAATACAGGAAAGGGTTATAGGTGTTCCCGACCAGCGAGAGGAAGGAAAGCACCAATAGCACCACGGGTGCCGCAACCGACACCGCGCCCGAGAAGCCTCTCCACGCAGGGGTCGTTTTCGCCGCCTCGCGCACCCGCTTGACCACGGCGGGCAACAGCGGCGTGCAGGCGGCAACCGCCACCGCGAGGAAGAACAGATTGTTGAGCAACGTCAGGCGGGCGGTCAGGTCCCAGAAGCCGTTGCGGAAGAAAAGGTCCGCAATTGCCGAGCCGAGGAGCGACAGGTCCTCAAAGTAGAAGAGCATCCAGCCGAACCAGACCCCCACAAGCAGCCCGCAGTGCCGCAAAATCCGCTTCCAAAGCGGCAATTCCGCATAGGGGGTGTGCAGAAACAGCTTTTCGCCCGCGAGGAGGACGAACCAGTAAAGCCCCCAGAGGACGTAGTTCCACGATGCGCCGTGCCACAGCCCCGTAAGGAGCCAGACAGCCAGCATATTCAATATCTGCCGCTTCCGCCCGTGGCGGTTTCCGCCGAGCGGAATGTAAACATAGTCGCGGAAGAAGGTGGAAAGCGAAATGTGCCAGCGCCGCCAGAAATCGGTTGCGGAATCGGCGCAATAGGGGTAGTTGAAGTTTTCGCAATAGTGCAAGCCGCACATCAGCCCCATGCCGATTGCCATGTCGGAATAGGCGGAGAAGTCCAGATAAATCTGGAGCATATAGAACACCGTCCCGAGGAACACCGTCCCGCTCGAAGCACTCGCCAACGCCTCGGCAGAGAGCGCCGCATCCGCAAGCGAGCCGCAATAGTTGGCAAGAATTGCTTTCTTTCCAAGCCCCAGAGAGAAGCGCGTGATGCCCGCCGAGATGTCGGAGAGCCGCACCCTGCGGTCCAAGAGCTCTGCCTCAATGTCGCTGTAGCGGACGATGGGTCCCGCCACGCATTGGTGGAACAGCGCGGCATAAAGCAGGAGCGTGAAGTAATTTTTCTGCGGCTCCACCTCGCGGCGGTAGACATCCACCACATAGGAGAGCAGCTGGAAGGTATAAAAGGAAATGCCGACGGGAAGCAGGATATCGGGCAGGACCGCATCAAAGCGGAAAATCGCTTGCAGGGTCGAGGCAAAGAAATCGGAATACTTGAAGAAGCCGAAGATGAGCAGGCAGACCGCAACCGTCATGAAGAGGACCGCACGGCGATAGAACGGGACACGCACGCTCCCCAAGGTCCTCCCCGCCAGCCAGCAGATAAAGGTCATGGCAAGCAGGAGAAGCAGAAGCGCGGGACCGCTCCACGCATAGAAAATCAGAGAAAAGACGAGAAGCACGGCGTTTTGCCCCCGCAACGTTTTGCGGGTATAGACCAACGCCATGCAAAGAATGAAGAAAAAGAACAGAAAGAAAAGAGCCGAAAATACCATGCTATGTAACCGTCCGTATTCAATGGATTCCCTGTATCTATTGTATCATACTTGCCGCATTTTTGCAAGAGGAAAGAAGAAAAAGCGACAGAGTTTTTTCAGGCATCCCCTTTTCCCGAAAAGCTGTTGACTTTCACCCCGAAATCTGATATAATGGAAGCAATCTGAAAACCGTGACCTACGAGGGCACCGTGGCGCAGTGGAGCCAAATCAAAAAAGGCGGCTTCCACTCGGGGCAGGGAAGCGGCTTCTGGTATGAATTCTGGGAAGGCACCGTACAATGTACCGACGGCACGGTTGTGTATCCCGAAACGTAAAACAGGAGACAAACCAAAGATATCGCAAAGTTACATTCAGCCCGATGCGGAACGACACATGGGTCGTTCCCTACAATCCTCATTCCTAATGGGTTACGCTCCTTGCAGGGGCGCAATCCGCAGGGAGCGCCCCGCGTGTCGTCCCGCCCCAATCATCAACTAAC
>DJSQ01000226.1 GCA_002438075.1 Clostridiales bacterium UBA6330
GCAGGCGGGATCTCGGCACCCGTGTAAGGGCGAACATAAGCAAAGCCGTTGCCAAAAGATTCCCTCACAAACAGAAATCGGCGCTCACACAAGGTCAAAAGGAATCACGGCACCCCATAAAGACATCTCCTTCCGAAGGCGCATTTACGGAGTGCCGTCCATTTGTCGGAAACCGCTTACAGGTTTCCGATGTTATCAAGATTCCAATAGGTCGGCTCGTAGGTGTAGTGGTCGTTGAGCAAGCCCGTGCTTTCCGTCAGGATGTCGGAGGTGTCGGGGACCAGCAGTTGAAGTGCGGGAGATACATAGGTTTTCATGGTTCTGTCCTCCTTAGTTTGCAAAGCCCGCGAGAACGGTGCGCTCCGCCTCGGTGTAGGGGCTGACCAAATCAAACGTTCCGTCCACCGTCTCCAACGTCTTGCCCGACTCCACAACGTTTGTGTAGTCCGCCGCGTCCGCTTCGGTGTATTCGGTGCCGTCCGCACGATAGAGCTTGCCGTCGGCGGCTTTGTAGAGCAGGTCGTTCAGCGCCGAGGTTGCAACCTCCTTGACACTGCGGGACTGCGCCGTGCCCGCGTAGAGCGTGCGCACGGTCTGCCCGTTCACGGTCAGGTCGAGGTACGCCAGACCCGAGAACGCCGCGCTGTAGTGGTTGGTCTGAATATTCGCAAGCGTGCCCGCGATACAGCCCTCGGTGCCCGTGAACCACTTGTCGGTGTTGTCGATTTCAACATAGGCGCTCTGCTCTGCGGTGTAGCCGAGCTGCTTTTCCGCATACGCGTCCAGCGCTTCCCTTGTAAACGCCTCCGCGTGCGTGACAAACACGGTGGGAGAAATCAGCATTCCATAGCCGACCTCGGTGTACATGGACATCCGCTCCCAATAGAGCCCGTTCGTGTTCACGGTTGCTTGGAACCGCAGACCCGCAGGGGTCTCCAGACGGACGGACGCGCCTGTTTTCATCGTGAAATTCAGGTCGCTCGCGGCGGTGGTGCAGGCGGTTTTGGTGACAGGCAATTCCGTTTGAGTTACATCATTGATTTTTAAGTCACCGGAATAATTGTAGAAAGCGTCGTTTGTCGCATCCGCTCCGCTAATCGTTCCGAGATTCACATTGCCCGTCAGCGTCAGAGGATTTTTCGCCCACGCGAAGAAACCGGAAGCGTATTTAGGCGAGGACAAGTTTCCGAAATTGGTGCAATCAAAAGCAACTACCCGAGAAGTACCACTCAATCTGCCCTGCAATCCGCCCACGGATATTTCTGCGCCGGTTGCCGGTGTCGTAACTTCAACATTGATATCCCCGTAGTTTGCACTCTTGATGTACAGATTTCTTTTTGTGGAATAGGCAACCATTCCCGCCACACGAATTTCTTTTCCGTTTGCGGATGCAACCGCCATATCCGCATAGTTCACGCATTGATAGAACAGTGTCCTGTCGGATTCCGGATCCGAAACAAACGCGGAAAGGTTAAACCAAGTGTTTCCAAGATTGCTCATGTTCACATTCACATTGCCGCTGAATGTGTTGTTTGCAAAATAGCACGCGGATGAAGCTCCGATAAATCCGCCAACACCTGCTTTTCCGCCTGTATGCGAAACATTTGCGTAAATGTTCACACCGTTGATTAAGGTCGCGGTGGTTGTAGTATATACAGCTGTTCCGCTTGCATTTCTCGAACCGCTAACAAACGGTGAAAGAATACCGACGAGCTTGCCGCCCGTTTCAGCCGTATTGACTATGACCGGATTTTCGGCAGTCCCCAGATTCAGATTTGTAATCAACGTTGCTTTTTGTCCCGACAGCCGATTGAAGAAGCCGGCATCGCTTCCCGAGGCTCCGTTGAGGGTAAAGTTATAAATGCTGTATCCGGCTCCGTCAAACACACCGTTGAAGCCGTTTTCGGAAGAGAACACATAGTTGGTAAAGCTGTTCCCCTCCAGATCAAGGTCTTTGGTCAGCTTGTACACGCCGCCCGCAGTGGTCATGCCCTGAAGGTCCTCCAGCGAGGAAACAGGCGTTGCGGCAGTGTCCAAATCGTCACCGCATCCGGTAATATAAAGATAGCAGTTCGTCACAGTACCCGCAGTGCTGCCAAGCAAAACGCCTGTTTTGGTGGCTCCGCTTGCAGTTCCCGTTGATTTGCTGTTTTTGATATACAAATCGGATGCGTTCCGAAGACCGACCAAGCCGCCCGCATAGGAGGTCGCGGTGATGGCTCCCGTGTTGATACAGTTTTCAATCAAAAGCGGAGACCCCGAAAATGCAATCATACCACCCGCGCGAACACTGTTGCCGTTTCCCGCAACCGTAATCGTGGCATTGTTCGTGCAACCGTCCATGACATTCTGGCGATTGTAGTTTGTGTTCACCAATCCGACCAGACCGCCCAGATTCTTTTCTATTGACACGTTACCGACAGCATCGGTAAGCGTTCCGTTTGCCGTGCACGCGGTCATCACAAGATTCTTTGCATAACCGATCAATCCGCCCGCAAAATACTTTCCTTCTCCCTTATTCGTATAGTTGGCGTATACCGTAATGTTATCAAACTGTCCGATGTAGTCATCCGTCATGATCTGTCCCGCGAGGAACCCGTGATAGCCATCTACCTTCGCATTGTTCGTCATCGAAATCGGCTGTTCCGCCGAACCGATTACAAGATTTTTCACGGTCGTATAATCGCCGTTACAAACCTTCCCGAACACGCCCATGTGTCCGTCTGTTGTCGTAGTCTCATTTTCCAGCTTAAAATTCTTCAACGCGTGTCCGCGTCCGTCGAGAGAACCGTTGAAGGTTGCCACCAGCGTGACATAGGTGTTTCCCTCAAAGTCAATGTCATTTTCCAGATAGTAGGATTTTCCGGATTCCATTGCAAGGAATTCCGCCGCGGTGGAAATGCCGATTTGCTCGGTGCTCTCGGTCGCTTCCTCCGCGAGCGTTGCGGGCTCCCCTGTTGCGAGGGCGGCAAACGGAATCGCCGCGGTCATCACCGCCGCAGTCAGGAGCAGGGTCAGGGTTCTTTTCAATGCTTTCATGGGGTTCTCCTTTTCTTCTGTTTATTTTTGGGGATCGTATCAGGTCAAGCCCTGTAGCTTCTTGATGCTGTCCTGCATGGTCGTCAGCTTGGTGCGGATGGTCTCCGCAATGCTTTCGTTGTAGGTGGTTGCAACCGTGTTGCCCTTGTTCGCGTTGATGATACCCCGCAGGGCTTGCGTAACGCCCAGACCGTTCGCGTTCATGGTCAGCACCTTTGTGTAAAGCGCGCCCGCGTCCATCTTGATGTTGTTCGTAATCAGGTCCAGCATTTTCCACGAGGCTTGGTCGTCCATGTACCGCACCTTCAGCGCGGTTTCGTAGTAAGCGGGCGTGACCTCATGGTAGCTCTCCGATGCCAGCACCTCCAGCACCGCGCCGAGCATTTCGTAGCGCGCCGTGGGCACCGTGCTCGGAATCGCAACGCCCGTGTAGGAGTCGTGCTGATAGGAATAATAGGTGGTCTGGCTTTCGTCCAGCTTCGCAATCGGCAGAATCATGTATTTGTCCTTCAGATTCCGCACGCATTCGTCCTCCACGTGGAGCAGGCGGAGCGTTGCCATGACCGCCGTTCCCGCGCCGAACTTCTCGGCAATCCGATTCTGCTCGCCGTTCCCGCTCTCGTCGGCAAAGTCGGGCTTGAACAGGTAGGTCGCGTCCTCGTCATAGTAAAGCTTGAGAATCTTATCCACCGTGCGGACCAGCTTTTCCTTTGTGGTCGCGTCCGTGAGGTTGTATTCGTAGAAGTTGTTCTCGTCCTTTTTCAGGATTTCAATCTCGCAGGAGGACCAGTACGGGTCCACATTCAGATACGGGCTGGAAATGAAGCCGTAAACGTCCTGCTCGTTGTGCGGCACGCCGTCCATGTCGCGGTAGTACCCCTTCGCCAGCTCATATTGGTAGTCCAGCGTCCATTTTCCGCTGTTCACCACCTCAACAAGGTCGGGCGCGTTGTCCACGCTGTTCAACAGCGTTTTGTTGACGTAGGTCACGAACACATAGCGGTAATAGGAAAGCGAAATCGGTCCCGTTGCCATGTACTGCGCGTTGCCGATGGATGCCGTTTCGTTGAACAGCCGGGACCAATAGCCCGCCTGAAGGTTCAGGTTCGGCAGCTCCAGCAGGTTTGCCAGCAGTCCCTCGTCGGTGTACATGATGGTGGAATAGACGGGGTTCCACGCAATGTCGATGGAATCCATGCCGCCGTTTTTGTCCTGCCGTATCTGGGCGGGGACCGCATACTGCGGCGCGCCACCCGAGCCCATCGGGTTGTTCACCAGTCTGACGCCGAGTCTCTGCTCCACCAGCTTGTTGCGGCGATAGACCGCATCGTCCACGATGTCGCCCGTTGCGCGCGCAACCACCACCTCGTCGTCATACCACGAGCGGTTCGTGCTCGCAATGCGGATGACCGCGTCCCCGTAGTCCTTGTTTCCAACCGTATCGGGGATGTCGTACTTGCTTGTCGTTTCCTCCTCCGTCGCGCTACCGTTTCCGTTTGTCGTGGTCCCGTTGTCCGAGGTGGAACTGTTGTCGCCCTTCTTCCCGCAACCAATCGCCGTTACCATCATCGCAAGCGGCAGAAGCAGGCAAAGAAGCGACAGAAGTCCTTTCTTTTTCCGTTTTTTCTCCATGGATCATTCCTCCTTTTCGGGTATTGAGGGGCATTCTGAGCCATCCTACAGCTTCATTATGACACCCCCCCCGCCGCAATTGCAATTGCGAAAAAAGAGGCATTCTGTAGCCTCTTCTTTATATTTTTTTGAAAATCCGGTACAATACCCAATACCCCCCACAATTTGTGTACTTTACACAAATTGTGATAGGAAAAAGCAGGAAAACGGGATTGGTGCAACCAACGGGAACGCGTCCCGCCTCCGCGCCGAACGACAAAAAGCGGGACGCTCCCCCGCTCCCGCGGCTCACGTCCCGTTTTTCGTTTGAAATTTTATAAACCGCTTGTGAGTGCCCGAGTTCCGCAGGCGGTTGCTCTGAGATAACACCTTTGGGGGCTGTAGATGCTCGCCCTTACACGGGTGCCGAGATCCCGCCTGC
>DJSQ01000219.1 GCA_002438075.1 Clostridiales bacterium UBA6330
GCCGTATGGGGGATTTCGCCGCCTGCGGGCGGCGACGAGGACTCCGCGTCCTCGACCGCGCCGCCTTTTAGAAAAGGCGGGCGAAAACTCCCCCCCACTGCGAAAGTCGGCGCGTTTGTCGGCAGTTTGAGGCGTTTCCTCGCCGATTTTCGGGGCTCCACGCAAAAAAACTTGAGAAAAACAGAAAAAATTTCAAAAAACACTTGCAATTCGGGAAAAGATATGGTATAATGATTGCTGTTGTACAGTGGTTCTGCCCCGTATTGCTACGGTGAAGCGTTAAATGTAGGAGGTGTCAAAAATGGCAAAATGCTGTATCTGCGGAAAGGGCGTTGTGTTCGGTCAGAACGTCTCGCACTCGCATCGGAAGACCAACAGAAGCTGGAAGCCCAACATCCGTAAAATCAGACTGGAAGGCAGCAAATCAATCAACGTTTGTTCCCGTTGCCTGCGCACCATGAAGAAAGCCTGAGAGCAACAGTCCGATCTCGGCAAATAGAGAGTATGGCAGACACCAACCGCTGTGTCTGCCCTTTCTGTTTTTGTAAATCTTCACAAGGAGGTGTCGCGCCGTGCCGTTGGCTGTAATCGGAGAGACCGCGCCCGCGTCTCTGGTCGGGGTCCTCGGGCATGAGGGCTTTCGGGTCCTCCGTCTCCCCCGCAATCCGCGACTGCCTGTTCCCGTGGCGGCGCATCCCGACCTGTCGGTCTTTTTCGCGCCCGATGCGATTTATACAACAGCGGGCTATGCGGCACTTGCGCAGGCGGAGCTGGCGCTCCTCTGCCGTACCGCCGACCGTCCCCTGCGGACGGTTACGAGAGAGGTCGGGGACCTTTACCCGCAGGATATTCTTCTGGATGCCCTTCCGCTCGGCGGACTTTTGTTCTGTCTGCCGCACGCCACGGCACCCGAATTGACTTCTCACCCCGCTTATCGGACGGTTGCGGTGAAGCAGGGCTACGCGAAGTGCGCGGCGCTCCCCATCGGAAGCGGCGCACTGGCAAGCGCGGACCCGTCCATCCTCGGTGCGGCGGAGCGGGAGGGCTTGGAAACGGTACGGCTGACTGCGGGGGGCATCGTACTGGACGGCTACGGCACGGGATTTATCGGCGGCGCGGCATCCTTTGCGCCCTACGGCGGGTGCGAGACCGTCTTTTTCTGCGGCGCTCTCGGGCGTTACCCCGACGGCGCAAGGCTGACCGCCGCACTCACGGCACACGGCTTGCGGGTCTGCGATATCCCCGATGAGCCGCTGACCGATGTGGGAACTGTTTTTTTATTGGGAGGAAGAAAGCATGGAACAGCATAAAAAGGACCGACTGAACCATCTGGCGAAGAAATCGCGCGAGGCGGAGCTCTCGGAGGAGGAAAAAATCGAACAGGCGGCACTGCGGGAGGAATACATTCGGGAATTCCGCGCACATTTTCAGGGAATTCTCGACCACACCGTGGTGGAACGTCCCGACGGCTCCAGAACGCCGCTGAACGAATTCCGCAAAAAAGAGACAAAAACCGAAGCGGACAAAGAAAAATAAGGTACCCCCTTTACAAAGCCGCTTTTTTGTGCTATAATATAGGTTGGAATGATATGGATAGCGGAGATGGTAAAACCGATGGAAAAACTGATGACTGTGCGGACGCAAAGCACTGCCGAAACCGAAGCGTGCGGTGCGGAGTTGGCAAAGCAAATGCTGGACGACGCGGAGATTCCCCCGTTCGTTGCGCTATACGGGGACCTTGGGGTCGGAAAAACCGCCTTTGTGCGCGGCTTCGCCTCGGTCATTGCCCCGGGGGTCACGGTCCGTTCGCCCACCTTTGCGCTGGTCAATGAATACAAGGCAAAGCCGCGGCCGCTGTTCCATTTCGATATGTACCGCATCTCCAACGAGGATGACCTGCTCTCAATCGGGTTTTACGACTACCTCGACCGTCCGGGCATCTGCCTTGTGGAGTGGAGCGAAAACATCCCCTATGCCCTGCCCGACGATTATGTGCGGGTGGCGCTTTGCAAGGATGACGCGGACAAGCCCGACAGCCGCACCCTGACGATTGAGCAGATCGGAGGTGCGGGCGCATGATGACGCTGGCACTGGAAAGCGCGGCGGCGGTTGCCTCGGTTGCACTGACCGAGGACGGGCGCACGCTGGCGGAGCTGACGCTCGACAACGGCAACACCCACAGCGAAACCCTGCTTCCGATGGCGGATATGCTCTTCCGTCTGACGGGCAAAACGCTTGCGGACGTAGACCTCTATGCCGCCTCGGTGGGTCCCGGGTCCTTTACGGGCATCCGCATCGGTGCGGCAACCGTGAAGGGCTTGGCGTTCGGAAGCGGGAAATGCTGTCTCGGGGTCTCCTCGCTCGAAGCGCTGGCTTATGGATTGCGCGGGCAGGACGGCTTGGTTTGCCCCGTTCTGAATGCACGGCGCAGGCAGGTTTACACGGCGCTGTTCCGCTCCGAGGGCGGCAGAATTACGCGTCTGACCGAGGATACGGTCTGCATGGTTGACGAGCTGGACGCGCGTCTTGCGGACTATGCGGAGCCTGTCCTTTTTGCGGGAGATGCTTCCCGCCTTGCAGCCGAGACCGTCACGCACGCGGTTGCAACGGTTGCCGCGCCCCTTTTGCGGGCATCTGCGGCGGCGGTGGCGTATGCGGCAGAGGCGGCATATGCAGGCGGCGCGCGCGGGACCGATGCAACGCTCTCCCCCGTTTATCTCCGCCCCTGTCAGGCAGAGCGCGAGCGTCTGGAGAAACTGAAAGACTGAAAAGCCGAAAAATTGATTTTTTATCCGAAAGGAACATACGATATCATGAAAACCACCAAAATTACAATCGGGTCCGACCACGCGGGCTACGGACTGAAGCTGAAGGTCATTGCGCACCTGAAGGAGCTCGGGATCGAGACTCTGGACGTGGGAACCGACAGCGAGGCAAGCTGTGACTACCCCGTGTTCGCGCATCGGGTCTGCAAGAATATTCAGGACGGCGTAACCGAGCTCGGCATTCTGGTCTGCGGGACCGGAGTCGGGATGTCCATTGCCGCCAACAAGCATCGCGGCATCCGCGCGGCGGTCTGCTCCGACACCTTCTCGGCACGGCTGACCCGTCAGCACAACGATGCAAACGTGCTCTGCTTCGGCGAGCGCGTGGTGGGCGCGGGCGTTGCCTGCGATCTGGTGGATGCCTTCCTCGGCGCGGAGTTCGAGGGCGGCAAGCACGCGCGGCGGGCGGATATGATCCGCGCAATCGAAGAGGACGAGCTGTAAAAGCTGTTAAAGCCGTTAAACGTTAAGACGGCATCACGCACAGAAAGGCAGGGCTTGATTATGGGAGAAGTGACCCATCAGACCGCGAATTTACTTCTTGCAAGCAATCCGAAGAACCGAACCGCCGCGCTCATCCTTGCGGCGGGAAAATCCTCGCGCATGGGCGGAGGAACCTCCAAGCAGTTTCTTGCGCTGGGCGGCATTCCGGTCCTTGCGCACACCCTCCTCGCCTATCAGCAATCCCCGCTGATTACCGAAATCATCGTTGCGGCGCGGGAAAAGGACGTGGACACGGTGGTCGCGCTTTGCGAGGACTACCACATCACCAAGCTGGCGGCGGTGGTCATCGGCGGGAAGAACCGTCAGGAATCGGCGCTCCGTGCCTTTTCGGTCATCGGTCCCGACATCCGCTACGTTGCGATTGCGGACGGGGCACGTTGCCTCATTACGCCAACCGAGATTGAGATGGTCTGCGGCGCGGCATACCGCAAGAAAGCCGCAAGCGCGGGCGTTCGGATGACGGGGACCGTCAAGCGGGTCTCCCGCGGCGGCGCGATTCTCGAAACGCTGGACCGCGAAGCAATCTGGGAGGCGCAGACCCCGCAGGTGTTCCACATCGGGCTTTATGCGGCGGCGCAGAGCCGCGCGGCAAGCGACGGCTTTGTGGGAACCGACGACAACGAGCTGATCGAGCACCTCGGCTATCGGGTTCAGATGGTGGAATGCAGCAAGGAAAACCTGAAGGTGACCACGCCCGACGATATGCGTCTGGCGGGTGCGATTCTCGCCGCCCGTCATCGGGGCGAAAAAGCATGACGGCGCTTCCCTTTCGCATCGGGCACGGATATGACGTGCATCGGCTGGTCGAAGGTCGCCCGCTGATTCTCGGCGGGGTCACAATTCCGCACAGCCACGGTCTGCTCGGGCATTCGGACGCGGACGTGCTTGTCCATGCCATTATGGACGCTCTGCTCGGCGCGGCGGCGCTGGGCGATATCGGAAAGCTGTTCCCCGACACCGACCCGACCTATGCGGGGGCGGACAGTCTGGTGCTTGCCGCACGCGTGGCGGAGGCGGTCCGCAATGTGGGCTACGGAATCGGCAACGTGGACGCAACGGTGCTGGCACAAGCCCCCAAGCTCGCGCCGCACATCCTCCGTATGCGGGAGAACATTGCGGCGGCGCTCGGGGTTCCCGTCGGCGCGGTCAGCGTCAAGGCGACCACCGAGGAGGGCTTGGGCTTTACCGGTGAGCGCCTCGGAATTGCGGCACACGCGGTTGCACTGATTTATTCTGAGCACGGCTCGGACGCGGGCGCAAGCGGGACAGCCTGATTTTTCGACATCCTTCCGCGCCGCCCCGTGCGGGCTTTCGGTACAGTATATGGTGCTTCCCCAAAATCTGACAAAAGCGGTCAGACACATTTCGTATTTTTTCTGTAAGTGAGGTTCCTGTTATGATTTACATTGCCCCCTCTTTATTGGCGGCGGATTTCGCCAATCTGGAAAGCAGTGTCAGACGCGTGACGGACGCGGGCGCGAACTATCTGCATCTGGACGTGATGGATGGGATGTTTGTGCCGAACATCAGCTTCGGCACGCCTGTCATTGCGGCACTGCGCCACCACAGCAAGCTGATATTCGACGTTCACCTGATGATCCGCGAGCCGATTCGCTACATCGGGGATTTTGTCAAGGCGGGCGCGGACATCATCACCGTTCATCTGGAGGCTTGCGCGGATGTGCGGGCAACGCTCCGTGCGATACGGGAGCGGGAGGTACGGGTCGGACTTGCCATCTCCCCCGCCACGCCCGTGGAAGCGATTCTGCCCTATCTGCGGGAGATTGACATGGCGCTGGTGATGACGGTTGTCCCGGGCTTTGGGGGACAGGCGCTCATTCCAGAAACACTGGAGAAGGTGCGGGTCATCCGTCGGTACATCACGGCGCAGGGCTTGCCGCTTGACCTTGAGGTGGACGGCGGGCTGAAGCCCGAGAACGTGAAGCTCGCCACGGATGCGGGCGCGAACGTCATTGTGGCAGGCTCGGCGATTTTCCAGTCCAAGCGACCGCGCGCGGTCATTGCACAAATGCGGAGCGGTGCGGAGCCGAAGAAAGAGAAATAAATTGCATAAAACACGGTCCCGCCTCGGATTTTTCCGAGGCGGGGCTGTTTGTTTGTGGAAGGGCATCTCGCCGATAATAAGGTGCAAATGCCTTTCACGCTTTTTTCTTTGACCATGTAGGCGCAAAGAAAAAAGCTTTGCAAAAAAGAAAGCGCCGTAAAGAAGGATTTCGCGCTCTGCGGAGCGCGACAAGGGCTCCGCGCCCTTGACGGCGCCGCCTTTTAGAAAAGGCGGGCGAAAACTTTCACTACACGATATGCGTTACGTTTTATCTTTATCTGACTCCGAAGCCTGCGATTTTCGCTTCCCATTTTCCGCAGAACGGGTCCACGGGAGATTTTCCCTGAAAGCGGCTTTTCCCCATCAGCTTGTCCACTGCGGCACGCACGACCGTCTCGCTTCCGCCGTAGCAATTGACAAAGGTTCGCATCTGCGGCACGTCTACCAGATGGTACGGATTCTCAAACGACACGAACACGGTTGGAACCGAATGGCACCACACGGGGACATTCGCGCCCATCGGGTTGCTCCATTCGGGGCGCACGACGGTCTGATTCGACCGCGTGACCAGCTCGGCGGAATACACAATCAGGTCGTATTTCCCCACGATATCCCGCACGGGGGTCATGAAGCCCTCCATGCCCTGCGCGGGCTCAAAGACCGTCACGTCAAAGCCGTTTGCCGCGAGAAGCTCCCGAAAGCGTTTGTTGGCGCTCCCCTCGGCGGTAAAGAAGGACTGCCCCGCGCTTCGATTGTCCAGAGGACAGAACAGCACGCGCGGGTAGCGCTCGGGGGTTAGCGGCAGGACCCCGCTCTCCTCCTTGACCAGCGTCACCGAGCGGTCGGCGCAGGTTCGGCTCCATTCGGCAAACAGTGGCTGCCCCACCTGCCGTTTGGCATCCTCGGCGCGCGGGACCGACCGCCCCGCCTCGCGCTTTTCGGGCAGACGGAGCGCAGCTTTGAGGGCAAGAATCCGCGTAACCGCCTCGGCAAGCCGCTCCTCGGTCAAAATTCCGCGGCGTAGCCCCTCGGTCATGAAGCCGATATCCTCCTCCAAATCTTTGGTAAAGAGAAACATATCGCATCCCGCCGCGATGCTCATCGGGACCAGCTTGTCACGCGGAATCAATGCGGTTACGCCGGCCATTGTGGAGGAGTCGGTCACAATCAGCCCATTGAAGCCGAGCTGTTCGCGCAACAGCTTGGTCACAAGCTCATAGCTGACCGATGCGGGCAACAGGTCGCTGTCGCGCAAATCGGGCACAAAGCGGCGGCTGTAGGCGGGCAGGAGGATATGCCCGATCATCACGCTCATCACACCCGCCGCAATCATGGCACGGTAGACCATTCCGTAGGTCCTGTCCCATTCACCGCAGGAGAGGTCGTTGACCGACGGTGCAATGTGCTGATCGCGCTCGTCCCGCCCGTCCCCCGGGAAATGCTTACAGCACGCCGCCATGCCGTGCTTTTGCAGCTCGGTCACATATGCCACCCCCATGCGGCGGACGCGCTCGGGGTCCGAGCCGAAGGTACGGGTGTTGGTAATCGGGTTGCGCCAGTTGTAGTCGATGTCCACAATCGGCGCGAAGGACCAGTTCGCCCCGACTGCCGCGCCCTCGGTCCCGCAGATTTCCCCCAAACGGCGCGCCTGCTCGGTGTCATCGGTCGCGGCAATCGCCATGGGACGGGCAAAAAAGCTGCCGTCCGAGAGCAGACCGTTCCCGCCCGATTCGAGATTGGCGCTGATGAGCATTGGGATATGGGAATACTCCTGCAAGGTCCGAATCGTGCGCAAAGCCTGCTCCGTGGGGACCGCGCGGCTCATAATCCCGCCCGGGCGGACCTGCTCGGCAAGGCGGCGCAGGTCCTCCTCATCGTTACTGTAGGTGATGAGGCAGAACAGCTGGCGCAAACGGTCCTCGGTCGACATGGAAGCCAGCGTGTCCTCCACCCAATCCGCCTGCTTCCCGTCCAGACGGAACGGGGCGGCGGTCAACAGCTCTCTTCTCTCGCTCATGTGCGTGCACTCCTCTCCCCCGCCCGACGCTTCCGCCGCAGGGTCACAAACTCCGTGATGATATTCTCATTGTTCAGATAAATCAGGAACAGGACCAGTATCACCGCCTCCACCACCTTGTAAACATCGGCGGTAAAGCCCGCGTCCGCAAAGCTGATTTGCCCAAAGCCGATCTGAATCAGCTCATACGCCACGCATCCCACGAAGATTGCCACCTGCTTGTTGCAGAATTTCATGATGAAGCCCGAGAAGAACAGCGGCAGGAAGCAGGAGAACATGGAGGCGATGCTGGAAAAATTGATGGTCGGGGTCACGCCGTTGGTGGAGCAGACCGAAAGCGCCCCCGCCGCGCCGAACAGCAGTCCCGCAACGGCATAGCAGACAATCGCGTTTCCGTTTTCGTTCACGCCGCTCCCCACCGCAATCTTCTGCCCCGTCTGGAGCGCACGGTAGTCGTAGCCGAACCTCGTATAGTGGAAGAGCACCACCATGAAAACCACCGCCGCCAGCATAATCAGGCACATCCACAGCGGGGTTACGGCAAAGCGGTAATAGGACGCATCGGTCCCGAAGCCGACGGGCTTACAGCCGTCGGTAATGATGGCAACCACGCCCTCCAGCACCAGCGTCATGGTCAGTCCGATGATCATCGGCGGCAGGCGGAGCAGGACATACAGCCAGCCCGTGAACAGCCCAGTCACACAGCCGACAAGCATACTGACAAAGAGCATTGCAATCGGTCCCCAGCCGTTCCCGTAGGCAATCAGTGCGCCCGCAACGCCGCCGAGGAGCATCGTGGCTCCTGTGGAGAAATCAAAGCGCCCCGTGTGCATATTGACGGAAACGCCGAAGGACAGGAGCAGGACATACGCCATGCCGCGGAAGAACAGCTGCCACGTACTGCTTCCCGTAAACAGGGCGGTCCCCGCAAGGTGACAGGCGATTGCCATGATGACCCCGCACAGAAGCGGCAGAAGCAGAACCCCGCCTACCCTTTTCAGTTTCGTTTGAACCGTTTCGGCTTGCGTCGGCACGGCGGCATCCCCCCTTACTCCTTGTTATACGTTCCGTGGATGGCGACCGCCTCCGCGTAGTCCGCCGCGCAGAGCTTTGCAAGCTCGTCATAGCTTGCCGCCTCGATATAGTGGTCCAGAACCGCCTTGTTGTAGCAGTATCCGTCGGTTGCGTTGTCGCTCTTGAGCATCTCCTCCAGCGCGGTCTTGCTTGTGGCAACCCAATAGCTCAGCCCCAGCTTCGGCGCGTAGCCGTCGGGGGCCTTGATTTTCTTCCCGTCCTTCGCGCACAGAATCATGATCATTGAGGGTGCCATTGCCGAGGCAAACTTGCCGCAATCGTAGGCATAGCCCAAATCAAAGCACGCGGCATAATCCGCCGTAATCGCGTCCACACCGCCGACGGTGCAGGTCTCGAGCTTGCTGTTTGCCGAGGTGATTCCGTAGGCAATCTTGGTCACAACCTCGCCCGCGCCGACCGTCAGAATGCAGGTCCCGCCGCTCTCCAGGCTGTTGGTCAGCTTGGTGGAAAAGGCATCGTCAAAGCCGAAGCCGTCCATATAGCCCGTGATGCGGTATTTCGTGCTGACGAATTTCGTGGGATCGAGGCTCGTTCCCGCAACCTTTGCAATCAGCTCGTCCCGCGTTTTCGCGCCGTCATAGGAGGTCCCGCTGTCCTCGCACAGATACGCAAGGATACCCGCAAGACGCTGAATGTGCATCTGCGAGCCGTAGAGCGTGGCACCGCCGAACACGGTAAAGGCGGTCTGCTTCTTCTCCTCCGCAAAGTAGCGCGCCATGTTGTAGCCCGCAGTATACTCGGTGTCATAGGTGGGCGCAACCGAGCCGAGGAAATACTCGTTTCCGCGAATTTCCTTCAGCTGTTCGTCGGTCGGGTGCCCCGTGGGGCAGATGATGAACATCTTTTTTGCCGCAGCCGCATTGACCGAGGTCACAATGTCATCGTCGGACAACAGCAGAATTGCGTCGTACCCCTTCGAGGCGTAGGTGTTGATTGCCGACACCTCGGAGGACGAGCTGTTTGTGGTGGTAAAGTCAATCGTAAAGCCGTATTCCTTCGCCAGCGCGCGCAGATATTTCGCCCACGCCGCCGATTCTCCGGAGGTATCATCCTCCCACAGCACGCCGATTTTGAGGTCGGACGCGCCCTTTTTACAGCCCGCCAACGGCAGAAGCGCGCAGACAAGCAGGACCGCACACAGCAATCGGACCCAAAGCTTCGTTTTCATGTTTTCATTCCTTTCCAATCAATCATTCCTTAACGCTCCAGCATTCGGCTTCTCCGCCCGATGGTAAAGAGGAACACCACCGTTACAAACAGCACACCCTTTACAATCTGGAGATACCAGCTTCCGGTCACGTAAATATTCATCAGCGCGTCCAGAAACGCCATGGAGAACGCGCCGAGCAGTGCCGCGTACATTCGGGAACGCGGTCCCCCGCTCATCGGCATTCCGCCGAACACCATTGCAATCAGCATATTCATGCCCACCGACGAGCCGGACGAAGCCGAAAGCGTCGGGGTTTCCACGGTCATGGCGAACGCCGCAAGCCCGATGCCGATGCCCGCCAGCGCAAAGCAGAGCACGGTCAGCGACTTCGGTCGGATGCCCGAAAGCCTTGCGCAAATCGGGTTTCCGCCGAGGAACCGCGCCTGCCGCCCCATGGGGAGCAGGTAAAACAGCACGCAGGCAAAAGCCTCAAAGACCGCGAGCAGGAGCAGACGGAACCACGTTTGGTTCAGCCCCGCCACAAGGGAGGTTGGGACCGCCAGCGCGGAGTTGGTCCCCAGCGTGGTCAGCATCAGGGTGGAGACCGCGCTGTAAACGTTCATCATCACGATGGTCATGATGAACACGGGCAGATTGAAGAAGGTTGCCAGCAATGCGCCGAGAACGCTGAGCGAGATTGCCGTTCCCATGGTGGCAAGCAGCATGAGAAAGAGATTTCCGCTCGCCCTGCCGACCAGCCCGCCGATGAGGGCACTGACCAGCATATTCGCGCCGAGCGAGAGGTCAAAGGAGCCTGCGGTGAAGATGAAGGTCGCGCCCGTTGCCACCAGAGCAACCAAGGTGGCGTTGGAAACGACCACCGCCATCCCGATGCCGAGGTCGTAGCCGTTCTGCCACGCAAGCAACAGATAAAGACCGCCGAGCAACAGGCAGGCGGCAAGCGGAATCAGACTGATGAGGCGGGAGCGGCGGACGGCTCGCCCGCGAAGCCGTGCCCGTTCCGAATCGAGTTCCTGTGTCATGGTTTCTTCCTTTCGGTCAGATCATATCCCCGATGAGGTCCGCGTCCCGCAGATCGCGCGCACGGGGGTACTCTCCGGTTATTCTTCCGTCCTTCATGATGAGGATGCGGTCCGACATTCCGATCAGCTCCGGCAGCTCCTCCGAAATCATGATTACGGCTTTGCCCTCCTCCCGCATCCGCGCCATCAGGCGGTACATCGTTTGCTTGACCCCGATGTCAATTCCGCGCGTGGGGCAGTCCAGAATCAGGATGCGTGACCCCGCCCCAATCCATTTTCCGAACACCGCCTTCTGCTTGTTTCCGCCCGACAGCTGCTCAATCGGCTGATCCTGCGAAAAGCATTTGATTTGCATTCCCTCAATCTGTCTGCGAACATAGGCGCGCTCCCGCGCGGGCAGAATCACGCCGTGCGGCGCGAATACGGGAAAGCCCGCAATGGCGATGTTGTCCCGCACCGAGGCGGAAAGACAGAGCGACTCGGTGTCGCGGTCCTTTGCGGCATAGCCGACCCCGCGCGAGATGGCATCGCTCGGGTCATGCAACGGCTTTCCGAGCACGCGGACGCTCCCCCGCGAGGGCTTGACCGCGCCGAACAGGACCTTTCCCAGCGTGTGCATTCCGCAATGCGAAAGCCCGCCGATGCCGAGAATCTCGCCCTCGTGCGCGGAAAAGCTTACGCCGTGCAGACGGTCACCAACGGACAGGTCGGTCACCTCCACCGTCACGCGCCCCGCCCGAGGGCTTCCGTAATCGGTGCGGTAGTAATCGCCCTGCAATTCCCGCCCGATCATGGCGGTTCGGATTGCGCCCGCCTCGAATTCCGCCTTTTCAAAGGTGCGGATGATGTGCCCGTCGCGCAGGACGGTCAGCGTGTCGCATTTCTCCATGATTTCGTCAAGGTCGTGCGAGATAAAGACCACCGCACCGCCCTCCGCCTTCATGCGCTCCATCAGCCCGTAGATAATCTCTCGCCCCCGTTGCGAGAGCGCCGTGGTGCTTTCGTCCACCACCAGCACGCGCGGGCGGGCAATCCAGACCTTTGCAACCTCAATCAGCTTGCGGTCCATCATGTCCAGTGTCCCCGTCAGCGCCTCGGCGCGGATGTGCCCCGCACCGATTTCGTCCAGCGCCCTTTGCGCCGCGCGGAAGAGACTGCGCGAGGAAATGGGTCCCCAACCGCGGTCCGAGGGCGTGCGAAGGACCGCAAACTGCCCCATGCGGCAAAGGAACAGGTTCTCCGCCACCGTAATCCCGGGGACCGTTCCGCTCTCCTGCACAATCATGCCCACGCCGCGGCGGAGCGCATCGCTCATGTCGGACGGCTGCCACGGCTTCCCCTCAAAGGTCATCACGCCGCTGTCTGCGCCCTGCATCCCCGAAAAAACAGAGGAAATTGTGGATTTTCCCGACCCGTTCTCCCCAATCAAGCCGCGAATCTCGCCCGACATAACGGTCAGGTCCACACGGTCCAGCGCCACAACGGGACCGAAGGTTTTCGTCATGCCGCGAATCTCCAGCAAGGGCTGACCGACCGTAAATTTGCTTTGTTCCATTCCTGCTTCCTCCGGCAACGCGAATTTGTCCTTCTTATCATCACCGCAAGCGCCCGTTTTTATGCAAAGAAAAAAGCACAAGGAAAACCTTGTGCCAATGATTTCTAATTTTTGCAACGGTTTCGGCGGTTTCAGCCGCTTCAGCGCTTTGCCGCTTTGTCGGGCGCCGCAGGCTCCCCCTCTTGAGCAGCCCGTTTTCCCCGTTTCCCCTCCTGCATCTCCTGCGGCAGGGAATCCATAAACGCGGCGGCATAAATTTTTGCCACGTCCCGCGCGTCCACACCGTGCTTTTCGCAAATCCCCTTCAAAAGCAGCATCGTTGCATACGCATCGCCGTCACTGCGGTGGCGGTTTGCGGGGTCAATGCCCGTGTAGGCGCGAACGTAGCCGTCCAGCCCGTGCGCCTGCGGGTAATCGCGCAGGGAGCGGCAGACCCGCTCAAGGTCGAGACAGCGGAAGGAAAGCGGCTTCAGCCCGTAGCGCTCGCAGGCTTTGCGCAACGCAGTGGTATCGTTTTTCACCGCAAAGCCGACCACCAGATCGGACCTGCAAAGCAGCTTTTTCAGCCGCTTGTAGTAGGCGGAAAAGAGCGATGCCTGCTTCACGGTTGACATTTGGTACGCCAGAATATTCCTGCGCACATAGTCGTTCCATTCGCAGTCGGGATTGATGAGCAGATCGGTCTGCGGGTCGGTCAGACGGAAATTGCGGTCGGTCCGCACATACCCGAAGGAATAGACCGAGCCGGGGATTTTTCCGTTTGCGAATTCCATATCAAAAAAAAGAATTTTCATAAAACCTGCCTGTCTTTTCGTAAGTTCTCGCGGAAAGCCGATTTTTTTCGTCAAAGCCCTTTACAAATCCGCGTTTTTATGGTATGATAATCATGCAAGAATGCGCAGTACCGCGCAGAAAGGTTGAAACAATATGTATAAATGTGAACGGGAGGACGAGATTCTCTCCCTTTTGAGCGATACCGAATACGCAACGGTGGAATACCTCTCCCGCAAAATGAACATCAGCCCCTCCAGCATCCGCCGCGACCTCAAGAATCTGGAGGAGCGCGGACTGGTCCAGCGCTCCTACGGCGGCGTGAAAATCACGCAGACCAGCGGGCGGCACATCCCCTTTTCCCTGCGCAGCCACGAGAACAGCGCGCAGAAAAAGCAAATCGCGCGTGCGGCGGTCTCGCTCATCGCCCCGGGGGACATCGTCTTTCTGGACGGCTCCTCGACCGCGTTTTTCACGGCGGAGCTGTTGCCGTCGGTCAGCGGGGTAACGGTCATTACCAACAGTGTGGACGCGATGGCTTGTCTTTCGGGCTACGATGTGAAGGCGTACTGCACGGGCGGGTTGGTTTCGTCCGAGAACCGCGCGGTGCTGGTCGGCGGCTACGCGCAGAGCTTTCTTTCGCAGATTCACGCGGACGTGGTGCTGTTTTCGGTCCAAGCGCTGACCGAGGACGGCAGCTTTTACGACTGCTACGCCGAAGAGGTTGCGGTGCGGAACATCATGCTGAAGAACGCACGGCGAAAAATTCTGCTCATCGATTCCAGCAAGCTGGGCAGACCCTCCACCTTCTATCAGGGCAACGTCCGCGATTTGGACTACGTGGTCAGTGACCGCGACCTGTGCACCTTCTTCACCGATCCGATTCCCGAAAAGCTCGTGCTTTCCTCACGCGTTGGGTAAGGTCTCGGGCGTTGCCCGAACCCACTTGGGGGGCTTCTTGAAAGAAGCGCCCCAAGACCCCGCAAGAACTTCCCTAAACGGAAATTGGAGTGTCTCCGAATAAAATATGGTTTAACCTTTCAAAATTCGCGGGCAAGGGGCATTCAAAGCGGACCTGTTTTCCCGTGCGCGGGTGCGTAAAGGTCAGGCACGCGGCATGGAGCAGTTGCCCCGGGATCAGGTCGCGGTGATGCGCCTGAAAGCGGGTCCTGTCTCCCCCGTAAAGCGGGTCGCCGAGCAGAGGGTGTCCGATGGATGCCAGATGCACGCGAATCTGGTGCGTTCTGCCGGTCTCCAATTCACAGCGCAGGAGGGTAAAGCGGGTCCCGTCCCCCTCCCCGCGCGCAACAACGGTCCAATGCGTCACGGCGCTTTTCGCGTGTGCGCCCGCGGCGGTCAGGACCGCCATTTTTTTGCGGTCCACAGGATGTCTGCCGATGGGGGCATCCACCGTTCCGCTGTCCTCGGGCAGGTTCCCGATGGCGATGGCATAATAGATGCGGCGGATATGATGTCCCGAAAGCTGTGCCGACAGCCTGACGTGGGCTTCGTCATTCTTCGCAACAACCAGCAGTCCGCTGGTGTCCTTATCGATGCGGTGAACGATTCCGGGGCGCAGGACACCGCCCACGCCCGAAAGACTTCCGCCGCAATGCCACAGGAGCGCGTTGACCAGCGTTCCGTCAGGATTTCCTGCGGCGGGATGAACCACCATGCCAACGGGCTTATTGATGACAATCAGGTCCGCATCCTCATATACGATGTCCAGCGGAAGCTCCTGCGCCTTTGCCTCGCATTCCTGTGCGGGCGGCGGGCAGATTTCCAGAACATCCCCCGTGCGCAGACGGTAATTCTTATCGCGCGTCTGCCCGTTCACGGTCACAAAACCCCCGCCAATCAGCCGTGTGGCGGCGGAACGCGTCACCAACGCGATGTTTGCCACCGCGCTGTCAAGCCGCTCCCCACTCTCCGCCTCATCGACCGTGCGCGAAAAATACCCGTCAATTCGTCCCATCATCATGCTGCTCCGACGCTCCGTCGGCTTTTTTCTTTTTCTCGTTTCGGTATTCCGTTACCATCGACCGCACGAACCAGATAACCAGCGTCACCGCACCGACCGACACGAAGGAATCCGCCACGTTGAACACCGCGAAGTGAATCAGGGTAAAGTCCACGAAATCCACAACGTAGCCGAGCGCGATGCGGTCAATCATGTTGCCGATTCCGCCGCCGATAATCATGGCAAGCGCGACCTTGACCCATTTGCCTTCCTTACAGAAGCGGAACAAATAAACCGCCAGCCCGATGATGGCAATGGTGGAAAAGATCATGAACACCCACCGCTGATTGCTGAGCATTCCGAATGCCGCGCCGCGATTCTCAACGTAGGTCAGGTGCAGAACGTTCCGCCAGAGCGGATAGGACCCGATCGGCTTGAGGTACTGCACCGCCAACAGCTTGGTCAGCTGATCCAACCCGACCGAGCCGAGGATGATACCGATCAGAACAAGAATCATGGTCATGTGTTTTCTCCTTTCGTAAAGTCTCGGGGCTTTGCCCCGAACCCCACGCAGGAAACTTCTTGAAAGAAGTTTCCTGCGAACCTTCAAGAACTTTCGTCAAGGGAGATTCGCGGTGCGTTACAGCCCCAGAATGTTGCGGCAGCGCTCGCAGAGGAAGCCGCCGTCCTCGGTGTGCAGACCCTTGACGGAATAGGACCAGCAACGGTCACACTTGCAGCCGTCGGCGGGAGAAACCAGCACGCCAACGCCGCTTGTGCCCTCGGTATGCGCCTCGGCGGGTGCTTCCTCGTTCCGAACCGCAACGCCCGAGACGATGAACACGGTTTTCAGCTCATCGCCGAACTCGGCAAGCAGAGCGGTCATTTCCGCATCGGTGGTGTAGAGCGTAATCTTCGCGTCCAGCGACTTTCCGACCATCTTTTCGGTCCGCGCCAGCTCGAGCGCCTTCATCACGTCGTCGCGCATCTCGAACAGGCGGTCCCACTTCTCGCGCACGGCGGGATAGGTCAGCGCCTCGTCATAGGTCGGCATGGGATTGAGATACACGCTTTCGGTGCGGTCGGTTGCCTTGTGCGGGATTGCCTGCCACATCTCCTCGGCGGTAAACGCGAGAATCGGTGCCAGCAGACGAATCAGACCCGACAGCACGAAATACATGGCGGTCTGCGCCGCGCGGCGTGCCTCGCCGTCCTTCTTTTCGGTATATACGCGGTCCTTCGTGATGTCGATATACAGCTTGGAGAGGTCGGTCGTGCAGAAATTGTTGATGGCATGATAGATTGCATGGAATTCGTAGTCGTTGTAGGATTCCAAAACATCCTTCGTCAGCTCGTTCATGCGCGAAATCATCCAGAGGTCAATCTCGGGCAGGCGGTCAAACGGAACCGCATCGGTATCGGGGTTGAAATCCGAGAGGTCGGCAATCAGGATACGGACCGTGTTACGGACCTTCCGATACGCATCGGACAGCTGCTTGAAAATCGGGTCGGACACGCGCACATCCACACGGTAATCCGAGGACGCGACCCACAGGCGCACCAAATCCGCGCCGTACTTCGGAATGACATCCGAGGGCGAGACGCTGTTGCCGAGCGACTTGTGCATCGCCTTCCCCTCTCCGTCCACGACCCAGCCGTGGGTCAGAACCGTCTTGTAGGGGGCAATCGGCTCCTTGCCCGCACCGACAGCCGTCAGAAGCGAGGACTGGAACCAGCCGCGATACTGGTCGGCACCCTCCAGATAGAGGTCGGCGGGCCACTTCAGGTCGGGGTTGTCGTGCAGGACCGCGAAATGCGACGAACCGGAGTCAAACCAGCCGTCCAGCGTGTCGGTCTCCTTGGTAAAGGACTTGCCGCCGCAATGCGGACAGGCAAAGCCTTCGGGCAAAAGCTCCGCCGCTTCCTTTTCGTACCAGACGTTGGAGCCGCTTTCGGCAAACGCCTGCGACACGGCTTCAATCGTTTCGTCGGTCACAACGGGCTTGCCGCAGTCGGCACAGTAGAACACGGGAATCGGCAGGCCCCAATGGCGCTGACGCGAAATGCACCAGTCGGCGCGGTCGCGCACCATCTGCTTAATCCGCTCGCCGCCCCACTCGGGGAGCCACTGCACGTTCTCGCAAGCCTTGACCGCCGCAACTTTGAATGCGTCCACCGAGCAGAACCACTGCGGTGTGGCACGGAAGATAATCGGATTCTTGCATCTCCAGCAGTGCGGATACTCGTGGCTGAACTTCTCAAACGCGAACAGCGCGCCGCTCTCCTGCATATCGGCAAAAATTGCATCGTTCGATTTCTCGTAGTACATTCCCGCAAACTTGCCTGCCTCGGCGGTCTGATAGCCGCGGTCATCCACGGGGACCAGATCGGGCAGGTTGTAGCGGCGGCAGGTCACATGGTCGTCGGCACCGAAGCCGCCCGCCGTGTGAACGCAACCGGTACCGCTGTCCATCGTGACGTAATCGGCGGTCACGACCAGCGACTCACGGTCGAGGAACGGGTGCCGGGCGGTCATGTATTCGAGGTCCTGCCCCTTGAAGGTTGCCAGCTTTTCATAGCTGCCGATTTTGCCCGCCTGCATGGTCTTTTCGCAAAGCGCATCGGCAACGAGATAGCACTCGCCGTTGTCCGCGCGCACCAGAACGTAATCGTCCACGGGACTGAGCGCAATGGCTTGGTTGCCCGGCAGGGTCCATGTGGTCGTGGTCCAGATGATGAAATAGGTCTTACTCGGGTCGCAGAGCCCCGCCAGCTTTTGCTTGTCGTCCTTGACGCGGAACTTGACATACACCGAGGTGCATTCATCGGTCTGATACTCAATTTCGGCTTCCGCCAGCGCGGTCTCATCGTGCGGACACCAGTAAACGGGCTTCATGCCCTTGTAGATATACCCGCGCTTGTACATCTCGCCAAAGACCTTGACTTCCCTGCCCTCAAACGAGCGGTTCATGGTCAGGTACGGATGCTCCCAATCGCCGCTGACGCCAAGGCGCTTGAACTGCTCTCTCTGGCGGTTGACGAAATCCTGCGCGAAATTGTGGCAGGCTTCGCGGAACTCGGGAATTGACATCTTCTTGCGGTCCAGCTTGTTCTGCTTGATGATGGCGGATTCAATCGGCATTCCGTGGTTGTCCCACCCGGGGATATAGGGAACGCGGTAGCCCATCATCAGCTTGGATTTGTTGATGAAATCCTTGAGGATTTTGTTCATCGCGGTGCCCATGTGAATGTTGCCGTTCGAGAAGGGCGGTCCGTCATGCAGCATGAACAGCGGCTTGCCTTTGCCGTTCTCCTGCATGAGGTTGTACAGGTCGATGGACTCCCAGTACTTCTGCATTTCGGGCTCTCTCTGCGGCAGTCCCGCCCGCATGGGGAAATCGGTAACGGGCAGATTCAGTGTGCTTGTGTAATCCTTTGCCATATTCTTCACTCCTAAATGGATTTTTTACAAAACAAAAACCGTCTCACGGCATCATGCCATGAGACGGAAATTTCCGCGGTACCACTCATGTTCGCCCAAAGGGGCGCCCTTACAGGTCCTTCAACCTTCTGCCTTAACGCGGCAACACGGACAGACTTACTCCCGCCCTGCGCGGTTTCACCCTGTCGGCTCGGAAGCGATACCCTGTGGGGACCTCCTGTCATGCGCTCGCACCGCCCGCGCACTCTCTGCGGCATTCCGTCCCGCGGCTTCTTCGTCACAGCCATTCAAGTGCTATTGTACCACATCTTTCGCGGTTTGTCAAGACTTCGGGCGAATTTTTTCGTGTATCCGACCCGATTTTTGCGCGGAAGCAATCGTTTTCGCCTCAATTCGCGCCCGCTGTTCGCTTATATCCCGTTTCGGGGACCGCATACGGCTCGCCGCCGAGCGTGACACCGCTGAAATCGCAGTTCTCCTTCGTGACGGGATACTCCGTTTCGTATCCGATGATGCCGACCGTCCACGACTTCTCGGAGCTGCCCACCATCTCCACGGAAACAGAGCAGTTTTCAATCACCGCTCCGCTCGCAATGCCGCCGACCAAAATGCCCGCATACTGAAATCTCGATGATAATTCCACGGTTCCCGAAGCAATAATCAGATTTTTCACCACGGCACCGCCGCCGATGTAAGAAAAGAAGCCGGACAGGGGTTCCTCCTGCAAAGCAAGGTTATAAATGGCGTGGTGGTTGCCGTCAAAGATTCCCATGAACGGGGTTTGTCCCCGTGACATTTCCGAACCGCCGCCGATTCCCCACCAACGATGCCCCTGCATATCGATGTCGCACTCCAAGCGGAAATACTTGCCGCTGTAGCGCGTTTCCTCAACCTCAAGATAGCTTCCGTAGTACCGCACATTCGCCGCCAGCCTTGCAACATCCTCGGCACTTTTCAGCAGATAAGGCGCTTCCCGACTCCCGTCTCCGTTCAGAAAATCGTAGACCTCGGAGCGGCTCGTCACCATTTGCTGGTTCCCGTCCCATTTGGAAGCCGCCGCAATCCGCTCGGGGGCATAGACGGGCAACAGCTCCTTTTCTGGCGTTTGCGTCTCCGTTTCCTTCGGGGAATCGGTTTTCGGGGTCCCGCGTTCGATTTCGGGCGGCAGCTTCTTTGCACACGCACTGCCGCAAAGGACGGCACACACCGTCAGGAACGCCAATATCCGCTTCTTCATGCCTTATTTTACTCCGTTCAGAACAGATTTTGGGGGTAAAAGCCGGTTTCGCAAAGCCGCTTCAGCTCCGCCGCAACCTCCGCCATATCCTCGCGGTAGGTCAGACCGAACCAACGGTCGGGGGATTCCTCTGCCGCAACGGAGAGCGTCCCCGCCGCGAGAAAATCGTTGACCATAATCGGGAGCAGACACTCCGCGCGGCATTCGTCCGCGGGAAGTGCGCGCAGAAAATCCTCAAAATACGTCTGAATTCTTCCGACCGCCGACGGGTGGAAACCCCAGATGTTCATCGAAACGCGCTCGTCGGGCGAGAGCGGTCCCGCATCCGAGGTAATGGAGCGGTCGGGGGCATAGCGAATGTTTTTCGTCTCGTTCACCGCCTCCAGATGCCCGTCCTTCAGCCGACACACGCCGCGCGTCACGCCGCCGTTTTCGCTCATGGTGTTGCCGAGGATATACGGCACCATCACCGCCTCGCGGTCATTTTCAAGTTTGCCGAGCATCCTGTACAGGATGGTGTACGCATCCCGCCCGTAGTAGTCATCCGCGTTGATGGTTGCAAACGGCGCGTCCATATAGGGCGCGGCGCAAAGCAGGGCGTGGACCGTTCCGAGCGGCTTGGTGCGCTCTGCGGGCATGGTATAGAATGCGGGGACCGATGAAAAATCCTGCACCGCGTAATCCACGCGAAGCTGCTTCTCCAGCCGCTTGCCGAACTTTTCGCGCACGATGTCAATCATTTCCTCCTTCAGAATCATCACCACGCGGTCAAAGCCCGCCCGCATAGCATCGTAGACCGAATACTCCATCAGGCATTCATCGTTCGGTCCGACACAGGATATCTGCTTGTTTCCTCCAAAACGGCTTCCGAGTCCCGCCGCAAGGACCACCAGTGTTGCGTGCATCGTAGGTTCTCCTTTTCTTGTAACTGTTTATACGTCAGGTGCTTCCGATTGCTTCGGTGTGGCGCTTCGGTCGCGGAGCATACCGAGCAGGGTCTCCTCGTCGATAATCGGGACCCCGAGGCTCTGCGCCTTTGTCAGCTTGCTCCCCGCGCTCTCCCCCGCCACCACGAACGAGGTGCGCGATGAGACCGAGCCTGCGGTCTTTCCGCCCGCCGCCTTGATGCGGTCGGAGGCTTCGTCCCGCGTCAGGGTCGGGAGCGTTCCCGTCAGCACGAAGGTCAGACCCGCAAGGAAGTCATCCTTCGGCATTCCGACGGGTGACGTAAGCAGTCCCGCCTCGGTCAGTCGCTCGCACAGCTCGCGGTTCTGCGGATGCGAGAAGAAGTTGACCACGCAGTCCGCCGTCACCTCGCCGAAGTCGGGCAGGTCCACCAGCTCCTCCTTGGTTGCCGCCATGCAAGCCGCGAGCGAGCCGAAATGCTGTGCCAGTGCTTCGGCGGCAACCTCGCCGATGTTGCGGATGCCGAGCGCGTAAATCAGGCGCTCCAGTCCCGCACCTTTGGACCGTTCGATTGCCTCCAGCAGGTTGGAGGCGGACTTCTCGCCCATGCGCTCCATGCCTGTCAGCTCCTCGCGCTTCAGGCGGTAGAGGTCCGCCGCATCCTCAATCAGGCGGTTCCGCAGGAGCGATTCCACCAGCTGCGGACCCAGACCGTCAATATTCATTGCATCCTTCGAGGCGAAGTGCTCAATCCCGCGCGAGAGCTGGGCGGGGCATTTGCTGTTGGTGCATCGGGTTGCCGCGCCCTCGTCCTCGTCATAAAAGACAGGCTCGCCGCAGGACGGGCAGACGGTTGGCATCCGAAAGACCTTTTCGTTCCCGTTCCGCAATTCGGGATGGGACTTCACCACCTCGGGGATGATGTCCCCCGCCTTTCTCAGGGTGACGATGTCCCCAATGCGGATATCGCGCTCGCGGATGAGCTCGGCGTTGTGGAGCGTGGCGCGGCTGACCGTGGTTCCCGCCAGCCGAACGGGGGTCAGGACTGCGGTTGGGGTCAGAACGCCCGTGCGTCCCACCGCGATTTCGATATCCTCCAGCTTGGTTTCCTTTTCCTCGGGCGGGAATTTATACGCAACCGCCCACTTGGGGGTATTGGTTCCCTCTCCCATGCGGCGGCGGTCGGCAAGACCGTCCAGCTTGATAACCACGCCATCGATGTCATAGGCAAGCATTGCGCGCGCCTCTCCCAGCTTGCGGATATGCGCAAAAATCTCCTCCGCCGTGTGCGCGAGGGTTCGGAATTCCAGCGTATGGAAGCCCAGCTCATGCAGGCGGTCGAGGGTTTCGGTGTGAGATGTCGGTGCATGACCGTCGGTCCACAGCTTCCCCTCTTGAAAATTGAACACGAAGATATCCAGCCCGCGCGCCGCCGTGACTGCGGGGTCCAGCTGACGAAGCGACCCTGCGGCGGCATTTCTCGGGTTGGCAAAGAGCGCCTGTCCCTCCTCCTCGCGCGCGGCGTTGAGCTTTTCAAATTTTCCGCGCGGCATATAGACCTCGCCCCGCACGGTCAGCGTCAGCGCCTCGGGCAGGGTCAGGGGGATGGAGAACACAGTGCGCAGATTCTGGGTAACGTCCTCGCCGACAAAGCCGTCCCCTCTCGTTGCGCCCTGCACGAACACGCCGTTCTCATAATGCAGGGCGACCGACAGTCCGTCAATCTTCGGCTCCACCGAATAGGCGGCATCGGGCAGGACCGCCGCAACGCGGTCGAGGAAGGCTTGCAGCTCCTCAAACGAAAACACGTCCGATAAGGAGTTCATCTGCACGGTATGTGTGACCTTATTGAATTTTTCCAGCGGCTTTCCGCCCACGCGGTGGCTCGGCGACGAGGGGTCGTCCCACTCGGGATGCTCCGCCTCCAGCCTCAGCAGTTCGGCGTACATTTGGTCGTATTCGTAATCCGAAATTTCGGGGTCATCGTCCACGTAGTAGCGCTTGGCGTGGTAGGCGATCTTCTCCCGCAGTTTTTTCAGGGTCTGTTCGGTTTCGTTCATTTCGCACCTCGGTTTTCCGTTCGCCGCAGGCTTTCCTGCCCTCCGCGGCACTGTCCATCTTTCATTATACCAGATTTTCCTTGTTCTGTCAAGAGGAACGCGGATATTTCCCACATTCCTTTTTATCAGGTTCGACAAATATTTTTCCGTTATGTAAAATATATTTGTTTTATCTTTACAGGGAACGATTTTTGTGCTATACTGAAGGTGCGAAGGGGGCAAGCCTCCTTGCAATCCATAGGAAAGGTTGGAAGGAACCATGAAGATTACCGTAGTTGGCAGACAGATGAACGTTTACGATGAAATGAAGGACCTGATTGAGCGCAAGCTGGGAAAGCTCGACAAGTATTTTTCAGGCGAGGGTGAGGCAACCGTCACGCTCTCCTGCAAGCATAATGAGAAGAATCTCGAAATTACGATTTCCGCCGCGAACACGCTATTCCGCAGCGAGGTTGGCGCGGACAGCTTCCGCACGGCGCTGGACGAGGCGATTGACGCGATTGAGCGGCAGATTCGCCGCAACAAGACGCGTGTTGCGCGTCGGCTCCGCACGGGCGGTTTAGAGGTACTACCGGAAGAAGCCTTTGGCTTTGAAGAATCCGACACCGAGGACGAAGAAGCGATTATTCGTGTCAAGACCTTCCCCATCAAGCCGATGACGCCCGAGGAGGCGATTCTCCAGATGAATCTGTTAGGGCATCAATTCTTTGTTTTCAACAACGGTGAGACGGGCAAGACCTGCGTCGTTTACGCCCGTCGGGACGGTGCTTACGGGTTGATTACTCCTGAGGGGTGAAGGATAAGACCTTGGGGCTTTGCCCCAAGCCCCACTTAGGGGACTTCTTAAGGAGAAGTCCCCTAAG
>DJSQ01000103.1:0-649 GCA_002438075.1 Clostridiales bacterium UBA6330
CCAGAATTGTTTGGAGACAATCGCCATTCAAACGCATTCCGTCGAAATTCTCTGCAACCGTCTTGCTGATGAATTCCGCGCACGCCCGATTTGCGCGATAGCTCGCCATCCAATAAACCCTTTCCTGATTTCCCACTGCGAAAGGCAGCGAATTGCGGTATACTTCTGTTTCGTCCATCTTTTTCAAATTTCCCCTTTTTTCTTTTATTTTGAGAAACAAAAAAGGCGAATGAGAGCTTTTCATTCGCCGCGCCGTTTGGACGCGAAAAAATTTCTCATTCGCCTGTTTATTATAAAGTTGTAAAATAGGGCTTCGTCCTCAAAAAACTTGACCATTTGGGTTCAAGTCCCGTTAGACCCGAAAAACAATGTTGAGATATCTACGGTTTGTGATTTTAGTTGACACGAGCCAAAGTTCCCTAAAAACGCGAAAAAGCCTCGTAAAACGGGGCTTTTTCGTGCTTTTCGCACCAAATATCTTTTTTGTTGGTGCATTATGGTGCGGGAAACGGGACTTGAACCCGTATGGTGTGAACCACACGCCCCTCAAACGTGCGCGTCTGCCAGTTCCGCCACTCCCGCGATCGCGCTGAATGCGCAACACATATTATTATACACTTTTTTTTGCAAATGTCAAGCCCTTTTTCAA
>DJSQ01000103.1:694-1692 GCA_002438075.1 Clostridiales bacterium UBA6330
CCCTTTTTCAAAAAAAATCCGCTCTCCCCGAAAATTCTTTCGCTTTGCCCTTGCAAAACCGTCTCTTTATTGGTATAATATTCTGGTACGATTCTGTTTTTTGGGGGTGGGACCATGTTCCGCACGCGCTTCTCCTTTGCCGATGTGCTCGTCATGCTTTCGGTCCTGCTGGTTGCCGCGCTGCTGTTTTTCGGGGCGCTCCTCGGCGGGGAGACCGCCTCCGAGCGGCTGTTGGTCATCCGCACCCCATCGGAAACCCTTTCCTATCCCCTGTCCTCCGACTCCGACCGCACGGTCACAATTACCTCGGGCGGCTACACGCTGACCGTTGAAATCAGCGGTGGTCGCGCCCGCGTCTCAGAGGCTGACTGCCCCGATCGGGTATGCCTGCACACGGGGTGGATCTCGCGCAAAGGCGAAACGGTCATTTGCGCGCCTGCGGCGGTCCGTCTGACCGTCACAGACCGGAGAGGAGGTGCGGGTGATGCCGATTCCGTCATCGGATAGAAAAAAATACGCCTCCGCACGCCGTGTGGCGCTTGACGCGGCGCTTCTTGCTGCGGCACTGATGCTCTCTTATCTTGAACATCTGCTCCCGTTTGGGGCGCTTACGCTTCTGCCCTACTTCAAGCCCGGGTTTGCCAATGTGATAACGGTTCTGGCGTTTTCCCTGCTTTCTCCGCTTGATGCGCTTGCAGTTTCCCTGCTCCGCGTGGGCATCACGGGGGTATTGTTCGGGTCATGGACTTCCCTGTTCTTCTCGTTCTGCGGGGCGTGCATGGCTTTCCTTGCCCTGTTGCTTGCGCGGTTGCTCCTGCGCAGATGCAGTTACCTCGGCGTGTCGGTTCTTTGCGCCGCGGCGCACAACACGGGGCAGGTCCTTGCCGCAGGAGCGGTTATAGCGGTCCCGTCCCGCAATGCCGAGGCGCTCCCCGTTCTTCTGACCACGGTTCTGCCGTACCTGCTCCCCTCTGCCGTGCTGTTCGGGATTCTGACGG
>DJSQ01000103.1:1795-1935 GCA_002438075.1 Clostridiales bacterium UBA6330
CATGACGTGTTGCATTTTGGCGCTCTGCCTACTCATTCTCGGGCTCGGGCTCGGGCTTGCGGGCTGTTCCGCCGACCGCGGGCAGACCGAGGAATTCTGGGGCATGGGAACATCTGTTTCGGTCACGCTCTACGGGACCG
>DJSQ01000103.1:1988-2975 GCA_002438075.1 Clostridiales bacterium UBA6330
CGGTCACGCTCTACGGGACCGCACGGGCGAAAAAAGAAGGCTTTGCGCTGGCAAGAGCCACCGTTGCGGAGCTGGACGGGCTGTGGTCGCTGACGGTTTCGGACAGCGATATTGCGCGGCTGAACGCATCGGCGGACGGCATTTCCGATGCGGACGCGCGGACGGTCACGCTGATACAACAGGCAAAAGAGCTTTCCGCGCTGACGGGCGGCAGCTTTGACATCACGCTCGCGCCGCTCACCGCGCTTTGGCAAAGGTGCGGCGAGGAGGACCGCCTGCCAACAGATAAGGAATTGGCTGTACGGCTTGCAACGGTCGGGACCTCTGCGCTGACGGCGGAGGGGACCTTCCTCGGCAAGCCGAGCGGGACCGAGGTCGACCTCGGCGCGATTGCAAAAGGGGCGGCGGTTGCCAAGCTCCGCGAGCAGCTGTCTGCAACGGACGGACTGGACGGCGGGCTGATTTCCATGGGCAGCTGCGTGACGGTATTCGGTGCCAAGCCGAATGGGAAGCCGTTCCGCGTCTCGGTCCGCGACCCGCACAACCGCGCAGGCATTGCGGGAACGCTGACCTTAGAGGACGGGCAGGTGCTGTCCGTTTCGGGCGATTACGAGCGGTTCGTCACCATCGGCGGGAAGCAATACCATCACATTCTGGACCCCGCGACGGGCTACCCCTCCGACAGCGGGTTATCCTCGGTTGCCGTCGTCACGCGGGACGGTCCGACGGCGGATGCGCTTTCCACGGCATTCATGGTCATGGGCGAGGACGCGGCGCGGGCACTCCGTGACAGCGGGACACTTTCCTATGAAGCGGTCTTTTTCCGCTCGGACGGCAGTGTTTTCAGAACCGATTCCATTGATTTTCAGGAACAATAACAATTCTTATTCTTAAATATTAGACAAGAGGACGCAAAAAGTGAGCAATTTACGCGAAGAAATCAACCGTCGGCGAACATTCGCCATCATTTCCCACCCCGACGCGGGT
>DJSQ01000103.1:3029-3159 GCA_002438075.1 Clostridiales bacterium UBA6330
CCCCGACGCGGGTAAAACGACCCTGACCGAAAAGTTTCTGCTTTACGGCGGTGCAATCCAGACCGCAGGCTCGGTCAAGGGCAAGGCTTCCGACCGCCACGCGGTCTCGGACTGGATGGAGATGGAGAAG
>DJSQ01000097.1 GCA_002438075.1 Clostridiales bacterium UBA6330
TGACCTGAATGCTTTTGAGGGACATCTCACCCCGAATGACACGGTTTCCGAGGTCCTGTATTTGCAGGGAACCATGGCAACGGATGCGGGAAATGACTATCAGGGAAAAGAACTGAAGGGCATTTCTATCACCGTAGTTGCAACGCAGGATACGGTTGAGAAGGACAGCAAGGATGAAAAGTACGATGAGAACGCAACGCTCCCGATTGTTGCTTCGATTGCAGACCTGAATACTAACATGACCGCCGCTTCCATCCCGATGGCAAAGAATCCTGACGGAACCGAGAGCGCTACCAAGCACGTTCCCGTGATTGTTCCTGTTGGAGAGAAGGCAGCAGAGGATATCACATATTTCGAGCACAATTCCGGTTACACGGGCAAGGGCGTGATGTTCGGTAGCACCAATCTGAACAGCTATGCGGCGGCTCCTGCCAATGCGGGTGACTACACCTTTATTTTCAGAGATGGTACTGTCAACAGTGCGGCTACGGGATATACCTCTATTGACAACTTGAAGGATACCTCGGTTTATATGCTGGTCCCGGGTAACAGTGATGTTGTGTTTGAGAACATGACCTTCAACGGCGTTGTCAGCTTTGATATCCAGATGTATACGTCTCCGTGGAGCTATCTCAACTCTATCACATTTAAGAATTGCACCTTCAATGGTATTGTGGTAGGTTCTTGCCCCGCGGTCAAGGCAACCTTTGACGGATGCACCTTTAAGAATTATACTAACGCCGCCCCCGACTCTGCAAACAACTCCAACCCGATTTGGTGGCGTGCGGCTACAGGCTACTGGGGCGAAGGTGCGGACGAGAGTGTGCATTCTCTGGAAGAATTCACCTTCATTAACAACAAGGTGACCAGCACGCGTCCTGTGAAGATTGAGCGCATCGGTTGGAACTGCACGGCGAAGATTACCATTCTGGACAATGAGTTTGATATCAGCGCACAGGCGGGTGATACCGTAACCAAGAACATGGCAATCAACATCGGTCAGAAGGATAGCACAAGCAAATTCATTTTGATTGACGATGGAAACACCATTTCCGCAAATACGGCTTCGCTGTATACTGCGGCGCTTACAGATGGCTCCAATCAGTACGTTGTGGTCTCCGGTTCGCAGGTCCTTGACAGAAACGGAAAGGATAAGACCATCACCGCAATGGTTTGGAAAACCACAACGGGCGAGACCTTTGAAATGAAAACCATTAAGTGACATCTGATTTTTACCGCCCCGCTCTCCCGAGCGGGGCGGTTTTTTTGCCCGTTTGCCGATTCTGCAAACAAAAATTCGAGAAAATCCGCAAAAGCTATTGTAAAATGTTCCACGATTTGGTATAATATAAGGTGGTTTTACGGAGGGAGGGATACGAATGAAGCAAAAAACGCTGTCGGCGGAGGCTTGGCGCGAATTATGGCGGGACACAACGGCGGTCCTGTCGCGCGACGGCAACCGTTTACGTCTCATTTCGGCAACGTTGATTGTTGCAACCGCCGCCCTGCCGTATCTGCTCCTGCTTCAGCTGGCGGGGCTTCTGCTCTCGCTTGAGGGCTTGACCGCAGGGGGCGCGGCGCTGATTTCCTATGTCTTGGCGGTGCTCCTGCTCCTGTTGACCCTGTTTCTCACGCTCCCGCTCGTGTCGGGGCTGTTCTATCTCGCTGAGCGAATGGAGGCGGACGAGGAAACCGCGCTCGCGGACGTATTCCATGCCTTTACAAGCGGCGCGGCTTACCGTTCCGCTCTGCGCGTGGGGCTGTGCTTGGCGCTCCCGCTTGCCGCGCTGTATGCGGCGCCGCGTGTAACGGTTGCGGTGCTTGCGGGCTTTGCAGGACATCAACTGATGCGCTGGGTCTTGGTCGCGCTCGCGGCGGTGGCTGCGGACTGCCTGCTGATTTTCCTGCTTCTCGGCGGCTTCCGTTGGGTCTTTGCGGTTTTTCGTTGTGGAAACGGGCAAACACGCGCAGGGAGCGCGCGGCGTGCGGGGGCTTGGTATTGGGGGCATTTTCTGCCGCATCTGATTCTCTCGGTGCTCTCGCTCCTGATTTATCTGCTCGCGGACCTTCTGCCGCGGATGCTGATTTCCTATTTCCGCCTGTGGCGAAGGCTGACGGGCGATGCTACTATTGACGATGCTTCGATCGGAGGATGAAAACATGAAAGAAAGCTACTATCTGACAACCGCGATTGCGTATGCTTCGCGCAAGCCGCACTTCGGCAACACCTACGAGGTGATTATGGCGGATGCCGTGGCGCGCTATCAACGGGCGCTCGGCAAGGACGTCTTTTTCTGCACGGGAACGGACGAGCACGGGCAGAAGATTGAGAATTACGCCAAAGAGAAGGGCATCACCCCGCAGGCATATGTGGACGGCGTTTCGGGCGAAATTCGCGGGGTCTGGGACCTGATGAACGCAAGCTACGACTACTTCATCCGCACAACCGACGAAGCCCATGTCAAAGCCGTGCAAAAGATTTTCCGCCGCTTCTATGAGCAGGGGGACATTTACAAGAGCGAATACGAGGGCTGGTACTGCACGCCCTGCGAATCCTTCTTTACCGCAACGCAGGCGGAGGGCGGCAAGTGCCCCGACTGCGGCGCGCCGCTGACGCAGGCAAAGGAGGAGGCGTACTTCTTCAAAATGAGCAAGTATGCCGACCGCCTTATGACCTACATTGACGAGCACCCCGACTTCATTCAGCCCGAGCTGCGGAAGAAGGAAATGGTCAACAACTTCCTCAAGGCGGGCTTGCAGGACCTCTGCGTGTCGCGGACCTCGTTCAAATGGGGCATCCCCGTTGATTTTGACGACCGCCATGTTGTGTATGTCTGGCTGGACGCGCTGACGAACTATATCACGGCGCTGGGCTACGACCCCGACAAGACCTATGCCGAGCAGTCGGAGCATTTCCGCCGCTACTGGCCTGCCGACGTGCACATCATCGGCAAGGACATCCTGCGTTTCCACACCATCTACTGGCCGATCTTCTTAATGGCGCTCGACCTGCCCCTGCCGCGACAGGTGTTCGGTCACCCGTGGTTCAACTTCGGAACGGACAAGATGTCGAAATCCAAGGGTAACGTCATCTATGCAGACCAGTTGGCGGAGCATTTCACGGTGGACGGCGTGCGCTACTATGCGCTCTCCGAAATGCCCTTTACAAGCGATGGCTCAATCACCTATGAAGCGGTGATTAAGCGCTATAACACCGATTTGGTCAACAACCTCGGAAATCTGGTCAAGCGCACGCTGGATATGGAGAAGAAGTATTTCGGCAAGGTCATTCCCGCGCCGCAGGGCGAGGAGGGGACCGACCGCGAACTGAAGGAGACCTGTCTCTCCGCATTTGCCGACATGAAGGCGGAAATGGACGCGTTCCATATTGCCGATGCGCTGGAGCATATCTTCGCAATGCTCAGCCGCGCGAATAAGTATATCGACGAAACCACGCCGTGGAGCCTTGCAAAAGACGAGGCGAACCGCGGGCGTTTGGGCACGGTACTCTATAACCTGATGGAGACCATCCGCTTTGGCGCGGTGATGCTCCTGCCGTTCATTCCCGCAACCGCAGAGGAGATTCTGAACGAGCTGAACACCGACCGCCGCGACTTTGCGTCCCTCGAGACCTTCGGCGCGCTCCGCGCAGGCGATACCGTGGGCGATTCCCGCGTCCTGTTTGCAAGAGCAGACGAGGAAAAGGAGCTTGCCGCATTTGAAGCCGAGCGTCAGGCACAGCTTGCGACGCTGAAAAAGGACGAGCCGACAAAGCCCGAGAAGCCCGAGGGCTGTGCCCTGATTGGCATCGAGGACTTCATGAACGTGGAGCTTCGCACCGCCAAAGTGCTGGCTTGCGAGCCGGTCCCGCGTGCCAAGAAGCTGTTGAAGCTGCAATTGGACCTCGGCTATGAGCAGAGACAGGTCGTGTCGGGTATTGCAAAGTGGTATAAGCCCGAGGATTTGATCGGACGGAAGCTGATTGTGGTTGCAAACCTCAAGCCCGCAACCCTGTGCGGCGTGGAGTCCAACGGCATGGTCCTCGCCGCAGGAGAAGAAACCGTCCGCGTGGTCTTCCTCTCCGACGATACCCCGCTCGGCGAACGGGTCAGATAACGAACGCGGAAAAAGGGAATTTGGGTTAAAATTTTCGCCCGCCTTTTCTAAAAGGCGGCACGGGTCCAGCGCCGTGGAGCGCTGGTCGCCGCCCGCAGGCGGCGAAATTCCCCAAACGGCGTTTCTTTTTGCAGCTTTGCGCAGCAAAGTGTGCTTTTCTCTTTGCGCCTCCTACAAGCAAAGAAAAAGCGTGAGAAAAATCTGCACTTTTTATCATCCAACATTCCATAATTCGGAAAACGGGACCGCAAGTCCCGTTTTCCAATGAAAGGAGCTCACCCATTGAATATTACGGTTATCGGTTGCGGCAGATGGGGTTCGCTGATTACTTGGTACCTCGACCGCAGGGGACACAACGTCACACTCTACGGTCGCGCAGGGTCGCGGCATATGCAGGCGTTCCTCGAAACGCGCGCGAACGACCTGCTCACACTCCCCGAAAGCGTCACCCTCTCCACCGACCTTTCTGCCGCCACGCAGGACGCGGAGGTCCTGATTCTTGCCGTTGCGTCCCAAGCCCTGCGCGGGCTCATGGACGAATTGCGCCCGCTGAACCTGCAAAATCGCGCCTTTGTCCTTTGCATGAAGGGCATTGAGATTGGCACGGGCAAGCGCCTCTCCGAAATCGTGCGCGAGAATACCGACCCCTCAAACGGCGTTGCGGTCTGGCTCGGTCCCGGGCACGTTCAGGAATTCTATGCGGGTATCCCGAACTGCATGGTCATCGACAGCGACGACGAGGCACTCAAAGCCCGTCTGGTGGATGCCTTTTCGGGGGACCTCATCCGCTTCTATTACGGGCAGGACCTGCTCGGCAACGAAATCGGAGCCGCCTCCAAAAATGTCATCGGCATTGCCGCAGGGTTTCTCGACGGCATGGGGCTTTCCACGCTCAAGGGCGCGCTGATGAGCCGCGGAACCCGCGAGATTGCCCGCCTGATTGAGGCGATGGGCGGCAATCCCTTTTCCGCCTACGGACTGTGTCATCTCGGCGACTATGAGGCAACCGTCTTTTCGCCCTACTCCCACAACCGCAGCTTTGGAGAAGCCTTTGTAAAGGGCGAGCCGTACACCGCGCTTGCCGAGGGCTATTACACCGCCGCCGCCATGCAAACGCTGAAGGCGCGCTACGGGGTCGATTTGCCCATCTGCGATGCGGT
The DNA here is from genome assembly GCA_002438075.1 of Clostridiales bacterium UBA6330. Taxonomy (GTDB): domain Bacteria; phylum Bacillota; class Clostridia; order Oscillospirales; family CAG-272; genus UMGS1865. The sequence goes on from DJSQ01000097.1 coordinate 5,277, forward strand.
TTACCGTGTCCTCTACGAGGGCGCGGACGCGAAGCGGGAGATTGACGGACTGTTCCATCGCTCGCTGAAGCGGGAGATTGACGGCAAGTGCTGTCGGGAGGTCTGACGGTGGCAATCGGCGGAATTTTTGACAGCCACGCGCACTATTTCGACCGCCGCTTTGAAGCGGAGGCGGGCGGGGCGGATGCGATTCTCTCGCAGATTATGCCCGACCCCGTGGCACATATCGTCAACGTTGGCACGAACCCCGAAAACTCCGCTGTGGCGGTAAAGCAGGCGGCGTGCTACGCGGGAATGTTTGCCGCAGTCGGCATCCACCCCGAGGATTGTCACTACCTGCCCGACGAGACGCGCGCAATGGACTGCCTGCGGTCGCTTCTCGGAACGGCGGAGAGCCGACGGCGGGATAAAATCGTTGCACTCGGGGAAATCGGGCTGGACTATCACTATGAAAACTACGGCGAAATCCCGTTGGATAAGGCGAAGGAAATGCGCTTTTTCGAGGCACAGCTGGATTTGGCGGAGGAATCGGACCTGCCTGTGATTATCCACGACCGCGAGGCGCACGGCGATTGCTTTGAAGCGGTCCTGCGGCATCCGAAGGTGTGCGGCGTGTTCCACAGCTACAGCGGAAGCGCGGAAATGGCGCACGAGCTGGTGCGGCGCGGGTGGTATGTCTCCTTTTCGGGGACCCTGACCTTCAAAAATGCCGCGCGCGTGCGGGCGGTTGCGGAGACGGTCCCGTTTGAGCGGATTTTGGTGGAAACCGACGCACCTTACCTCGCGCCGCACCCTTTGCGCGGGAGCCTGAACCATTCGGGACTGCTGGTCCATACCCTTGCCGCGCTCGCCGAGGTCAAGGGCTGTACCCCCGAATTTGCCGCGCAAAAAACGGCTGAAAATGCCGAAAATCTGTTCCGAATCGCCGATTTTGTGTAAAATTGCCAAAAAGCGGCGATGGAATTCTACATTCCGTCAGTCATAGAGTTCAGCTTCGCTCTTGCAAAATCCTTTTTTGTGTGATATAATAAAAGAAAGCAGGAAAATCCGCACGGTTTTGTGCGTTACGGTCCATAACGGTTTGATTTTCGGCTAAACTGAAGAAAGGTTCACAGAAAAGGGTATTACAATGGCTAAGATCGAAACAAAGAACATCAGAAACATTGCCTTGCTCGGGCATGGCGGAAGCGGAAAGACCTCCCTCGCGGAGGCAATGCTCTACCTGACGGGGGAAACCGACCGACTCGGTACCGTAACCGCAGGCAATACGGTCTGTGATTATGACGCGGAGGAAATTTCAAGAAAGATTTCGATCTCGGCAACGCTTGCGCCGATGATGTGGAAGGATATCAAAATCAATGTCATCGACACGCCCGGGTATCTGGATTTTGCGGGCGAGGTCGTGCAGGCGCTCCGTGTTGCCGACAGCGCAATCATCGTGGTGGACGGCAAGGCGGGCATCGAGGTCGGGACCGAGCTGGCGTGGGATTCCGTCACGGCGGCGCATCTGCCCCGCGCGTTCTTCATCAATAAATTCGACGACAATGAGGCGCGGTTCGGTCGCGTGCTGGATTCGCTCCACGAGACCTTCGGTAAGAACGTCTGCCCGCTGACCATTCCGATGGTGCGCGGCGGCGAGGTGGTCGGCGCGATTGACCTGATTGATCAGACCGCGCACGTCTTTGACGCGAACGGTCGCCACAGTGTGGAAATGATTCCCGATGAGTCCAAGGAAGCTGCCGCGAAGTACCGCGATATGCTGATGGAAGCGGTCGCAAGCACCAACGAGGAGCTGATGATGAAGTACTTCGACGGCGAGGAAATCTCGCACATGGAGGCGGTCAACGCCGTCCACGAGGGCATCATTCACGGCGAAATCGTGCCCGTGTTCTGCGGCGCGGCAACCAAGCTGTGGGGCGTTTGGACCATGCTCGATAAGATTACCGAATCCTTCCCGCGCCACACCGCCAAGAAGCAGGAAACGCTGGCGGACGGCGAGAAGATTGATATCGTTCCCGAGGGAGAGCCCGCAATCTTCGTGTTCAAAACGGTTGCGGACCCGTTTGTGGGAAAAATGTCCTTCTTCAAGGTGATGAACGGCAGTGTCCGCCGCGATATGACCCTGCGCAACAACACCACGGGGGACAACGAAAAGCTGGCGCACATCTACACCCTGCGCGGCAAGAAGCAGACCGAGGTTGAGGAGCTTGCCTGCGGAGACATCGGCATGGTGGCAAAGCTGAACAACACGAACACCAACGATACGCTGACATGGAACAAGGCATTTGAATACCGCAAAATCGTGTTCCCGAAGCCGTATTACGTCAAGGGCATGACCCCCGCGTCCAAGGGCGATGAGGGCAAGATCTCCCAGAGCATTGCAAAGATGGTCGAGGAGGATTACACCCTGCGGTTTGAGAACAACCCCGAAACCAAGCAGCTTTTGATTTACGGGCTGGGGGAGGTCCATCTGGCGGTCCTTGCCGCACGCCTGAAGAGCCGCTTCGGGCTGAATATCAAATACGATACCCCGAAGATTGCCTACCGCGAGAAGATTACGAAGTCGGTTGACGTGGAGGGCAAGCACAAGAAGCAGAACGGCGGCTCGGGACAGTACGGGCACGTCAAGATGCGGTTCGCTCCGGGCGAGGAGGAGGGACTGACCTTCACCGTCTCGGTTGTCGGCGGAACCGTGCCGAAGAACTTCTATCCCGCAGTGGAAAAGGGCATTCAGGAGGCAATGCAGAAGGGCATTGCGGGCTTCCCGATGACGCACCTTGCGGCGGACCTCTACGACGGCTCCTATCACGCGGTCGACTCGGACGAAATTTCCTTCAAAACGGCGGCTTCTCTGGCATATAAGAAGATGCTGGAGCAGGCGGGTCCCGTGATTCTGGAGCCCGTGGGTGACCTGCGGGTGACGGTTCCCGACGGACTGGTGGGCGATGTGATGGGAGACCTGAACAAGCGCCGCGGCAGTGTTATGGGCATGGAGCCTGCGGCACATAAGGGCTATACCACCATTCAGGCAATCGCGCCGAAGGTGGAGCTGTTGGACTACCCGATCACCCTGCGCGCCATGACGCAGGGGAGAGGCTCGTTTGACTTTGCGGTAACAGGCTACGACATCGTTCCCGCCAACCTCGCCGCGAAAATCATCGAGGAGAATAAACAGCAGGGCTGATTCCGATAGAAAAAGGCGCACGGGCAATTGCCTGTGCGCCTTTTTCAGCCTTCGCATAAGGTATCGGTCAGAAAATCCAGCATACGGTCCCTGTCGCTCCATTCGATTGCGACCTTTACGGGAATTCCCGTATCGGAGACCCTTGTCAGCCCCTTTTCGGCAATCTCCAAGCGGTAGGTCCGCGTGACCAGCCCCTCGTTGGTGATTGCAAGATAGACGTGGAGCGCATCGCAAAGCTCGGAGGTGCGGTCGCGGGGCTTGTCCCGCCAAAGCGGGTAGCTGTCAGCCCAGATATCAAAGTTTTCGAGAATCGCACGGACGGGCGCGCTTGTGTCGCGGCAACGGCGGATTCGCTCCAGCCGCTCCCCGTCCAGCACCACGTCAAAAAAGGTGTCAATGGGGGAGATGAGCAGATGCGGATAGCCCGCAAGCACGACCTTTGCCGCCTCCACGTCCTGATGCACATTATATTCGGCGCAGGGCGCGGGACCGAAATAGCCGCGGAACAGCCCGCCGAAAATCGAAATGACGCGCACCTTTTCCGCAATGCACGGATCGCGGCGGAGCGCCTCGGCAAGATTGGTGCAGGGACCCATGCCGAGAATGGTGACGGTTTCCGTGCATTCGTGGATGACCTCCAGCATTCTCGCCACGCCGTCCCCGTAAATTTTGCCGCCGTAGGAGGAGAGGTCATAATCCGCCACCCATGCGCCCTGATATCGCGCAGGCTCGGGACCGCTTTTTCCAAGCCCGATGTCAATCGGAGCCTTTCCGCAGACCTGCACCAGCTTGGCAATCAGCTTGGCGGAATAAATCGGGTCGCCGAGCACGGTTGTTACCAAGCGGATGTCCAGTTCATCGCGCAAAAGCGCAAAGACCAGCGCCCAAGTGTCGTCAATATCGTTTCCGATGTCCGTATCGAGAATGACGGGAATCCGTTTCCCGACAAATTGTCCGCGTTCCATACAATACCTCGACTTCTTTATTTTGTGATAGTATAGCATACTTTCGCGCGTTTTGCAAGTCCTTTTGCGCCTCTGCGGAAAAGTGTCCGCGAAATGTAATGAAAAAGAAAGGAACCGTAATGGTTCAAAAATGAACAAATGGAAAACTTTTTAGTCTGCCGCTAACTTTTGCTTGACAAATTCTTCCCGACTGTGTATAATACACTTGGTTCTACCGGAACCGATTTTTTTCGGGAATCGGTTAGCCTCGGCTAACCAAATGCCGTGAAAAAGGTCGATTCATTCTTTTTACCAATCAGTTAGCCGAGGCTAACCAAAAAGCGGAACCGAATTCTTTTGTGAGGTGATGGTATGAGTTCATCGGAGCTGCGGTATCTGATTGCGGCGAACACGCTTGCGGCAAACGGCGCGGCGGTCAAGCAAAAGGACATTGCCGCCAAATTGGGCGTGTCCAAGGTTAGCGCTTACAATGCGGTAGAGCGTCTGCGGGACAAGGGGTACATCGAAAAGACCGAGCGCCTTGTCACGCTGACCGAGGAGGGCTTGCGGATTCTCGGGGAATACCTGACGATTATCCGCTTTATCTCCACGCACCTGTCCCTGCATTGCGGGACCTCGCCCGAGCAGGCGTATGAGGATGCCCTGAATGTCAGCTGTGCGTTCTCGGATGCCACGCGCAACGGGGTGGCGAATTTCATCCGCTCGGGAATGGGCAGAGGTGTGTCATGACGGGACCTTCCATTCTGCGGGAAACGAACAAGCGAAAGGAAAGAGAGGAACGGAAAGGTGATTGACAAGGCGTTGTTCCGTCTGATCGGTTCAAACCGAAAATATATTTTCATTGCCGTGGCGTTGCAGGCGTTGGGGCTGGTTGCAAACGTCTCGGTAACGGGCTGTGTCTGCTATGCGGTGTGGCTCCTCACACAGGGGGCGGAGGCGGGGCGGTATCTCCTGCCGCTGATCGGCGCGGCGGTTGCCGTTTCGGTGCGGTATCTCTGCTCGCGGCTGACGGGGGATGTCAAGGACAGGCTTGGCAGGTCGGTGAAGAAGGACCTGCGCGAGCGGGTTTATAACAAGCTCGTGACCCTCGGCGTGAAGAACGCGGACGGCATGAGCATGGCGGGGCTGACGCAGATGTCGGTAGAGGGCGTGGAGCAATTGGACCTCTACTATTCCTCCTATCTGCCGCAGTTCTTCTTTGCAATGCTGGCTCCCGTGCTCCTGTTTGGCATCTGTGTCGGGATTGACCGGCGGACCGCGCTCCTGCTGCTTGCCTGCGTGCCGCTGATTCCGCTCTCGATTGTTGCGGTCAGCAAATACGCAAAGAAGATTTTCGCCAAGTATTGGGGGAAGTACACCTCAATGGGCGATACCTTCCTTGACAGCGTGCAGGGGCTCAGGGAGCTGAAGCTCTTCCGTGCGGACGCGGCACAGCACAAAAAGCTGAACGAGAGCGCCGAGGAATTCCGCGAAATCACAATGAAGGTGCTGGTCATGCAGCTTGCCAGCACGACAATTATGGACCTGGTTGCCTACGGCGGTGCGGGCGCGGGAATTGCGCTGGCGGTCAGCGGCGCGGCATTCCGCGGGCTGGACCCCATTGCGGCGCTCTTCCTGTGCCTTGTGGCGGTGGAATTCTTCCTGCCGCTTCGGGCGTTCGGCTCGGCGTTCCACGTTGCCATGAACGGTGCGAGCGCGGGAAAGAAGATTATCACGCTTCTGAACACGCCCGACCCCGAATGGGGGACGGAAACGGTTGAGGACACGGAAATGCGCCTGCGCGATGTGACCTTCTCCTATGACGGCGAGCGGGAGGTCCTGCGGCACGTGAGCATGGATTTCCCCGCAGTTGGCATGACGGCAATCGTGGGCTCTTCGGGCTGCGGCAAATCCACCGTGGTGAATCTGCTCATCGGCGCGAACCGTCCCGCCTCGGGCGAGGTGACGGTTGGCGGTAAGCCGCTGTCGGCACTGTCACGCGAGAGCCTGTATGCGCGGCTCGGGGTGGTCAGCTACAATACCTATCTGTTCAACGAGAGCGTGCGCGACAACTTTCGCCTTGCCAAGCGGGACGTGACCGATGCGGAAATCCTTTCGGCGCTGGAGCAGGTCAATCTGCGGCGCTTTGTGGAGGAAAACGGCGGGCTTGACAAGGTGATTACCGAGGATGCAAGCAATGTTTCGGGCGGTCAGAAGCAACGGCTGGCGCTGGCGGTTGCGCTGGTGGCGGGGAAGGACATCTACGTTTTTGACGAGGCAACGAGCAACATTGACGTGGAGAGCGAAGCCATCATCATGCGGCGCATCCGAAGGCTCGCCGAGCAAAAGAGCGTGGTGGTGATTTCCCATCGGCTGGAGAACGTGGTGCCCGCCGACAGGATTTATTACATGGAGAACGGCGAGGTGCGGGAGAGCGGCACACACGCGGAGCTGATGGAAAAGCAGGGCGGCTACGCGCGGCTTTACACGGCGCAAAAGCGCTTGGAGGGGAATTTCGGGGAGGTGATTGCATGAGGCGCAAAACGAACAAGCAAAAGCCGCTTCGGGAGAACGGCGCAAAAATCATGGCAAGCCTGATTTTGCTGTTGGGCAGTCTTTCCTACATCATGCTGTTGGCGGTGCTGAACGGCAGTCTCGGATTCGTCTGTGCAATGGGCGTTACCGTTTCGGGCGCGGTCGGCGTTGCAAAGGCGCTTGGTGAGCCGATTGCGCTTTCCTACGGCGCCGTTATCGCCATCGCCGTCGGGTGCGGGGTTCTGCGCGGTATCCTGCGCTATTTTGAGCAGTACAGCAACCATTATATCGCGTTCCGCCTGCTTGCGGTCCTGCGGGATAAGATTTTCGGCGCGCTCCGCAGACTTTGCCCCGCAAAGCTGGAGGGGCGGCAAAAGGGCGGCATCATCGCAATGATTACCTCGGATATTGAAACGCTGGAGGTCTTTTACGCACACACCATATCGCCGATTTGCATTGCGGTGCTGGTATCGGTTGCGGTGCTCCTGTTTGTCGGATTGGTTTCCTCGTGGTATCTCGCGCTTGCGGCGCTGGTCGGGTACCTGTTCATCGGCATTGTCGTGCCGCTGATTTCCTCGGGCAGGCTCAAGGAGAGCGGCGTGCGCTACCGCGCGGAGTTCTCCTCCTTCTCGGCGTATTTTCTTGACAGCATCAAGGGCATCCGCGACATCGTGCTCAACAACGCGGGCGCGGAGCGGGAGACCGAGGTCAACCGCCGCTCGGATTCCATGCTGTGCGAGACGAAAAAAATGAAGCACAACATCACCCGTGCGGGCGCGGCAATCGAACTGGCGGTCTCGCTCTTCGTGCTTCTGACGCTGGCGGTCGGCATTCTGCTTGTGTCGCGGGGCGAATTGGGAATCGGGCGCATGGTCATCGGCATGGTGACGGTGTTCTCGTCCTTCGGTCCCGTCATTGCGGTGGGGTCGCTCCCCGGGAACCTGACGCAGACCCTGGCAAGCGGCGACCGCGTGCTGAAGCTCTTGGCGGAAAAGCCCGCCGTGGAGGAGGTGACCGATGGGACGGATTTCGATTACAAAACGCTGGCGGTATCGGACCTCACCTTCTCCTACGACGGTTCAAGCCGCGTGCTGGAGGACATCGGAATGCACGCGGAGAAGGGCGAGATTATCGGAATCGTCGGCGCGTCGGGGTGCGGCAAGTCCACGCTTCTCAAGCTGCTCCTGCGGTTTTGGGAAAAGGACAGGGGCAGAATTGCCTACAACGGCACCGACATCGACCGCATCAACACCGCGTCCCTTTTGGAGAACGTGACGATGGTCTCGCAAAGCACCTATCTGTTTGACGAGACGATTGAGGACAACCTGCGCATTGCAAAGCCGAACGCCACGCAGGAGGAGCTTGAGGCGGCGTGTCGGATGGCATCGGTGCATGATTTCATCCTGTCGCTACCGAATGGCTACGCAACGCGGGTCGGCGCGCTGGGGGACAACCTTTCGGCAGGGGAGAAGCAACGCATCGGTCTTGCCCGCGCCTTCCTGCGCGGGAGCGAGCTGATTCTGCTGGACGAGCCGACCAGCAATGTGGACAGCATCAACGAGGGCATCATTCTCGGCGCATTGAAGGAGCAGAAGCGGAAGAAGAGCATCATTCTGGTTTCGCACAGGGAATCGACTATGGCAATTGCCGATCGGATTTACCGTGTGGAAAACGGACACATGACGGAGGGAAAGGCATGAACGAGAACGAAGAGCGCAAAGCCGCGGCCGCGGCATCGGCGCTGATGGAAAATGCGGAGGGGGCAGATCCGACCGAGTTGACTGAGCCCGTTGCCTCTCCCGCTCGGGAGCAAAGGGCGATTGCCTTTTCTCCCGAGCGGATCAAAAAGCAGCTTGCAACCGTCTGCGACCTGATGCGGCTGGACCCGTCATGGCAGTGCCGCCGCCTCTCGGGTGGGCAGAAGCAACGGCTGATAACCGCATCGGTGCTGGCAATGGGGCAGAGGATTATCCTGCTGGACGAGCCGCTGGCAAATCTCGATACGGCGGGCGCAGAACTCCTGATGACAACTCTGCGCGCGCTCGCGGACGCGGGCTACTGCGTGGTTGTCATCGAGCATCGGCTGGACATGGTGTTGCCGTTTGTGAATCGGGTTCTTCATGTCGGCAATCGGCAGGTGCGGGAGGTCTCCGACCCTGCGGCGTACCTGCGGGAGCAGTCGGCTCCGATTTCGGACAGATGTCCCGCCTTCATGGGCGGAGAAGCCCTGCTGTCGCTCTCCGATGTTGCCTTTTCGGTGCGCGACCGCAAGGTGCTGGACGGTGTGACCTTTGATATCCCGCGCGGCTCAAGGACCGTCCTGCTGGGGGAGAACGGATGCGGCAAAACCACGCTCCTGCGCCTGATTGCACGACTGGAGAAGCCGACGCGCGGCAGAATCCGCCAGCTGCCGGACCCCCGCTTCGGGCAGGGGACACGCGGAGGGCGGGAATGGTATCGGCGGGTCGGCGTGGTCTATCAGAATCCCGATTATCAGCTGTTCATGCCGACGGTGGAGCGGGAGGTCCGCTTCGGCGCGCGGTCGGACGCTTACGCGGACGAGGTGGCGGAGGCGTTCGGTGTGCGGTCGCTCTATGCGCGGCATCCGCAGTCCCTTTCGGAGGGGCAGAAGCGTCGGGTGTCCATCGCCGCAGTGGCGGCAACCGCTCCCGAGCTCCTGATTCTGGACGAGCCGACCGTCGGGCAGGACTATCGCGGGCTTTGCGACATGGTGGAGGTGTTGAACCGCATCCACACCGAGCGCGGGACCACGCTCCTGACGGTCACGCATGACCGCCGCTGTGCCGAGGCGCTTTGCGACGTTGCCGTTCGGATTGGCTCGGGCGTGGCACAGGAGGTCGGCGGCAAGGAGCTGGTGCGGGCATTTTTCGGGGGATAAGCCCTGTGAATGCGGACAGAAGGCAGGGAGCGCTGTTGCATGAATGACTTTGCGTAGTGCCGAGTTTCCGCCTGTCGGCGCCCCTGCGGAGGGCAACTGAATGCCGAAGGCATTTG
>DJSQ01000190.1 GCA_002438075.1 Clostridiales bacterium UBA6330
TCTCGGCACTCGTGTAAGGGCAAAAAATCAGCCAAGCACTCTTGATAATTCATGCTGACGGGTGTATAATAGAAAAGCCGCAGGGAAACCTGCGGACTTGGGGACATCGTGCAGAAAGGCATTTATGCTTTCCTGTAAAAAGACGCAAGGCAATCCATCCCTTTGGGATAGACAAGCCTATGGCGGTTACTTCCTCCCTACACCGGAGGAACCAAATATTTCTTTTCTTCCTCCGGAAGTCCTTTTCGGAGGGAGGTGATATCCATGTACGTAACTTGGGATCAGTTGCTCCTTTTAGGCGGCTTTATACTGAGTCTTGTCAGGCTACTGCGTGACATCTACAACAAAAAGAAATAACCGCCCTAACTTTCCACGGTAGGCGGTTATTTCTTAACCCCATCGAGGAAGTAACCGTCGTTCGGTGTTCCCTCGTACTCTAATGATAGCACAATTTTTCCGTTTTGTCAACCCTTTTGCGAAAAAATCCGATACGAAGCCGCCGCAAGGTCGGCTTTTTCTTTTTGCAGCGAAGCAAAGCCCTGTTTACCAACATTTAGAACCGTATGTTCGCACCCTTAAAACTGCGTTGGAAGTCTTTGAAGGGGTTTGGGGAAACTTTCTTCAGAAAGTTCCCCCGGCGCATCCCCCGCGCCCCCTTATTTGTGGTACTTACTCCCTGCGGAGATGCCGAGGGAGCGGTAGAGGGTCTCAAGGAGAAGGACACGCATCAGCTGGTGGGGGAAGGTCAGCTTGGAGAAGGAGAGGCGCCCGTCGCAAGCCGCTTTGACCTCGGGCGCCAGCCCGTAGGAGGAGCCGATGACAAAGCAGGCGGAGCCGTGCGTTTGCCCGATTTGGTCCAGCTTGTTGGCAAGCTCCTCGGACGAGAGCTGTTTCCCGTCCACGCAGAGCGCCACGCGATAGGCGCGGGGCGGCATTGCGGCAAGGATTTGCTTTCCCTCGGCGGAAAGCGCGGCGGCGATTTCTCCCGCAGAGGGGGAGTCGGAAAGCCGCGATTCACGCAGAGTGACCGTCTGCAACCGACAGTACGCCTGTAGGCGCTTTTCGTATTCCGCCACTGCCTCGCGCAGGTAGCTCTCCTTCAGCGTCCCGACCGTAATCAGCGTCAGATTCAGCATGGGATGCAACCTCCGAGGTCCATTTCCACCACGGCGCAGGGGTCCGCGACCGTGACCCGCACCGCATCGGTCCCGAGTGTCATTGCCACCTCGTCATAGGCGCAGGCGGGCGTGTTGTTCGTCTCGCTCAGGTGCGCGAGCATCAGCGCGCGGGTCCCGCATTCCGCAAGGTGTGCGGCAAAGACCGCGCAGTCGGGGTTGGAAAGATGCCCCCGGCGGGAGGCAATCCGTTCCTTCAACGGCTCGGGGTAGGGACCGCAGACCAGCATTTCGGGGTCATGGTTGGCTTCGAGAATTACCGCCTGACAGCCCGTCAGCCCCGTTTCCACGGCAGGGGAGACGAAGCCGATGTCGGTGGCGTAGCCGATGCGGAAGAAGCCCGACGGCTCGGGAATCTCGATGCGGTAGCCCACCGAGGCGCGGCTGTCGTGCGGCGTGGGAAAGGAGGTCACGGTAATGCCGCCGGGCAGGACCTCGGTGTGAATCGGCGGATGGGGATGCAGCAGGGGCGCGACCGCCGCCTCACGCTCCAGCGGTCCCGCACAAGCCTTGGCAAGATGGACCGGTAGGGGATGCTTTTTGAGAAAGACCGGAAGCGCGCGGATGTGGTCGCCGTGCTCGTGCGTCAGAAAGATTGCCGAAAGGCTGTCGGGGTCAACCCCGCAGGCGGTGAGCGCCGTGCAGAGCGCTTTGGCGTTCTTTCCCGCGTCAATGAGGAATTTCGTCTCCCCCGCAACAATCAGAAAGGCGTTTCCCGTCGAGCCGGAATAGAGGGAATAAACATGGATATCGTTCATGAAAAAATGCTCCGCTCGGGTAGAAGAAATAGAATCACGGTGTCAATCAGAAGCGTGAAGAGAATCGGCAGGAGGATGTAGAGCGCCCACGCGGAGCGCGCCTGCCGCCGTTTTCCCTCCGCAATCATGGCTTCGCGCTCGGCAAGCGGGAGGTCGGGGGAGAGGTCCGCCGCCGTTTTCCCGCGCGTGGCAAAGCCGCGGTTGTAGATGACGTACCACAGGGCGAGCGCACCGCCCGCCGCCGTGTAGAGAATGTGCGGGTAGAGGAACCCGAGCAGGGGCAGTCCGTAATAGATTGCCACTGCGGGAATCAGGCAGAGCAGGACCGCAAGCAGCCGTCTGCCGTTGCCCGAAATGGGAGCGGGGCGGCGCATATCAGATGCGCAGAGCGCCCTCGGGACGGACGCGCAGAACCATGCAGCGACCCTCGCCGAATGCCGCATCCATCACTTTGCGGAACTCCTCAACGTTCTCCGTGGGAACGAATGCCTGAATGGTTCCCGCAAAGCCGCCGCCGTGCACGCGCCAAGCCGCACGCTTGCCCGAGAGCACCCGCTCGGCAAGGCAGAGCGCCAGAGACAGCCCCTGCTCGGAGACGTTTTTGGTGGTGTAAACGTTCTGGAGATAGCAGAAGGAGGAGCGACCCGAGGCGATAACGTTTGCAAGGAAGGTGTCGAGATCGCCCGCTTGGAGCGCGGCTTTCTGCGCGGCAACGCGGCGGTTCTCGGCAAAGAAGTGGAGCGCGCGCAGAATGGCGCGGTCGCCCACCTTTTCGCGCAGGGCGGGGATGGCAGCAAGGACCGCATTCTCATCGGTGTCGCGCAGGACCTCCTTGCCGAAGTAAGCCGCAACCGCCTTCATCTCGGCGGGAACCGATGCGTAATCGCCCGTCAGGTCGGCGTGGTTTCCTCCCGTGTTGACGATGCAGAGGTTGTAGCCCGCCGCCGAGAGGTCGAAATCGGTCTTTTCGATTACGGGAGCGGACGGGTCGCGGAAGTCGATGGCGATGATGCCGCCGACCGCGCAAGCCATCTGGTCCATCAGACCGCAGGGCTTGCCGAAAAATTGATTCTCGGCATACTGCGCCAGCTTTGCAATCTCCACGTTGCTGACCTTGCCGTCATTGTAAATGTAGTTGAGGATGTTACCGATCATGTCCTCGAATGCGGCGGACGAGGAGATGCCCGAGCCCTTGAGGACGTTGGAGGTGGTGTAAGCGTCAAAGCCGCCGACCGCCAGACCCTCCTTGCGGAAGCCCGCGACCATGCCCGCAATCAGCGAATCGGATTTTTCGTACCGCGCGGGGTTGGGGGCGCTGAAGGCGTTGAAGTCCACCACGTCCTCGGGGAAGCCCTCGCTCTTGACGCGGATGACCGAGCCTGCGGCGGGGGAGGCAACCGCGATGATATCGAGGTCGATGGAGGCGGCAACGACACAGCCGTGGTTATGGTCGGTGTGGTTGCCCGAAAGCTCGCTTCTGCCCGCAACCGAGTAGAGCGCCGCCTCGCGGTCCGCGCCGTAGAGCTTCTCGAATTCCTCCACCGCGTGCAGGTAGCGCGCCTTCTGCGCGTTCAGTGCGGCGGAGCCGTAAATTTCGCAAAAGCGGCTGTCCAGAGCGGTTCCCGCAAGTGCCTGTTTCAGTTCTGCTGTTTTCATGTGTTTCGTCCTTTCGGATTTTTGGCGTTGAGTTCTGTCCTATGTATTATAACATAATCGGGTGTCGGTTGCAAGGTCTTTGTGTGAAAAAGTGGGGCGCGGAGCGGCTTTTTTCGGCTCTCGGCGGGCGGAATCGTCGGAAAATGGGGCGCGGCGGCACAAAATCGGGAAAAAACTGAAAAAATTCCGATTTTTTTTGAGAAAAGCCCTTTTCAAAGTCGTTTTTTTATTGTATAATAGAAGCAGATTGATTGAACCGTTTTCGGAAAGGATCTGATTGAACATGAAACAGAAGTATACCATTACAGTCGCGGACATGGAGCTGAACATCGTCAGCGACGCGTCACCCGATGAGGTGGAAAACATCGTCGGCATTCTCGACCGTCGGATGCGCGACATCAACCTGCACAGCCCGAGATGCACCAAGAACGAAGCGGCGATTCTTTGCGCGCTTTCCTATTGCTCGGAGCGGATTGCCATGCAGGAGGCGTTCAAGAAGGTAGAGAAGGACGCATTCCGTTTTGCGGGCGAAAACGAAAAGCTGAAGAAAACGGTGGAGTCCCTTCAGGAGGAGATTGACCGCCTCCGCAAGGACGCGGCTGTCATGCAGTCGATTCTCGACCGTGCGGCGGCTGTCGGCATGAAGGAGGAAGCAAAGGCGGAAGCGCCCGCGCGGGTCAAGTACGTCCCGAAGCAGTTCCCCGACAAGCAGACGGCAGAGGGCTCGGATGAGCCGGAGCGCGCAGAGACCTCGGAAGCACCCACTGCTGCGGCAGAGGCTCCCGCTGTTCCCGCACCCGCGGCGGCGGTTCCCGCCGTTGCGCAGGAGAAGGATGACAGCGTGTTTGTGCTGGATGCCTCGAGAAAAGATAAGCGGACGGGAAAGAAGTCCTCGGTCGGCGCGATGTTCGATATGCTGACCTACGAGGATGTCTGATTCCGCACGGATGCCGTCGGAAACGAAACATCCCGAATTGCTATGCCCCGCAGGCTCCATGGCGTCGCTTGAAGCGGCGCTGGAGGGCGGGGCTGATGCTGTATATTTGGGTGGTACACAGCTGAATGCCCGCGCGAATGCGAGAAATTTCGACGCGGAGGAGCTGCGCGCGGCAACCCGTCTGGCGCACGCGCATGGGGTCAAGGTTTATCTGACGCTGAACACGCTTGTCACCGACCGCGAGCTTTCCGCCTTTACGGATGCGGCAAAGGATGCGGCGCGGGCGGGCGTGGACGCGCTGATTGTTGCCGATGTCGGCGGGGCGGAGCGCCTGCGGCGGGAGCTGCCGTCACTGGAGCTGCACGCCAGCACGCAGATGTCGGGGCACAACAGCGCGATGGCGCGCGACCTTGCCGAAAGAAGCTTTACCCGCATGGTGGCGGCGCGGGAGATCTCCCGCGAGAATCTGGCGGCGCTGTTGGAGCGGTCGCCGATTGAGACCGAGCTGTTTGTGCACGGGGCGCTCTGCGTCTGCCATTCGGGGCAGTGCCTCTTCTCGTCACTGGTCGGCGGCAGGAGCGGCAACCGCGGGGAGTGCGCCCAACCATGCAGACTGCCGTACCGTGCGAAAACGGGGGAGTACCCGCTCTCTCTGCGGGACCTTTCGCTGGCAAAGCAGGTTCCCGAGCTGGCGAAGCTCGGCGTTGCGTCCTTCAAAATCGAGGGGCGGATGAAGTCCCCCGAGTATGTTTACGAGGTGGCGCGGACCTTTCGCCGCCTGATCGACGAGAATCGCGGCGCGACCGATGCGGAGATGCGCCGCCTTGCCGAAGCGTTCAGTCGCGGGGGCTTTACCGACGGCTACTACATCGGCAACATCGGGCACGGGATGCTCGGGGTGCGGAGCGATGCGGACAAGGAAAAGAGCCGTGCGGTCGCGCCGTTCGGCGGCTTGACGCGCAGAGTCCCGCTCGCGGTCGGAGTGCGGATGGTGGCGGGGGAGCCCGTCAGACTGACGCTTTTGGACGGCACGCATTCGGTCACGGTTGCGGGGGATATCCCGCAGGCGGCGCGGACGGTGCCGATGACCGAGGAGGCGGTTCTGCGGTCGCTCTGTCGCTTTGGCGGGACCCCGTATGAAGCGGGGGAGACCGCGATTGAGTTGGGCGCGGGGCTGATGCTGCCCGTCAGCAGGCTGAACGACCTGCGGCGGCGGGCGGTGGAGGCGCTGGAGGAAGCGGAACAGCCGCAGGCGCGGGAAGTGCTTCCCGCCGTGCCGCAGAAGCCGCAAAAAAAGCGCGTTCCGCTCCGCAGTGCGGTTTTCGCCCGTCCCGAGCAGGTGACCGAGGCGGCGCGGGACTATTTCGGGCGCATTTATCTGCCGCTGTTCTCTTATGCGGCGGGTGCGGACGGGGTGGTTCTGCCGCCCGTGATATTTGACCGTGATGCGGGTCGCGTGGCGGAGGCGCTACGGTCCGCAAGGGCGGCGGGGGCGGTTTACGCTCTGGTCGGCAATGCGGGGCATCTCGGCTTTGCGGTTGATGCGGGCTTGATACCCGTTGGGGATTTTCGGCTGAACATCACGAATTCGGAGAGTGCGGCGTTCTGGGAGCGGCGTGGGATGGAGCAATGCATTCTGTCGCCCGAGCTGACCCTGCCGCAGATGCGCGACATTGGCGGGAACACGGCGGTGATTGTATACGGCAGGCTTCCTCTGATGCTGCTTGAAAAGTGTGTGGTGAAGGAGGTTTCCGACTGCACGGGGTGCGCGCGGGGGCAGGCGGAGTTAGTGGACCGCCGCGGGGCACGTTTCCCGCTTCTGCGCGAGTGGGAGCATCGGAATCTGGTTCTGAACAGTCTCCCGACCTGTATGTCCGACCGTGCGGACGTGCTTTTGCGTGCGGGGTTATCGGCGTGGCACTTTCTCTTTACGGTAGAGTCCCCGCGCGAGGTAGACCGCGTTCTCGCGGCGTTCCGCGTCGGCGCCCCGCTTGCGGGGCAGGTACGCAGGGTGTGAGGGGGGAAGGGCAAGACCTTGGGACGCTGTCCCAAGCCCTGCTTAGGTGACTTCTTGAGGAGAAGTCACCTAAGAACCTTCAAGACCTTCAACTAAGGGGATTTTTGATTCTGTCTTTACGTTGTACAGATTTTGGGTGTAGCCGCATTCCGTGCTACGAATTCCGG
>DJSQ01000162.1:0-2206 GCA_002438075.1 Clostridiales bacterium UBA6330
CATCTGCGTCAGGTCGTTGGTACCGAAGCAGAAGAATTCAGCCTCCTTCGCAATATCGTCCGCAGTCAGAGCCGCTCTCGGGATTTCGATCATCGTACCGACTTCGTACTTCAGGTCGCTCTTCGCCGCCGCGATTTCCTCATCGGCAACCTTGACAACAACGTCCTTGACGTACTTCAGCTCCTTGACCTCGCCAACCAGCGGAATCATGATTTCGGGAACCACGTTCCAATCCGGATGCGCCTTCTTTACGTTAATCGCCGCACGGATGACCGCTCTGGTCTGCATAGCCGCGATTTCGGGGTAGGTGACCGCCAGACGGCATCCGCGGTGACCCATCATCGGGTTGAACTCATGGAGCGACGCGATGATGTTCTTGATGCGCTCAACGGTCTTGCCCTGCGTCTTGGCGAGCAGAGCGATTTCCTCTTCGGTGTTCGGAACGAACTCATGAAGCGGGGGATCGAGGAAACGAATGACAACCGGATAGCCTTCCAGTGCGTCATACAGCTGCTCGAAGTCCTTCTGCTGCATCGGCAGAATCTTCGCCAGAGCGGTTTCTCTCTCCTCAACGGTGTCGGAGCAGATCATCTCGCGGAACGCGGCGATTCTGTCCGGCTCAAAGAACATATGCTCGGTACGGCACAGACCGATACCCTCGGCACCCAGCTCGCGCGCCTTCTTTGCATCGCGCGGCGTGTCGGCGTTGGTGCGGACCTTGAGCTTACGGAACTTGTCCGCCCAGCCCATGATTCTGCCGAAATAGCCGGAGATGGTTGCATCAACGGTCGGAATTGCTTCGCCGTAGATGTTACCCGTAGTACCGTCAATCGAAATCACGTCACCCTCGTGGAAGGTCTTGCCCGCAAGCGTGAACTTCTTGTTCTCCTCGTCCATCGCAATGTCACCGCAGCCCGAGACACAGCAGGTGCCCATGCCGCGCGCGACAACCGCCGCGTGGGAGGTCATACCGCCGCGAACCGTCAGGATACCCTGAGAAGCCTTCATACCGGTGATATCCTCGGGAGAGGTCTCCAGACGGACCAGAACGACCTTCTTGCCCGCTGCCTTCCACTTTTCCGCATCCTCTGCGGTAAAGACGACCTGTCCGCAAGCGGCTCCGGGGGAGGCGCCCAGACCTCTGCCGAGCGGCTTCGCAGCCTTCAGCGCCTTCGCGTCGAACTGCGGGTGCAGCAGGGTGTCGAGGTTACGGGGGTCAATCATCAGAACGGCTTCCTGCTCGGTGCGCTTGCCCTCGTCCACGAGGTCGCACGCAATGCGGAGCGCCGCCTGCGCGGTGCGCTTGCCGTTACGGGTCTGGAGCATATAGAGCTTGCCGTGCTCAACGGTGAACTCCATATCCTGCATATCTCTGTAGTGGTCCTCGAGGATCTTGCAGACGTCGGTGAACTGCTTGAACGCTTCGGGGAACTTCTCTTCCATCTGTGCGATGGGCATCGGGGTACGAACGCCTGCAACAACGTCCTCGCCCTGCGCGTTGGTCAGGAACTCGCCCATGAGCTTCTTCTCGCCGGTTGCGGGATCACGCGTGAACGCAACACCGGTGCCGCAGTCGTCGCCCATGTTACCGAATGCCATCATCTGCACGTTGACTGCGGTACCCCAGCTGTAGGGGATATCGTTGTCGCGGCGGTAGACGTTTGCGCGGGGGTTGTCCCAAGAACGGAACACCGCCTTGATTGCGCCGATGAGCTGTTCCTTCGGATCGGTCGGGAAGTCCGCGCCGATCTTGGACTTGTATTCAGCCTTGAACTGGTTAGCCAGCTTCTTGAGGTCGTCCGCGTCGAGCTCGACGTCGAAATGAACGCCCTTCTCTTCCTTCATCTTATCGATGAGCTGTTCAAAGTACTTCTTGCCGACCTCCATAACGACGTCGGAGTACATCTGGATAAATCTGCGGTAGCAGTCCCAAGCCCAACGCGGGTTGCCCGACTTCGCCGCGATGACATTCACGACGTCCTCGTTCAGACCGAGGTTGAGGATGGTGTCCATCATACCGGGCATGGAAGCGCGTGCGCCCGAACGGACCGAGACGAGCAGGGGGTTCTCATGGTCGCCGAACTTTTTGCCGGTGATCTTCTCCATTTTGGAGATATACTCCATGATTTCCGCCATAATGCCGTCATTGATCTGTCTGCCGTCCTCGTAATACTGCGTGCAGGCTTCGGTGGTGATGGTGAAGCCC
>DJSQ01000162.1:2321-3377 GCA_002438075.1 Clostridiales bacterium UBA6330
AGCAGCTCGCGCATATTCGCGTTGCCTTCGGTAAACAGGTAGCAATACTTGTGTGCCATAAGTGTTGATCCTCCGTATATGAAATAAATTTTTTGACATCTGTATGCGGACCTTTTGCCGCTTGATTGCACGACAAAAAGCCGGCTCGCCGCAAGGCGCTCACAGTACAGCATATTATACCATATTTTTCGTCCGATTTCCAGTCCCTAAATTCACAAAGCTGCCGAATGTTGTAAATATTTTATGAACTCGGGCAAAAATCGGCAGATTTCCTTTGACAATCGCCCTGTTTTATTGTATAATATCGGAAGATAACAAACAGACCGATATAGCGGCGGATCGGGGCGTGCTTCCCAATCGGGCGCTTTTTGGCTTTTCGGAGAGGAGACACGGAAAATGGCGGATATATTTGATTTGTTCCGACAGATATCGGGCAAGCGGGAGGAGACGGGTCCCGTTTCGTGGCTGGTTGTGGGGCTCGGAAATCCGGGAGATGAATACCGTTCCACGCGGCACAATGCGGGCTTTATGACGATAGATGAGCTTGCGCGGGACATTGGTGCGCGGATAGACCGTGCAAAATTCCACGCGCTGACGGGTGAGGCGGTCATTGGTGGGGTACGGGTCCTGCTGATGAAGCCGATGACGATGATGAACGCGTCGGGAATTGCGGTCAGTGAAGCGGCGAAGTTTTACAAGCTGTCGCCCGATCATATATTGGTTTTTTCGGACGACATCACGCTCGCCCCCGGGCGGCTCCGCGTTCGCGCCCGCGGGAGTGCGGGTGGTCACAACGGCTTGAAGAGCATCATTGAGCATCTTGGAAGCGAGGATTTCCCGCGCATTCGTTTGGGTGTTGGAGAGAAGCCGCATCCCGAGATGGACCTTGCGGACTGGGTACTTTCCAACTTCACCGACCCCGAAAAGCTCCAACTTCACTCCGCGGCTCTCTGCGCCGAGGAGGGGCTGAAGCTGATTCTCTCCGGCGATTTCGATCGCGCCGTTCAGCTCTGCAATTCGCACAGGTAGGGGGGACGGAAGACCTTGGGGCTCTGC
>DJSQ01000218.1 GCA_002438075.1 Clostridiales bacterium UBA6330
AAGAAGTCCCCTAAGCGGGGCTTGGGGCGGCGCCCCAAGGTCTTTATCCCCCACTCTACGCAGAGTAGAGTGGCTCTCTACGCCCGATAGAGCGGTAGAATCGGAAGCGTAGAGGGGAGAGAGCGCGGAATAGGTTGTTCTATCGCCCTGTGCGCGGTATAATAGGAGCAGATAAAGCCGACGCGGGAAAGCCGAGGCGGAAAGGACGAAAGCCGTGATAAACCAAATGAGAGAAACCGAGACGAGATACTATTCCGACGAACGAACCGAAGAGTTCTCGGGCATCACCCGCAGGACCATCACCATCGATGGCTCCTACCGCTACCTTCATAAAAATCCGATTTGGAAGATTGCGGAATTCCTCGTCTACCGCGTCATTATGACCCCCGTTGCCGCGCTGTGGTGTAAAATCAAGTACCACGCAAAAATCGTCGGACGTGAAAAGCTCCGCTCCTGCGGCAGGTTCGGCTACTTCCTCTACGGAAACCATACCCTGATGGACGGCGATGCCTTCCTCCCCTCGCTCTGCGCCTTTCCGAAAAAAACAATGGTCGTCGTCAACGCCGATAACCTCTCGGTCCCCGTCACCAAAACGTGGATTGAGCTGTCGGGCGCAATTCCCGTGCCAAACGAATTTTCGGGGACCCGCCCCTTCCTCAACGCGCTCGAAAAGCATACCCTGCTCGGGCACGCCGTTACCATCTACCCCGAGGCGCACCTCTGGCCCTACTGTACCTTCATCCGCGACTACCCCGCCGACGCGTTCCGCTACCCCGTGCGGTTCGGAATGCCCTCCTACGCCATGACGGTCGTCCACCGCAAGCCGAAGAATCCGCGCCGAAAGCACCCCGATGTCACGGTCTATCTCGACGGTCCCTTTTACGCCGATTCGTCGCTTCCCGACCGTGCACAGGCGCGCGACCTGCGGGACCGCATCCGTGCCGCCATGTGTGAGCACGCCAAAGAATCCGATTATGAAAAATACCGCTACGTGAAAAAAACGGAGGACGCGCATGAATAGAATTCCCGTTTTGCTCTGCGGCAATGCAAAGGTTTTTGACGGCATGGTCATCTGCACGCTGTCAATCGTCAAGCATCACGCGGGACCGATTGACCTCTTCCTCTTTACGATGGACCTGCGCGAGCGCGACCCTGCCTTCGCGCCCGTCACCGAGGAACAGCGCGACCTGCTGGCGGATATCCTGCAAAAAGCCAACCCGCAAAGCCGCGTCCGCTTGGTGGACTGCAAGCCCTACTATCTCGAAACGCTTGCGAACGCGCCGAACCAGAACACGCAATACACCCCCTATTCCTTCCTGCGGCTTTATGCCGACCGCGTCCCCGAAATGCCGCCCAAGCTGATTTACCTTGACACCGACACGGTCCTCTGCGCCGACATCGCCGACCTGTTTGCCATCGACCTCGGGCGCGCGGAATTCGGCGGGGCGCGCGACTACTACGGCTGTCACTTCTTCGGGGTCAACTACCTGAATTCGGGCGTTCTGCTCCTGAATCTCCCCCGCATCCGCGAAACGGGACTTTTCCGCCGCGCGCTCGACCTCTGCGCACGCAAAAAAGTGTTCCTTGCCGACCAGACCGCCCTCAACCGTCTGGCAAAGCGGAAAAAGGTCCTGCCGCGCCGCTTCAACGAACAGCACCGCCGCCGCGCGGATACGGTGGTCCGCCACTTTTCCATGGCAATCCTCTGGTTCCCGCGCTTTCGCACCCGTAACATCAAGCCGTGGCAGGTCGATGAATTGCACAACACGCTCGGCATCACCGAGTTTGATGATATTTTAGCGGAGTGGCAGGCTCTGACCGCTCCCGCACAGCCGAAATAAAGGAGGCTATCCGAATGAAAACCGCTAACCAAGCAAACAAAACCGTTGTTCCCGTGTTCTTTTCCTGCGACAACAACTATCTGCCCTTCCTTTCGGTCGCTCTGCGGTCGATGATCGACAACCTGAACCCCGCAACCGTCTGCCGCGTCTATGTGCTCAACGATGGGCTGAACGAGGAGGGCGTGGCGCGTCTGAACGCCATGCAGACCGAAAACGTGACGATTGAATTCGTGGACGTGCGCCCGCAGATTGCGCCGATTCTCGAAAAGCTGAACCTGCGCGACTACTACACGCCCTCCATCTATTATCGCCTGTTCATCCCCACCCTTTTCCCGCAGTACAGCAAGGCACTGTATCTCGATGCGGACATCGCGGTGACGGGTGACATTACGAGGCTGTACAACACCCCGCTCGGCGAGCGGCTGGTTGCCGCCGTTTCGGATGCCATCATCGCAAGCCACGAGGACTTCCGCCTCTACGCCGAGGGCGGGCTGGGCATCCCCTATCACCAATATTTCAACTCGGGCGTGCTGGTCATGAACCTCGACCAATTCCGTCTGCAAGGCATCCGCGAGCGCTTCACCTACCTGTTGGAGCGCTACCGCTTCGACACGGTCTGCCCCGATCAGGACTACCTGAACGCGCTCTGCTTCGGGCAGGTCCTCTATCTCGACAACGGCTGGAACAAGATGTCGATTGACCAAAACTACAACGGCACCCCCGCCCTGATTCACTACAATATGTTCTTCAAGCCGTGGCAGTACGACAACATTGCCTACGGGGAAATCTTCTGGGACTACGCCGAGCGGACCGCCTATGCCGAGGACATCCGCGCCATCCGCCGCGCGTTCGGGCTGAAGGACCGCCTCGCCCAGCTTTCCGCCAACCGCGCCCTGCACCGCAACGCGCGCCGCATCGGGCTCGCGCCGATGAATTTCCGCACGGTCCTGCGCCCCGAAACGGTGGAGGTCCCCATGGCAGAGCCGAGGCTCGGAGCCTATGAAATCTGACGAAAAGCGCGCCGCGGCGCGCAAGGAGCGGGAGGAGGTCCTCGCCAAAATCGCGGCGCTGGAGGCGGCGGGCGGCGACAGCTTCTTTGTGGACGTGGAGCCCGACCCGCCCGGGCATCCCCTCGCGCCCGATGAGGTGGACTACCTGCAAAAGAAGCCCGCAAACCGCGTGAAAGCCTTTTTCGCGCGGCGGCTTGCGGACCTCTCGCTCTGGTGGTTCGGGCACGACCTGCATATCACGCTGGAGGGGGTCGAAAACCTGCGCGGGCTTCCGCGAGACGGCGGCGCGATTATGACCTCCAATCACTTCTCCAAGTTTGAAAGTCTCTGCGTCCTCAAGGCGGCAAAAAAGGTCCGCGGGCGGCACCGCCTGTGGCGGGTCATCAAGGGAAATAACGTGTTCATCCCGGGCATCATCGGCTTTCTGATGCGGCATTGCGACACCCTGCCGCTGAGCACAAACCTGCGGACGCAACGGCTGTTTGCCGATAGCCTCGGGACCATCCTCTCGCGCGGCGGGCTGGTGCTGATTTACCCCGAGCAGGCGATGTGGTGGAACTACCGCAAGCCCCGCCCGCATAAGCCCGGGGCGTACTTCTACGCGGCGAAAAACCATGTGCCCGTCATCCCGCTGTTCGTCACGATGACCGACCAAGCAGGGCGCACGGACGGCGCAGGCTTCCCCAAGCAGGCGTACACGGTCCACATCCTGCCGCCGATTTACCCCGACCCCGCGCGCTCCTTGCGCGAAAACGAGCGCGCCATGCAGGAGAAAAACGAACAGCTCTGCCGCGAGGTCTATGAATGGGTTTACCGTTGAAGGTGACCGAAATACAAAAAGGAAAGTCCCAAAGCGGGACTTTCCTTTTTTCATTTTGTTTGTGGGGGTATCTTGATTATTTGAGGATAACCCACATTGCGGGGACTACGCCGTTGACGGTTTTGGTTGTATGTTTATAGTTTCCATGCACATCACCGTTGGAATTATCTACACTCATCACGTTATATAGAGGTTCATCGTTCGTAAAATAGCCGATTCCGGAACGTGTAAGCCAATATCCATTGTGGGAACCTTTTTCAACAGACGCAAATGCAGTTGAAGATTTGCTACTATAGTTTTCCAAATAACGGTTAGACCCATTCCCATATGTGCCGTTGTATACTAAATCGCGCAATTCACCCATGCTCGGCAGGAATACAGGATCAGCACAGCTTCTTCCGGTATCCTCACCATCAAGCGCATTTGTCTTTGTAACAACAATCTGTTGCTGGTCATCGACAAAAGCCGCCGGATAAAAGGTTTCGGTCAACCACCGACGTACATCGCTGTACTGGTAGTTTGTCGCATAAACCGTCTCCCCGTTCACTTTCCGTTCGTTCTTATAATTCGGAGAAATTCCAACCTCACTCCCATAATAATAGGACATCGTATAGAGAATGGAATCCGCCAGCAGATAAGCCTCGCCCGTTTCCTCATTGCGGTTGCAAACCCGCCACTTAATCGGCTCGTACTTATACCAGTTGTTCTTCGCCAAACGGTACTTTTCCCCGTCATACTCCACGTCGTTGTTTGCGTCCTTCGTCTCGGCATTCAGCGCCGCAACCAAATCGGTATCGGTCACCTTGCTCTGCGGGTAACTGCCGAAATAGACGTACTCGCCTTCGTAGCGGTAAACGACATACCCGCAACGGGTGCAAACACCGTCTACAATGTTGTGCCCCAGCGCGGCGGTGTAGTCCCGAATCTCGGTGTCATTGCAGAACGCGCAGGTGTAGGTCGTGTAGCCCTCGGCGGTGCAGGTCGGCGGCGTTACAACCGCACGATAGGAATGCGCGTGTGCGGGGTCGTCGTAATCCTTGCCGTTGCTGTCCTGCTCAAAGGTGTACTGCGACGCAGTGACCACAATTGCGATTCCGTCAATCCGCTCGCCCTGATAGACGTTCCCCGCGCTCTCCTTCATGTGCGCGGAAACCGTAATCCTACCCGAGGTGACAACCAGCTCGCGCTCCTCCGTCGGGGTTGCGCCCGTGGGGAGCAGAATGCACTCAAAGGTCTCCAGATGCTCCGCAAGTCCAACGCCTTCCACGGTCGTGGTCACTCCCGCGTGGGTAATGGTGAACTCCAGCGCCTCCAGCAGCTTGGGATTGCCCTCGATGCCCGAAATCGCAATGCGGAACCGAAGCGCCAGATTGCCGTTGTTGACAACCTGAAAATCCTCCAGCTCGTAGGTACAGCCGGGCTCCCACAGGATGCTCTCCTGCTCGCCCGCCGCCTTCCATTTCAGCGCCACGCCCTCCAGCGATTGCCCGCTCATGCTCTGAAGTCCCACCTTCAGGTTACCCGACTGAATGGTGTTCACCGCCGTCGTTGCCGTGTCGGTAAACCACGCAAACGTCGCGCCTACCAGCATGGAAATGCAGAGCAGAAGCGAAAGCCCGCTGATCAGCAATGCCTTTTTCATTGAATTCGTTTTCATCTTTCCGATTTCTCTTTACGGTCTGCTTATTGAACCGTCCACACGCCGTTATTCTCGGTTACCGTGTGAACCGTGAGGTCAACATAATCGCTCGGGTCCCAATCAATAAACGTACCGCCGTTGATAATAACTGTGGAGTTATTGGGCATATCGGTATTATCAATGACACCCCGCGCTGACTTAAATGTACCACCATTGATAGTCAGTTTGTTATTTTTATCAGCATCGTTATAAACGAAGAAGCAAACGCCCGCGCTCTCAAAATATCCGCCGTTAACTACAACTTCGCCGCCGCAAACATTGATAGCCGAATAAGATTTTGTGTTGATAAACTGACCGTTTTCCCCTGCGGAAATCACCAATTGCGTGCCGGGCATTACTCTCATACATCCAAAAGTATATCCCGCAAGATTTCCGCTGGTTATGGTGCCGTTCAGCACGAGGTCAACCGTTCCGGCATCCTTCAGCTGTGCCTCGGCATCAGGGTTCACAACGCCGTTTTCATCAACCGTTCCGTCCAATGTCACGTTCTTGTTGACGGTAATCTCGCCGCCCTTTTTCAGAGCGTCAATCAACTCCTCCGAGCTTCCCGCAAACACCGGATACTGCGCATTTTCATCGTAGGTGTTGCCGTTGCTGTCCTTCTCAACCGTATCCTGCGTTGCAACCACCGTGATGGAAATGCCCGTCAGCTCTTTGCCCTGATAGTCATTGCCTGCCTCCTTTGCCATGGTTCCCTGCAGGTACAAGGTCTCGGTGGCAGTGGCATTCGCCGCAAGATGGCCCTCAAAAGCATTCAGGTCAACCGCATTTCCGCTTGCGTTCACAATCGAGAACGTGATAACGTTCAGCAGCTCCGAGTTGCCGTCAATACCGTTCAGGTAAATCTTGTACTTCAGCGCAAGGTTGCCTGTGCTCTTGATTTTGAAGCCTTCGGTACGATATGTACAGCCGGGCTCCCAAAG
>DJSQ01000195.1 GCA_002438075.1 Clostridiales bacterium UBA6330
ACCTTCACCCTGCGCGTCGGTGCGTTGGTCGATACGCATACCCTGACCGCACGGGTCAACTGGGAGAAGCACGGAGACGAGGTGCGAAGCGGAAACAATGAAACCTCCATGACACTGACGGTGCGGCAGGTGGTTTCGGTCTATTCCAATGCGGTGACCCCGAATGCGGGGTATCTTGCCGGATGCGAGGTGGTGACGGCGTTCCTTGCGCACAATGACACGGCAACGCCGCTGATGCCGGAGGACGGGGTGTCCTTTCTGTTCGAGGTCTACCGCTTGGATGACGCAGGGCGGGAGGTGATTTTGGAGCAGCAGACATGGGAGCGCGTGGTTGTTCCCGCAAACGGGAAAAATCTCGTCTGGTTTCGTTGGACGGTTCCTGCCGATGCGGTCGGCAGTCTGCTGTGGTGTCGCGGAACCGCGAATCCGGAGGGGCTCGGAAACGAGACGGACAGAACCGACAACAGCGCCTTCTTCACCGTAACGCCGAAGGCACCTTCGGTTTCCGATCTTCCGGACGCACGGTATGAAAAGCAGTCTCCGGAAAGCTACGATCCGTATGCCGCCCGTCCGGAATCGACACCCGGAAGGGCAGTATGGAATCAGTGGTGCTGCGAGAACGGAGAATTGGTTCTGAAAACCTATGGGGTACGGGTTGGCGGTGCGGATCCGAGCCTGACGGCAGACCCAGCCTGTCCCTCCGCGAAGGTGGAGAACGGTATGCTGTATCTGAAATCCGGTTATGGAATTTTGCTGTCGTGGTCTCCGACCGTTGTAGGGGACGAACGCTATGAGATGCCCGATGCGGGGAGTTATACGCAGGCACAGAATGCGTATGTCCGGTTTCCGGAGACCGGCTATTCCGCGGTGTACGGATGCTATCAGACGTTGGAGTACAGCGGCGGCGCCTATCGATTCCCGTCCCACCCGAATGCGGTAAGCGGCGCGAGGCTGCGGTATATTCCAATCTATATCATAGACGGGACCTATCTGCTGTCGGTCTCCGCAACGCAGATCTGGACCCCTGCCGGAATGCTGACCGCAACCCGAAACGCCACAACGGTTGTCATCGACGGAACGGTCTTTGACGATTGGTATCTTGGATGACGGAGCGGGAGAAGGGCTCGGTTTCGGACGAGATCGGTCAGGCGGCGCACAGCGCGTATCGGTGCGTTCGGGCGGGGAAAGCGGTGCTTGCGCGTGTGGCAGGCGCAGTCGGCGGACCGGTTGGGGCGGCGCTGTCAACCGCATGGGAGCACCGGAGGGCAGTGGCGGCAGTTTTGGTTGCCGTTGCCCTGATTCTCGTGGTCGTTTCTTTGGCGGTGCTCTCCCTGCCTGCGGCTTTTCTGAGCGCAGACAATCCGGTGGCGGAGTTGATCGGTTACATGGAAGAATTGCGCATCGGTTTGGAGCGTTGCCGCTCGGAGGCGCGAGAAGCAATCGGAAATCGAATCCAATCCGGTGCCTATGACGTTGCGCGGTCTTGGGCGGCGTATGAAGACCGTTCCGTATCGCCAACCGATTCAGAGCTGTGCTTTTTGCTTGCCGTGTGGTCGGTATCAAATTGCGATTGGCAGGCTTTTTGTTTGTTCTTGAATGAGCACGGCGCAGTTCTGTATCCGGTGCAGGCGGTGGAACGGGAGGATGATGGCGTGCTCTATTTGGCGGCAACTTTGGAGTCACTATGCTTGGATGCCGCTTGGGAACTGCTTGCGGTTGACCCGTATGCGATTTGTCCCGACACGGGGCTTGACAATCGGCAGACCGCCCTGATGCGGTGCGAGGGGATGAAGCGGATATTGACGGAGGGGAAGAATGGAAAATCGGCTTTATGAAATTCCCGCAAATGTGCGGGAGGCTGGCGGGCTGTTCGGGCGGTCACGGAATGTAGCGGAAACGGTTGTCGTATTGCTGCCGCTTGTTCTTTTACTGGTTACGCGCGCTGAGCCTTGGCGGATTGCAGTGGCGGCACTGATTTTCGTTCCGCTTGGCGTTCTGACGCTTGTCGGAATCGGCGGGGATTCTTTGGGGCAGTTCCTTTGTCATGTGGTTCGGTTCCTGTATCGGCGCCGAAAGATACATCTGGCACGGATGGAGGGGACAGAATGAAGCGGACACAGGAAACGGTTCAGTCGTTCCTCGGAATTGCAGACATCCGAAACGGCGTGATTGCAATGCAGGACGGTCGGTTTCTGAAGCTGTTGGAGTTTGAACCGGTTGGCTTGTTCCTGCGCACATCGGAGGAGGTCGGTAGAATCCTTTCGTCCTTTGCCGCATGGCTGCGGATTGCACCGGACCGTCTGCACTTCAAATGCATGACCTTTCCGGCAGATACCGATTCGTATGCCGACGCATTCGAGAGAGATTTGGAGCAGGAGAAACATCCTGCGTGTCAATCCTTGGGGCAAGCCGTTGCGGAAAGTCTGCGCAAAGCGGGCGAGCATGGTGTACTCACGACACGCTTTCTGCTGGTTCTGACCGCGCAGGAACGGGATGCGGATGCCGCAGCGGAAGAATTGGTATCGGTTGCGGCGACTGCACGGGAGTATCTTGGACGGTGCGGCAACCGAATTGTGGAAGCGGACGATTCGGATGCCGCCGCTGCCGAACTGTTATACCGGTATTTCAATCGGAGCCATTACCGAGCGGAGCCGTTTTCCGACCGTGTATGGCGCACGGTCTGCGAGAGCGGGGCGACTGCGAAGCCGGAAACGGTTCCGATCGGAACGCTCATCGGTCCGCGCGGGATTGACCTGACGCATCGGGATTGGTTTCTGATGGACGGTCGCTATTATACGGTTCTGTATCTGCAGGGCGATGGGTACCCCGCAAGGCTGGGCGGCGGGTGGCTGTCGGCATTGGTGGGGCTCGATGACGGGATCGATGTGGATTTGCATCTGACGCGGGAGAACCGCGCGGTGAGCATCGGGCGGATTGCGCGAAGGCTTCGGCTGATGCGCAGTCGGCAAAACGGAATGGAGGACAGCGCGCGTGCCTATGACGGACTGACGAACGCAATCGATGCGGCGTATTATCTCAAAGCCGGACTTGCAGGCGGGGACGAGCTCTTTCGGTTGGCTGTTCTGATAACGGTGTCGGCTGACCGAAAAGAGGAGCTGCGGAAGAAAACACGGTTGGTCACGGAGCGGCTGACGGCAATGGATTTTTCGGTTTCCGGCTACCCGTTCTGTCAGGAGCAGGCATGGAGTTGTGTTTCGCCGACGGGGATTCCGGATGCGTCGGTTCTTCGGAAGGCAGAGCGGAATGTGCTTGGTGACGGTGCGTCATCGGCATATCCGCTGATTGGCTTTCGGGAGTCGGAGACCAACGGGATTCCGCTTGGCTTGCGGCGGGAGACGAACACGCTCTTTGCCCTGAACCTGTTTGACGAACGGAGAAATCCCAATTCCAATCTCTGTCTGCTCGGCACCAGCGGGGCGGGAAAGACCTTTACCCTGCAGTTGCTGGCGCTCCGGATGCGGATGCGCGGGATTCCGTGCTTTCTGATTGCTCCCATCAAGGGGCACGAATTCCGATGTGCCTGTGAGCGGGTCGGCGGCAGCTTCGTTCGGCTCGCACCGGGCTCTGCAAATGCAATCAACCCGATGGAGCTGCGAATCGGTACAGGGGAGCAACCGCAAATGGCGCTGGCGGGAAAGGTGCAATGGCTCATGCGTTTTTTCTCCCTTTTGATGCCGGATCTGAGTGGAGAGGAGGAGCAGCTGCTCGACGCGGCGATTCTGCAAACCTATCGGGATTTCGGAATGCCATGTGGGGACGGGAAGCAGCCGATTTTGGCAGACCTGTTGGAACGGCTGCAATCCCTTGCCGGAACCGCGCGGATTGTGCATCTTTTGGAGCGCTTTGTGAGCGGCTCTGCCCAAATTTTCAATCGGCAGACCAATGTGGACCTGCCTTCGTTCTATGTGGTTTTGGACCTGTCGGACTTGGACGGAAAGCTGTTGGCGCCCGGAATGATGATTGTGCTGGACCTTGTATGGAGCAGGGTCAAAGCCGATATTCGGGCACAGAAAGCGGTGTTCCTCGATGAGATCTGGAGATTGGTCGGCGCGTCCTCCACCCGCGAGGCAGCAGAATTCTGTCTGACGGTGTTCAAAACCATTCGCGGGTACGGCGGTGCCGCGATTGCCGCTACACAGGAACTGTCCGACTTTTTCGGCTTGGAGGACGGGCGGTACGGCAGAGCCATTCTGAACAACAGCGCCCACAAGCTGCTGTTGCGGCTGGAGCCGAATGAATCCGCCGATGCACAGAAGGCGCTTGGATTGACGGATGCCGAACGGCTGGCGGTGATTAACCTTAGCCGAGGGGAGGCACTGCTCGATGCCCCGGACGGAACGGGAATCGTGCGGATTTGTGCGACACAGCCCGAAGAAACTCTATTATCGGAAAGGAACGGATACGATGCTGTTGGAGGATGAGACGTTGATTGTACGATGGCTGTCGCAGTACGGCGCACTGCCGAAAATACAGCTTGCCCGACTTCTCGGAAAGGAAGAGGAACGGGCACGGTGGATTTTTCGGAATCTGCGGCGGCAGGGGCTTGCGGCAGAGGTCTGCGGTGGCTCCTGTCTTGGACCGGATGCCATGTCCGTTCCGGATGCGAGGACTGTGCAGGCGGTTTGGGTTCTGCTGAAATTCATGGAAGCTACCCCATCGGTTGCGCATTATCCGGCGTCCTATCCGTCACAGCTCTTTTTCCTGCGCGGCAACATCGGGTATGAGGTAACGGTGCTGTACGAGGGGGAGGGTCATCTGCTTCGGCTTCTGCGTCAGGAGGATTTGAAATACATCCTGGTTCTGCCGCATGACCGCATGATAGCGGAGCTGAGACCGCCGCCCGCACCGCACCTGTTTGCAACCGTCTCCTATGCGGGGCGGTGCGAACCGGAGGTAACCTTTTATTCCGAGGAGGCAGAGCATGGGACGCACAGCTGAAGAACTGACAGCGGATATCCGCCGCGCTTTGGAGCGGACGACTGCTGCCTTTGAAGCCCTGACATCTGCGGGCAGCTCCGCGCTTGCAAACGATGCCGCATGGCAGTTGGAGCGGCGCGCGGAAGAACTAACCTTGCTTGCGCGAAGCCTGCCGGTTTGGGCTTCCGACCCTGACAGAGGACACAGCGTGCAACCGCCGGATTTGTCTCCGTTTCCGGTTCAGATCCGACAGACCGCAGAGGGCTGGCTTCATCTGACGCTCCCTGCTTTGCTGCCGAAAAAGAACAGCGGGCGCGGGGATTTTGTCTATGCCGGTGTCGCGGCGGCAATGCGGAAATGGTGTTCGGGGCGGGAACCGTTCCGGTTTACGGATTGCGTTTTGGTCTTTCGCCATGTCTATGACCGAAAGCGCCCGATGCGGCGAATGCGGGACCATGACAACATTGAATGCAAAAGCGTGACCGATGTGCTGGCGCTGTATGCCATGCCGGACGACGGTCCCACAGTTTGTTCCCGCTATGAATGCTCGGTGGCGGGAGACGCAGATCGGACGGAGGTGTATCTGATTCCGAGAGCCGCTTTTCCGGCTTGGCTGGGGATGGAAAAAGCACTGTCAAAAGGAGTCTGAAAATCAGGATTTTTTTGACGGTGGAATGGATGGAATATAAAGAAGGATTTTTTGACGGATACCCGAAAATCCGACAAAGCGTGCAGGCACCGTGTCGGAAATTCGGCGGGGAGAGGAGACAGGTATGATTTACATTCGGGCAGGCAGTCCGGCGCAAAAGCTGATGACCCTGCTGTCGGTTTGCGGGGAATTTCCGCTGTGTGCGCTGTCCCTGTTGGGCGATGCACGTTGGTACCGCGAAACGGTGCGGCGGCTGACAACGGCGGAAACGGTTCGGATCGGCGGCGAAAATCTGCGGGGAAAGCTGTTGACGCTGAACGGTCGCGGACAGGACCGCTCGGTCAGGCTGTCGTCCGGCGCAATCCCCATACTCACCCGGATCGGTGCATGGGATTTCCATCGGGATACCCAATGGGTGCATAAGTTTCCCGGTGGCGCACATCGGGACCGTCGGCTCCGATGCGGAGAAGCAATCGGAATGAGTATGGAGGCGGGGATTGAATGCCGACCGTATCGGTTACCGGATATCATGGAAACCGGACAATCGGACGAGCCTGCATTTTATTGCTCCACGGAGCTGAAGCGTGCCGGCGGAAATGAAATCCGCAAGCTGGGGTATTCCCGTGCGGTTGGCGCTTTGCTCACGCCGGATCGGATTCATGCCGTGTATAACACCCGCGGGGCTGTTATGAAATGGCTCGGACGCGGGGAGGTGCGAATGCGGGACGATCTCGCGGTTTTGGGGCAGGGCAGGCAGGCGGATTCCTGCGTTCTGCTTGGACGGGACGAGGTGCAGATTCTGAAAACCTTTCAGGCGGCAACCGACCTGCGCGTGCGGGATTTTCGGATGGATGCCGTTTATACGCGGGTCTATGCAGTGCCCCTGAACAGGATTGGCGAACGGTTGCTCCGGTTGATGGTACAGCCTCGGTTTGAGGAACGCCTGTTGAATCTGCTGTTTCCTCCGGAGACCCGATCGTATCACCGCGGGGTGTTTCCGTATGACGCACGGATTGGGGAGGTATATGTGCAGTCGTTCCTGAATGCGGATATCTGCGCACTGAACCGATTCCGTCAGGGAATGGAACGGTATGATGGAATCTATGAGATTATTTGCTATCCGCATCAGGTGTCCTTCCTGCAGGCGTGGTTCGGAGGAGCGGTGCGCTTGCGGGTGCTTTCACTGGACGCGGTGGAAACGGCGATCGGAATCGGAAAGGGGGTGGTGTTCTGAATCGAAAAAAACGAATTGCAGTTGCGGCACTGATTCCGCTGCTTCTGTTTTGCTTTCTCTATCTTGTCGGCTTGCTGAGTCAGGCTGTAACGGCTTACCGTACATGGCTTGCGGGAAACGGCTTGGTCGGTGG
Source organism: Clostridiales bacterium UBA6330 (assembly GCA_002438075.1). Lineage (GTDB taxonomy): Bacteria > Bacillota > Clostridia > Oscillospirales > CAG-272 > UMGS1865. Next base: position 6,955 of record DJSQ01000195.1, read on the forward strand.
AGCCATGATTCGCGCACCGGATTTCAACCCCGCGCACTGCCTGCCGTTTGCCTTTCGGAAGACCGGAGTCGGAATTGCATTCCTGCTTCTGCTGATTGGCGGGGTCCTTGCGCTCCTTGTCCGGAAATCGGGACGGTTTGCACGGCATGATGCGGATCCGCGCGGATTTTCCGTCAGCCGGCAGGGGACCTACGGGACCGCCGCATGGATGGACGAGCGGGAATGCCGTTCGGTGCTGAAATGCTCGGAGATCGGGGCGGCGGAGGGCATGCTGCTCGGACTGTACGGAAAACAGGCGGTCAGCATCCCGTTTCAAACGGGACTGAACCGACATATTGCGGTGTTTGGTGCATCGGGAACCGGAAAGTCGCGGGCGGTGATTCGGAATGCCCTCCTGCAGGCATTGAAAAACGGAGAATCGGTTGTGGTAACCGACCCGAAAGCCGACCTGTACGCGGACATGGCAGAGGCTTATCGGGAGAGCGGGTACGAGGTTCGGGTGTTCAACCTGATCGATCCGGAACACAGCGATTCCTGGAACTGTATGTCCGACCTGCGCGGGGACACGCTCATGGCGCAGGTGCTGACCAATATCATCATCGGAAATACCGGCTCCGCAAAGGGCGATCACTTCTGGGACAACGGGGAGGGGAATCTCCTCAAGGCGCTGATGCTTTATGTCGATCAGGACCCGGCGCGCAGGCAGGCGGAAAAGAATCTGCCCGCTGTGTACCGTCTTCTGACACAGAACGGAGAGCGGCAGCTGCATCTGCTGTTTGAACGGCTTCCGCCGGAGCATCCGGCAAGAGCGCCGTACAGCCTGTTTGCGCAGGCGGGAGATACGGTCCGCTCCGGAATCATTCTGGGGCTCGGCACCCGATTGCAGATTTTGCAGAATCCGGCGGTTCGGCGGATTACCGAGCGGTCGGATATGGACCTGACCGCACCGGGAAAACGGAAATGTGCATACTTCATCATTCTGAGCGATCAGGACGCGACGATGGCGTTCCTGTCCTCACTCTTTTTCTCGGTACTGTTTATCCGTCTGACCCGCTTTGCGGACAGCTGTCCGGAACTGCGCTGTCCGGTTCCCGTGAACTTGATTCTGGATGAGTTCAATAACATCGGCAGACTGGGCGGCGCGTCGGACGGCTCGGATTTTGCACGATCCCTCAGCGTGGTCCGCTCGCGGGATATCCGTGTGATGCTGGCGGTTCAGAGTCTCGGTCAGCTTCAGAACCGCTATCCCGACAACCTGTGGGCAGAGATTCTCGGCAACTGCGACATACAGCTGATGCTTGGATGCACGGATGCCGTCAGTGCGCAGTATTTTTCGGAACGGAGTGGGGAAATGTCGGTCCGTGTGGATAGCACGATGACGGTCCGCCGAACCCTTGCGCCGGTTCAGATGATCCCGCAATACCGAAAAAGTGAAGGGGAGGGAAAGCGCAGACTGCTGACACCGGATGAAGTGCTGCGCCTGCCGCCCCGAAAGCTGCTGTGCGTCATCCGCGGGCAGAATCTGTTGCTGCTCGAGAAGCTGGACTATACCAAGCACCCGCTCGCCGCCCGCCTGCGGCGGGTATCGGTGCATGACTATGCCCCGCATTCGGAGACGGAGCAAGCGGAGGCAGAGACCGAAAAAACAACCTCGGAAAAGACACAAACCGGAACACTCTATGCTTCGGCGAAGCCGCCGGAGTCATTCTGAATTTGATTTGGAGGAAAAATGATGGAACAGGAAGAAAGAACCTTGGAAGAATTGTCCCAGACCGGAACGGAATCGGAGACACCGACGCAAATGCCGGAAGACTGCACGCAAGTCTGTCAGACGGAAACGGAATTACGGGATTCTGCGAAAAATCCGATGCCGCAGGATGCCGCCGCGCCGAAGAGAAGGGGAATACGGAAAAAGAAAGCAGCGGATGCAGATCAGTCTGGAGAGAATCTATCTCCCGTGGAAGACGCGCCGACGGTATCCGTGCGGAAGACGCGCGCGGATAGCCGCATGGCTTCGGTCGTTTCCATTGATCGGGAGCGCACGGTGGAGACCGATGCGGACCGTGCCAGGAACGATCTGCTGGATTTGCTGGAATCACAGAAAACAGGGCGCATCCTGTCGGGAACGGTTCAGGGCGTTGAGGAGCGCGGCGACGGGAATGCGCTTGCAGTCCTTTATCACGGAGCCTTTAAGGTGCTGTTGCCCGCAGAGGAGACCGTGAACCCGCCGGAGGATTTTCGGGACCGCTCGCATGAGGAGGTCTTTCGCTATCTTCTGACCAAACGGCTTGGCGCGGAGGTGGATTATATCGTCAAGGGAATCGACGCGGAAGCGGGTCTTGCAGTGGGCAGTCGGTTGGAGGCAATGCGGGCAAAGCGGAAGCAGTATTATTTCGGGACCGATCGGGAGGGAAAGCCCTTGCTGGATGCGGGCACCTGCGCGGAAGCGCGCGTGGTCTCGGTTATCCGCGCAGGCATCTTTGTCGATCTGTTCGGCTTGGAGGTCTACATCCCGCTGCGGGAGCTCAGCTACCAGCGCCTGATGGATGCCGCAGGGCGCTTTCAGCCGGGACAGCGGATTTTGGTTCGCCTGTTGGAGGTGGACCGCACCGATTCGGAGCGGCTTCGTGTCACGGCATCGGTCAAACAGGCGTCGGACAATCCGTATGAAAAGGCGATGTCGCGGTATACGGTCGGGAACCGGTATGTGGGGAGCGTCAGCCTGGTGGATACCCATGGCGTTTTTGTGGCGCTGGATGGCGGGATTGACTGTCTTTGCGCCTACACGAAGCGCGGCAGACCGCCGAGAGGCGCACGGGTCACGGTCCGGATTCTCGGCATGGATCGGGAGACCAATCGAATTTGGGGCGCAATCACACACGCGGCGCTCCCGCGATGAGGGAGGAAGATGTGGAAGGCTTGAAGCGGCTCGGTATTCCGACCATTCTGATTCTGCTCTGCCTGACGGTTTTACCGATTTCGGCGGACTGTGCGTTCCCGACTGCGGCTCTGCTTGCCGATGGAGAACCGATTGGGCGGGACAGTTATACCAACGCAGCCTGTATCAGCTTTATCAGCGACGGGACCTGCTATGTCCGAATGCCGGAATCCGAGGCGTTTGTCCCGTATCTTTCCGGAACCGAGTTGTTCCGCGTCGGGCGGTATGAATTCTACGGGGTCAGCGAAAGCGGCACCAAAACCGGCGTGTATGCGGTTGTGATTGACCGAACGCCGAAGTCGGTGGACCTTCTCGGTGTTACAGACGGCGTTGCCGAAGGGGATGTTACGGTCCGCTGGGAAAACGGCGACGCGGAACGGTGCGCCCCGATCAAATCGGTTACGGTGAACGGGAGACTGTGCGGAAACGGAACGGTTCTCCGGACCTTGGACGGCGGAAGCTATGCGGTCTCCTGCATGGACGGCGCGGGAAACGTGTGGTCGGCAAGCTTTGAAGCGAGAAGACCGGGGCAGCTTGGGGAGACCGCTCCAGCTCGGTTCTACGAAACCTTTGACCGCTCCGGAACCGTTCTCTCCTTTTCCGGATGGGACGCGGCGCTTGCATTTGCAAAGGAGCGAGAGCGGGCGCTTGTGCGGGATGCGGTTTGGCACGGCGGTGCTTGGGATGCGGGCTTGCCGATGGATGCTCCGGACGCAGAGAACGCAACGCCGGGGCGGTATTGGGTCTATCGGAAAAGCGATGAACCGGAAGAATTGGCGGCGTATTTTACCGAAGCACGACTGGAGGCTGTGATTCTGGAATATGCGCAATCAACGGTGCAATCCTTTTGGTATTTCGAGAAGACACCTGAACCGCCGGCATCGGGCGAAGTGTTGTCCGCATTTCCGAGCGGGCAGGAGTTGATTTGTACGGCGTTTGATGTGGCGGCGGATTATGGGCTTCGGATAGACGGACGGCAGACCTCCGAACGCCCGATTACAAAGGAGGGCACGCACCTGATAACGGTTTTGGATGCATGGGAAAACAGCAGGGACGTGACAGTCCATCTTGTCCGGCAGGTGCCGACCCTGCAATATCGGTTGGCGGGCGGGGAACTCCATCCCGCAACCGACCGTCCGGTATATCGGTTTGCCGGAGTCGTCTTTCTATCCGTCTCCGATGCTGTCGACGCATTTGCCGCACTTGAGGTGTTCGATGCGTCCGGAAAACGGATCGGCGTTTACGGCATGGACGAGACCTGTGAACTGTCGGAAAGCGGCTCCTATACCGTATATACCGTCAACCATTACGGACGGTCCGAGCCGATTGCAATCGAGGTATCCGTTCAACCGCCGAGGATTGGCTTTGACAGTGCCGATGCTCTGGAGATCCGGATAACGGAAAGTCCGGATGCATCGCCGAATCGGGTGGAGATTGCAATTTCACAGGATGCAGGAGAACATTGGACGGTGCTGGGGCGGGATGCGGCCGGGAAAGTGGTTTCCGCATCGGCGGGCGCTTATCGGTTTCTGCAAAACGGGCTTTACCGCGTCCGCGTTTGGGATAAATACCGCACCGGAACCGACGCAGTGGAGGAACTGTTTTCCTATCGGAAGGTCGTTCGCTGTGACGTTCCGGTATGTGACGGAGGCTTTGTCAATGATCTGACTATAACGGCTGAAGAACCGGTTACGGTTCTGCTTCTGCGTGACGGGCAGACGGTTGCATATCAGGTGGGAGACATGATCTCCCTTCCGGGAGAATATGAACTGACGGTGACCGATGCAATCGGGAATCAACTGCACCGCCGCTTTACGGTTGTTCCGAGATTGTGCGGTGCTTTCTGATATGCACCCCAAAAG
>DJSQ01000197.1 GCA_002438075.1 Clostridiales bacterium UBA6330
CTTGAAGGTTCTTAGGGGACTTCTCTTTAAGAAGTCCCCTAAGCAGGGCTTGGGACAGAGTCCCAAGGTCTTAGTCTTGACCTCCTTTTTTACCGCCGCTCCTTCAGATCAATCACGGGCTGTTTTTCGTTCGTCGTGCGGTTCGCGTCGTCGGAGAGAGCGGCGAGCGCAACGAAATCGGAGTAGCCCGCGCGCCGTAGGAGCTTCGCGGATGCCGCCATGCTCGAACCGGTTGTTACAATGTCGTCCACTAAAAGCAGATGCGCGGAGCGCGGGAGCCGAACGCGGTTTGACAGACGGAAAACCGCCGCGGCGTTCTTTTTCCGCTCCGCCGCAGTTAGTTCCTTCTGCTCACTCCCCGTGCGCGGCGCACGGAGAATCAGATTCGCCACGCGCAAACCCGTTAGCTCGCCGAGGCTCCGCGCCAATGCCTCGGCTTGGTCGGTCCCCGTTGCAAGCCGCTTTTCTTTGCCGCGCGGCAACGGGACCAGCGCGCAGTTCGCAGGGTCCCATTTCGTCAGAGCCAAAAGCTCCCGCACGGCGGGTGCCATCTGCTCCGCGAAAAAGCGGACCGTCCTGCGGTCGGGCGCCTCCTTGATGCGGTAAACCATCCGATTCTGAATCGGGTCCCGCGTCCCGTGGCGGTAGAAAAGCACCTTGCGGAAGAGCGGAATGCGCGCGGACAGCATCGCGTCGGTCACACAAACGCATTGCCCGACGGGACGCTGACAAATGCCGCACTGCTCCTCGGTCTCGCGCTCCCACTTCGCCGCGCAAGCGGAGCAGAGATAAGGCGCTTCCCGCTTGAAATCGGGAATTGCAATCAGCTCCCGACAGCCCACGCAAACGGGAGGGAAGAACAGATTGCGGAGAAACGCGCGCATCACAGCGCCTCCCGCCGCAAGCGCTCGGACAGACCCGTGTAGCGCATCGTCTGGCGGTTGTTGCGCACCATGTCGGCGAGCACGTCCTCTCGCCCGACCACAATCACAATGCACTGCGCCCGCGTGACCGCCGTGTACAGCAGATTCCGCGACCGCAGCATCGGCGGCACGTTCCCCAGCGGCAGAATCACAATCGGGTATTCGCACCCCTGACTTTTGTGGACCGTCACCGCATAGGCGGGCTCCAAATCCTCCAAAAGCGAGAATTCGTAGGTCACCGTGCGGTCCTCAAAGCGGATGCGCATATTGCCGTCGTTCGGGTCGATTGACTCAATCACGCCAACGTCCCCGTTGAAGATGCCCGCGCCCGTCATGCCGTTGTCGCGCTCCCACTCCATGTCGTAGTTGTTGCGGACCTGCATCACGCGGTCGCCCTCGCGGTAGGTAATCTCGCGGAAGCGGTGCTCGCGCTTCTCGGGGGACGGCGGGTTCAGCGTTGCCTGCAAAACCACGTTGAGGTGCTCGGTCCCCGCCTCCCCCTTGCGGGACGGCACAATGACCTGCGTTCCCGTGGTCGCCATCGCGCCGTAGGTGCGCGGCAGACGGGTCCCGCACAGCTGTGCGACCGTTGCCGTAATGCTCGCGTCCTCGCTCCGCGGCATGAAGAAGAAATCGTTATCCTTCACATCCAGCCGAGGCAGCTCGCCGCGATTGATTGCGTGCGCGTTGGTGACAATCAGGCTCTTCTGCGCCTGACGGAAAATTTCGGTCAGACGGACCGTTGCAAACCGCCCGCTGTCAATCAGGTCGTGCAGGACATTCCCCGCGCCGACCGACGGAAGCTGGTCCGCATCGCCGATGAGGACCAGCCGCGCCCCGGGCTTGACCGCACGGAGAAGCGCCCCCATCAAAAGGCTGTCCACCATGGAAGCCTCGTCCACAATCAGCACATTCTCCTCCAGCAGATTGCTCTCATCGCGCATAAAACGTCCCCTGCCGCCGCTCTCCTCGCCGCCGTACTCCAGAAGGCGGTGAATGGTCCGCGCCTCGCAGGAGGTGGACTCCGAGAGCCGCTTTGCCGCACGCCCTGTCGGGGCGGTCAGCGCAATCTTCAGCCCCATGCTGGAGAAAATATGCAGGAGCGCCCGCACCACGGTGGTTTTTCCCGTCCCGGGACCGCCCGTGAGGAGCATCACGCCGTTTTCCAGCGCATCGGTAATCGCGCGCCGTTGCAGGTCCGCATAGCGCACGCCCGTTTCCGCCTGCTCGCGGTCGATGAACGCCCCGATGTTGGCGGTCTCCATCGCAGGACACACGCGGTCAAGAAGCAACAGCTTGGTTGCGATGTATTTTTCGTTTTCGTATTGCTTTTTGTCGTACAGAAGCTCGACTCCGCCCAGACGCTCCGCATGGAGCTTTTCCCGCGCCAACAGCAGGTCCAGCGCATCGTTGACAGCCGCCTCGTCGACTCCCAGCAGGCGCGCCGCACCCTGCACCGTCTTGTCGCGCGGCAGGCAGACGTGACCGTTTGCCTGTGCGTTGGAGGAGAGCAGATAGCAGATGCCACTGCAAATGCGGTCCTCGGAATCGGTTGCAAGACCGAGGTCCCGCGCCATGCGGTCGGCGCGCTCAAAGCCGATGCCCTCAATCTCCTCGCAGAGCAGATACGGGTTCTTTTTCGCCATTTCCACCGCGTTGCCGCCAAAGCGCTTGTAAATGCGGACGGTTGCCGCCGCACCGAAGAAATCGCGGAAGAACATCATGGCACTGCGGATTCCCGCCTTTTCCGCAAAGTCCTCGCCGATTGCCTTCGCGCTCTTGCGGGAAATGCCCGAGATGTTCGCCAGCCATTCGGGGTGGTGCTCGATCACGTCAAAGGTCTCGTCACCGAACTCGTCCACAATGCGCTGTGCGATTTTGGGTCCGATGCCCTTGATGGCACCGGATGCGAGATAGCGGAGCATGGAATTCGCGTCTGCGGGCATCTGCCGCTCGCAGGACTCCACGCGGAACTGCCTGCCGTATTTCGGGTTGTGAACCCATTTGCCGTAAACCGTTACGCTGTCCCCCTCCCCGACATACGGAATCGTTCCCGTAATCGTGATGAGGTCGCCGCTCTCGGTCCCGAGGTCACAGATGGCAAAGCCGTTGTCCTCGTTGGCGTAAATGACGTGCTCGATACTGCCCGTCAGACGCAGAAGCCCCGCGTCATCGGCGGTCGGCTCGGCGTTCGGTTCCCGCTTCTGTGCCATCCGTATTCCCTCCTTTATGCTTGGTTTTCGTTCTCTTTACCGGACCTTTTCCGCCAGCACGGGAGCCAGATCGCAAGCCTCCCACGGGACCATCAGGTCCTCTCTGCCCATGTGTCCGTAAGCCGCGACCTGACAGTAAATCGGGCGGCGCAGGTCAAATTTTTTGATGATTGCCGCAGGACGCAGGTCAACCGTTTCAAGAATTGCCTTCTCGATTTTCTCCTCGGGCACGCGGTTGGTCCCGAAGGTATCCACCATGACCGACACGGGCTTTGCCACGCCGATGGCATACGCCACCTGCACCTCGCAACGGTCGGCAAGCCCCGCCTTGACCACGTTCTTTGCGATGTAGCGCGCCGCGTAGGAGGCACTGCGGTCCACCTTGGTCGGGTCCTTGCCCGAGAATGCGCCGCCGCCGTGCCGCGCGTAGCCGCCGTAGGTATCCACAATAATCTTTCTGCCCGTCAGACCCGTATCGCCCGCAGGACCGCCCACAACGAAGCGTCCCGTGGGGTTGACGTAAATTTTCGTGTTTTCGTCCATCATATTTGCGGGGACAATCGGCTTGATGACCTCGCGGATGATGTCCTCGCGGATTTGCTCTGCGGTCGCGTTCTCGCTGTGCTGGGAGGAAATGACCACCGTATCCACGCGGACGGGCTTATCATCCTCGTATTCAATCGTCACCTGCGTTTTGCCGTCGGGACGGAGGTAAGAAAGCGTTCCGTCCTTGCGCACCTCGGTCAGACGCTTGGCAAGGCGGTGCGCCAGGGAAATCGGCAGGGGCATCAGCTCGGGGGTCTCGTTGCAGGCATAGCCGAACATCAGACCCTGGTCGCCCGCGCCCGTGTCGAGCCCGTCGGTGTCGGTCCCGTTCTTCGCTTCATAGGAGCGGTCCACGCCCAGCGCGATGTCGGGAGACTGCGCATGGAGCGAGGTGATAACTGCGCAGCTGTCGCAGTCAAAGCCGTACTTCGCGCGGTCG
>DJSQ01000152.1 GCA_002438075.1 Clostridiales bacterium UBA6330
CCCAAGGTCTTAGGTCTTAGGTCTTAAAAAAGAGAGGTCAAACATGGAACCCATCAAACGAATCCTGAGCGGGACGAGACGCACGCTGGACGACTACCGCATGATAAGCCCCAACGACCGTATCGCAGTCGGGGTCTCGGCAGGGAAGGACTCCCTTACCCTCCTCTGCGCGATGGCGGAGCTCCGCCGCTTTTACCCCGTCCCCTTTGCCCTCCAAGCCGTTACCGTCGATATGGGCTTCGCGGGAGGTGCAGACTTCTCCCCCATTCGAGACCTGTGCGAGCGGCTGGAAGTCCCCTATACCGTCATTCCAACCGAAATCGCAAAAATCGTCTTCGAGATACGAAAGGAGCCATCCCCCTGCTCCCTCTGCGCCAAGCTGCGCCGCGGCGCACTCTATAACGCCGCAAAGGAGCTCGGGTGCAATACCGTCGCCCTCGGTCATCACCTCGACGACGCGGCGGAAACGCTGCTGCTCAACCTCTTCTTTGAAGGGCGCATCGGCTGCTTCTCCCCCGTCACCCACCTCTCACGCACAGGGGTCAAGCTCATCCGCCCCATGCTCTACCTGCCCGAAAAGGACATCCGCTACTTCGCCGCCAAAGCAAACCTGCCCGTGATCAAATCCCCCTGCCCCGCCGACGGCAACACCGAACGCGAGGAAATGAAACGCCTGCTGGGTGACTTGGAACGGCGGCATCGCGGTCTGCGCCGCCGCATCCTCGGCGCGATGCAACGCGGCAATATCTCCGACTTCGGTCTTTCCGCCGAGCCGATACCCCACAAGGAGGAACCCGATGAATTCCAATGAACAGAACCCCTTCCTGCCCCTCTGCCGCGCCGATATGGACGCGCGCGGGTGGGACCGCCCCGACTTCGTTTACGTCACGGGTGACGCTTACGTTGACCACCCGTCCTTCGGGGTCTCCATCATCTCGCGCGTGCTGGAGGACGCGGGCTACCGCGTGGCAATCCTCGCCCAGCCCGACTTCCGCTCCTGCGACGCCTTCCGCGAGTACGGCAAGCCCCGCCTCGGCTTCCTCGTCACCTCGGGGAACATCGACAGCATGGTCGCGCATTACACCGCCGCGAAAAAGCACCGCTCCTTTGACTACTACACCCCCGGCGGCGTGATGGGCAAGCGCCCCGACCGCGCGGTCATCGTCTATACCAACCGCATCCGCGAGGCTTACGGCGACGTGCCCGTCATCCTCGGCGGTCTGGAAGCCTCGCTCCGCCGCTTTGCGCACTACGACTACTGGGACAACAAGGTGCGCCGCTCCATCCTCGTGGACAGCCGCGCCGACCTTTTGACCTACGGCATGGGCGAAAACATCCTTCTGCGCGTGGCGGAGCTGCTGGACCGCGGCGTGCCGATTCGCAAAATCCGCGACGTGCGCGGGACGGTCTACCTCTGCAACCCCACCGACCCGATTCACTACGATGTTGCCGCGACCTTTGATTACAACCTGCTGAAAACCGACAAGCGCGCCTACGCCGAAGCCTTCGGCATCCAGTACAAGAATCAGGATGCCATCAACGGGCGCGCCATCTGCGAGCGCTACGACAACAAGCTGCTGGTGCAGAACCCGCCCATGCCCCCGCTGGAGCGCGAGGAGCTGGACCATGTTTACAGTCTCCCTTATCAGCGCGCCTACCACCCGTCCTACGCGGCGGCGGGCGGGGTCCCGGGCATTGAGGAGGTGCAGTTCTCGCTGACCCACAACCGCGGCTGCTTTGGCGGCTGCAACTTCTGCGCGCTCGCCTTCCATCAGGGGCGGACCGTCCGTTCCCGCAGTGTGGAAAGCGTGGTGGAGGAGGCGAAAAAAATCACCGCCCTGCCCGGGTTCAAGGGCTACATCCATGACGTGGGCGGTCCGACCGCGAACTTCCGCTCCCCCGCCTGCGACCGCCAGCTGGAGCACGGCGTTTGCGCCACCCGCAAGTGCTTGGCTCCCACGCCCTGCAAGAATCTCAAGGTTGACCACAGCGAATATATGCACCTGATTGAGCAGATTGAAGCCCTCCCGCGCGTCAAGAAGGTCTTTATCCGAAGCGGCATTCGCTTTGACTACCTGATGCTGGACCCCGACGACGCGTTCTTCCGCAAGCTGGTGCGCGACAACGTGAGCGGTCAGCTGAAGGTTGCTCCCGAGCACTGCTCGGACGCGGTGCTCGCCTGCATGGGCAAGCCCTGCTTTGCGGTCTACGAAGCCTTCCGCGAGAAGTTCTTCCGCATCACGAAGTCGCTCGGGAAGGAGCAATATCTGGTCCCCTACCTCATGTCGAGTCACCCGGGCTCCACGCTCGCAGACGCGATTGAGCTGGCGCTCTGTCTCAAGCGCAACCACTACGCGCCCGAACAGGTGCAGGACTACTACCCGACCCCGGGGACTGCCTCCACGGTCATGTTCTACACCGGCATCAACCCGCTGGACATGAAACCCGTTTACGTTGCCACCGACTACCACGAAAAGCAGCTTCAGCGCGCGCTGCTTCAGTTCAACCGACCGCAGAACGCTCCGCTCGTTCGGGAGGCTTTACGCCGCGCGGGACGGGTCGATCTGATTGGCTTTGGCAATGACTGTCTCGTTCGTCCCGAGAGCGGTTCCGACCGCCGCGCGGAAAGGCGCTCTCCCGCTCCGCGCACGGGAAAGCGGAACAACAAGCCGAAAAAGCGCGGGCGGTAGGGGAAGCGAAGACCTCGGGGCTTTGCCCCGAACCCTACTTAGGGGACTTCTTAAGGAGAAGTCCCCTAAG
>DJSQ01000153.1 GCA_002438075.1 Clostridiales bacterium UBA6330
CCCAAGGTCTTAAAAAGGAGAACACTTGGAAACTGAGATCGTTGTTGTAAGCGACCCCGCACGGCAGGAGAGCGAATTGCGGCGCGCGGCGGATGTCCTGCGCCACGGCGGGCTGGTCGTGTTCCCGACCGAAACCGTGTATGGGCTCGGCGGTGACGCAACCGACGCGGAAGCATCCAAAAAAATCTACGCGGCGAAGGGCAGACCCTCCGATAACCCGCTCATCATTCATATCGCGGAGCCTGCGGACGCGGAGAAGTACGCCGTCACCAACCCCACCTATTACCGCCTTGCAAAAGCGTTTATGCCCGGTCCCCTGACCGTCATTCTCCCCAGACGGGAAATTATCCCGCTTGCAACCACGGGCGGACTGGAAACCGTGGCAGTCCGCTGTCCCTCACACCCCGTTGCACACCGCCTCATCGCACTGTGCGGCTTTCCGATTGCCGCGCCGTCCGCAAACCTTTCGGGGAAGCCCTCCCCTACCTGCGCCGCTGATGTCGCACACGACATGAACGGACGCGTGGATATGATTCTTGACGGCGGCGAAAGCGAAATCGGACTGGAGTCCACCATCGTCAAAATCGATGGTGACAGTCTGACACTCCTGCGCCCCGGCGGAATTACCTACGATGCGCTTTGCATGGTCTGCGACCACGTGACGGTTGCCGATGCGGTGACCCACCAGCTTGCCGCCAACGAGCGCCCGCTCTCCCCGGGGATGAAGTACCGCCACTACGCGCCCGATGCGCCTGTGGTCCTGCTCCACGGGGACGAGGATAAAATCCTCGCCTTCCTGCGCGCGGAGCAGGCGGCACGCAGGTGCGCAATCCTCTGCTACGACGAGGAATGCAACGCGCTCGCCCCCGAAGGACTGATTCCCGTTGGCGCGCGGGATGACCTCGCCACGCAAGCGCACCGCCTCTTTACCGCCCTGCGGCAGGCGGACCGCTCCGACGCGGAAATCATTTACGCCCACCTCCCGCCGCAGGAGGGCTTGGGTCTGGCGCTCTACAACCGCATGATTCGCGCGGCGGCGCACACCGTGCGCGAGATTCACTGACCGCACCCCCGACGACAACTTACAGAAAGGAACCTCCGATTCGACATGGCGAAAAAGAAAGAAGAAAAAGTCATTCACTATGCCCCCATCGTTTACCAGCCGATTACCGAGACGATTGAAAAGAACTATATGCCCTACGTTATGAGCGTCATTGTCTCGCGCGCGATTCCCGAAATCGACGGTCTGAAGCCCGCGCACCGCAAGCTGCTTTACACGATGTACAAAATGGGGCTTCTTACGGGTCCGCGGACCAAGAGCGCGAACATTGTCGGTCAGACCATGCGCCTGAATCCGCACGGTGACGCCTCCATTTACGAAACGATGGTCCGTCTGACGCGCGGCAACGCAACGCTTCTGCACCCGCTTGTGGATTCCAAGGGGTCCTTCGGCAAGCAATACTCCTCCGACATGAAGTACGCGGCGGCGCGTTACACCGAATGCAAGCTCGACCCGATTTGTGCCGAGCTCTTCGGCGGCATTGACAAGAACGCCGTGGACATGGTGGACAACTATGACGCGACGATGAAGGAGCCGCTCCTGCTCCCCACGACCTTCCCGAACATTCTGGTCATGCCCAACATGGGCATTGCGGTCGGTATGGCTTCCAACATCTGCTCGTTCAACCTTGCGGAGGTTTGTGACGGGACGATTGCCCTGCTCCGCAAGCCGAATCTGACCGTGGACAAGCTGATGGAAATCATCAAGGCGCCCGACTTTTCGGGTGGCGGCATGATTCTTTACGACCGCGAGCAGATGAGGCAGATTTACGAAACGGGACAAGGCTCGGTGCGTCTGCGGGCGCGCTATGTTTACGACAAGACGAACAACTGCATTGAAATCGTACAAATTCCCTACTCCACGACAATCGAGCTGATTCAGGCGAAGCTGACGGCGCTTTACAAGGAGGGCAAGCTGAAGGAGGTCACCGATTTCCGCGACGAAATCGACCTCAACGGCTTCAAGCTGACGCTGGACATCCGCAAGGGCGTGGACCCCGACAAGCTGATGGCGAAGCTCTTCCGTCAGACCCCGCTGGAGGACAGCTTCAAGTGCAATTTCAACGTGCTGATTGATTCGGTCCCGCGCACGATGGGACTGATTGGGATTCTCTCGGAGTGGATTCGCTTCCGTCTCGGCTGTTTGCGGCGGGAGCTGGAATTCGACCTGCAAAAGAAAAAGGACCGCCTGCATCTTTTGCTGGCGCTCGGAAAAATTCTGCTTGACATTGACAAGGCGATTCGCATCATCCGCAAGACCGAAAAGGACGAGGATGTGGTGCCGAACCTGATGAAGGGCTTTGACATTGACGAGATTCAGGCGAATTTCATTGCCGACATCAAGCTACGCAACCTAAACCGCGAGTACATCCTGAACCGCATTTCCGACATTGAGGGGCTTCAGAAGGAAATTGCGGAGATGGAGGAGATTCTGGCGGACGAATTGCGGCAGAAGGCGGTTATCATCGGGCAATTGACCGAAATCAAGAAGAAGTACGGTCAGCCGCGGCGGTCGCAGATTGTCAACGACTGGACGCAGGTTTCGAACGAGGAGCTGAACGAGGCGGAAAACTACAACGCGCGTTTTGTGCTGACGCGGGAGGGATACTTCAAAAAGATTACGTTCCAGTCCCTGCGCGGCAACGACGAGCAGAAGTGCAAGGACGGTGACGAGATTCTCAACATGATAGACGGCGAGAACCGCGACGATTTGATTTTCTTCACCGATCACGCGCAGCTTTACCGCGCGAAGGCGGATGATTTTGACACGACGAAGGCATCGGCTCTCGGCGAATATCTGCCTGTGAAGCTGAAGATGGACCCCGATGAGAAGCCGATTCTGATGAACGTTCAAAACAGCTATCCTGCGAAGGAGAATGTGGTATTTCTGTTTGCGAACGGCAAGGGCGTTCGGGTATCGGTATCGAACTACGAGATTACGGGCAACCGTCGGCGGATTACCTCGGCGTTCTCGGACAAGTCCCCTGTTGTGGCGGCGTTTTACGAAAAAGAGCCGTTCGAGTTTCTTCTGGTCTCCTCCGACAATCGCGGGATTGTCATCAAGTCCTCTTTGATTCCCGTGATGTCCACGCGGACCTCGGGGGGTGTGACGCTGATGTCCCTGAAGGCGGGGCAGACGGTGGTTCGCGCGTCGCGCGACCTATCCTCGCTTGCCGACGGTTCCAAGGGGTTGAAAAAACTGAAAATTCCAGCAACCGGCGTGCCGCTAAAATAAGTCGGAGGGAGGTTTTACGATGCAAAACAACAATCAGTCCAAGCCCCGTCACTCTCGGGCTACCCGCATTCTCGCTCTGATTCTGAGCATTCTCGTTACGGGCAGTGCTCTGACCGTTATTCTACAGGTCATTTTTGACATTTTCGGGTAAAGACCTCGGGGCTCTGCCCCGAACCCTGCAAGGGGCTTCTTGAAAGAAGCCCCTTGACCTCAAGAACTTTAATTAAGGGGATTATTGCCCCTATTTTTTTATTGTGCAGATTTTGGTGCAGCCGTATTCCGTGCTACATCAGAATCTGTACAAACAAAAAAGCAAGAGGTAAAAATCCCCTTGCTTAAAGTTCTTGAAGGTTCTTAGGAAACTTCTTTCAAGAAGTTTCCTAAGTGGGTTCGGGCAAAGCCCGAGGTCTTGTTCGGGCAAAGCACTGATTACTCGCGGGTGAAGGTGAATTTCTCCCACGGGATGTTGACGGGCTGTTTATCGGTGATGATGGAATCGACGCACATCAGGAGCGGGAAGTCTGCGAGATTGAGCGTTCCCTTCTTTGCCGCGACACGCACGGCTCTTGCTACGCGGACCGCGACGACAAGGGACTCCAGCGTGACACCGTTCAGCTCGGCTTTCGCTTCGTCGATGTTGAGCCCGCGACCGAGCAGAATGCCGACCAGACGGGTCCGACCGCCGTAGACCGTAACATACAGGTCACCTGCGCCGACGCAGAGGTTCTCCAGCGTGCCCGCGCCCTGATAGGTCAACAGCTTTGCCATTTCTTTGGTTGCCTGACCGAACACTGCCGCCTGCGAATTGAAGTGCAGCTCGCTATCCACGCCGAACGCCTTCTGGTTCAGACCGATGGTCAGTGCGATGCCAAGTGCGTAGCCGTTCTTCAGCGCGACTGCCGACTCGATTCCGACCACATCGGTGGAAAGGCTGATGTGGTAATAGTCGGTTGCCATAATCTTCTTCAGCTTTTCGAGCGTTTTCATGTTTCTGCCGCAGAAGGCAACCTCGGTCTGGTCATGCGCGACCAGCTCGTAGCTGGTACAGGGACCGCCGATGGCGTTCAGCTCCACGTGGCTTCCGATGGCATCCAGCTTCTTCTGCCAGACCTCGGGATAGCAGAGCAGCTTGCCCTCCTCGGTATCCATCAGCCCCTTCGTCACGCTCAGGACGGGGATGGTATCCGGCACCTTGGGCAGGACGAAATCACCGAACCAGTCCACGCCGAAGCTGGACACGCCGCCGATGATCATATCCGCGCCCGCGATGGCGGTCTCCATTTCCTCAATCTGATAATACTTTACGCCTGCGGGGAAGTCGGTCTTGAATTTCGGGTGTCTGCCCGTGGCGCGGCACGCGTCAATGATTTCGCGGTCCAGATGCGTTCCGACCAGACGGACCTCGTTTCCGTTCTCCCGTGCGGGGAATGCCAGTGCGGAGCCCATCATGCCCGCGCCGATAATCGTTACAACTGCCATTGTTTTTTCTCCTTTTTATTCTGTTTTCACCGTCAACCTGTCAACGGTGCAGATTTTTGGTTTTGAGATAGTTCATCAGCCATGCGGGATCGTTGGAGGTAAAGAGCATTGCGCCCGCCGCCAACGCCTCGTCGACCAGCTCGGGGGTATCCTGCTTGAAGTAGACCCACGGTTCCACGCCGTAGGCTTTCGCCAGCGCAAAGAATTTATCCGACACAACGGGCTTTTCGTGCACACCGAAGAGGCAGACGCAATAGGCGTAGTCGTAAACGAAGCGCTTTTGCCGCTCGCCCATGCGCTCCTGCGGCGAATAGGCGTGGATACGGACGCGCTTTCCGTAGGTTGCGTCCAGCCACTCGTTCAGCTCCCCGCTCCACGTGTTGACCACACTGCGCTCGGTGATGCCGTATTCGTCCATCATGGCGATGGTCTTTTTCGCGGACGTATAGGCAAAATCGCCGCTGTCTGCGGGGTAATCCTTCAGCTCGATGTTAAAGAGCATATCGGGATAGGCGCGGAAATACTCCAGAAATTCGCGGAAGGTGGGGACCTTCTCGCCCTTGAATTTCGCGTCCTTGTAGCTTCCCGCGTCAAGGGCGCGCATTTCCGCCAGCGTCTTTTCGCGGATCAGACCCGTGCCGTTTGTGGTACGGTCGACGGTGTGGTCGTGCATCAGGATCAGCTCGCCGTCACGCGTCATGTGGACGTCGGTTTCAATCATGTCCGGTCCCAATTCCGCCGCAGAGCGGAAGGACGCCATGGTGTTTTCGGGAAAATAGGCGGGGTTTCCGCGATGCGCGGCAACCGGTATGGGATTCTGATATGCCAGTTTCATCGTATCGCCTCCTTTTCAAGCGCTTTTATTATAGCACCGTCAAGGCAATTTGTCAAGAAAACGCCACAATTCAGGTCAATAAGCCACTTTTACTTGCATTTTGCTCCAAATTCTTTCAGATTCCGTCAAATTCGCTTGCAATTCGGAGCGGTCTGTGGTATAATGATAGCGGTTTTGCAATTTCTTTTTCTTTGCGGAGGTACGGTATGAGCCAACTGGAGCGGCAACAGAGCATTCTCCGCCTTTTGAGCGGGCGGGCATCCATGACGGTGCGGGAAATTTCTTCGGCTTTGTTTTTCAGCGAATCCTCAGTGCGGCGCGACGTGCGTGAGCTGGAGGCGCGCGGGCTGGTGACCCATCTTTGGGGCGGGGTGATGCTCACGGCGCATCGCGGGAGCGTGATTCCCGTCAGCGTTCGGGAGTCCGAAAACAGCGAAGTCAAGGAACGCATTGCAAAGGAGGCGGCAACCCGCGTGCACGATGGGGACACGCTGCTCCTCGACTCCTCCTCAACGGTGCGGCGCATGATCCGCTACCTCGGTGACCGCCGCGACCTGTGTATCATCACCAACAACCAGCGCATTTTTGAAGAATCGGTCCCCAAGTCCTTCCGCCTGTTCTGCACGGGCGGGAGCTTTCGGCAGGAGAACCACAATTTCTGCGGTCCTGCGGCGGAGCAGTATTTACGGACGGTCCACGCCGACCTGCTCTTCTTCTCGGGTCAGGGTGTCTCCGAGAGCGGCGAAATCAATGACGTTTCCGAGGAGGAAACCTCCCTGCGGCGGGTCATGCTGACCCGCGCGAAGAAGCGCATCTTCCTCTGCGACGCCTCAAAAATCGGCATCTCCCGCCAATTCGTCCTCTGCTCGCTTGATGACGTAGACGAGGTTATCTGCGACGCGCCCGAAAGGATTCGGGAAATACGAGGACGCGTTGGGGAAACATTTTGAATGTTGGGCGTTGCGTGAGTAATACAATATTCATCCGTCAAAGTAACATACAATTGAAACGGAACGACACATGGGTCGTTCCCTACAAACCGCATTCCCCAAGAGAATTTTATCCTTTTAGGGGCGTGAACCGTAGGGAACGACCCGCGTG
>DJSQ01000019.1 GCA_002438075.1 Clostridiales bacterium UBA6330
GCGACGAGGGCTCCGCGCCCTCGACCGCGCCGCCTTTTGAAAAAGGCGGGCGAAAACTTTACCTACACTTTGGTGAGAGCAGATTTTTTGCGGTCTGCGTATGACCCGAAACGCAATTTCCCGAAAGGTCACATAAAAATATGGATTTCACAAAAGAAATGCGGGAGACCTACACCATCATTTCGCCGGACATCTTTCCGACGCATATGGAGCTGATCTCCGAAATCTTCCGAATGTACGGCTACAACCTTGTCATCGCCAAGTACGAGGGCAAGGAGGTTATCGACACGGGCTTGAAGTATATGCACAACGATATGTGCTACCCCGCCATCTGCATGGTTGGTCAGCAGATTTACGCGCTCACCTGCGGCGACTTCGACCCGCACAAGACCGCGCTGATTCAGTTCCAGACGGGCGGCGGTTGCCGCGCCTCCAATTACCTCTGTCTGCTCCGCAAGGCGCTCCACAACATGGGGATGGACTATGTTCCCGTGCTGTCGCTGAGCTTCAGCGGCATCGAAAAATACAGCGGCTTCAAAATCACTCCGCGCATGATTCTGACGGGACTGCGCAGTCTCGTTTACGGTGACATCCTTCTTCTGCTGAAGAATCAGGTCCTGCCGTATGAGGTAAACGCGGGCGAGACCGAGCGCACGGTGCGCAAATGGGTGGACAAGCTGTCGCGGCAGTTCCGCGCGAAAAAGGGGCTGTCCTCGGGTGACATGAAGCGGAATCTTGCCGCCATTGCAAAGGATTTTCACGACATCCCGCGCGAAAAGAAGCATTTGCGCAAGGTCGGTATTGTGGGCGAGATTTACGTCAAATACTCCTCCTTCGGCAACAACGGGCTGGAGAAATTTCTGCTCTCGCAGGGGTGCGAATACATGGTCCCGGGGGTGCTCGGCTTCTTCCAGTTCTTCTTCTCGAACACCGAGGTGGAATACCGCTATTACGGCGGGAAAAAGGTCAAAAAGCTGGTCTGCGGCATTGCCGAAAACATCTTTGCCAAGTGGGAGCAGGGCATCATCGATGCGCTGAAGCCCTACCCCGAATTCGTTGCCCCCTCCCCGTTTGAGAACATCAAGAGTCTGGCGGACCGCGTAATCGACCGCGGCGTGAAGATGGGCGAGGGCTGGCTGCTCCCGGGCGAGGCGGCGGAGCTGATTGAAAAGGGCTACAACAGCATTGTCTGCGCACAGCCCTTCGGATGTCTGCCGAACCACATTGTGGGCAAGGGCACCATCCGCCGTCTGCGGGAGCTTTACCCCGAGGCAAACATCTTCCCCGTGGACTACGATGCGGGTGCTTCAAAGGTCAATCAGGAGAACCGCATCAAGCTGATGCTTGCCATTGCGGACGAAATGGAAGCCAAGCGGAACGCGCCGCACGGCGGAAACGAACAGAACACGGAACAAACGGAGAAGCTACATGAAACGGTTAGGACTTGATATCGGCTCGACCACGCTCAAATGCGCCGTGCTGGACGAGGCGGGCGAGGTCCGCTACACGGTCTATCGGCGGCATCTGTCGCGCATCCCCGAGGTTGCGGCGGAAATCTTCGCCGAAATGCGGGAGAAATTCCCCGCCGACAGCTTTTCGGTCACGCTTTCGGGCTCGGCGGGCATGGGCATTGCCGAGGCAGCGGGTCTGCCCTTTGTGCAGGAGGTCTACGCCGAAAAGCTGGCGGTGAACCACTACTGCCCCGACACCGATGTGGTAATCGAGCTGGGCGGCGAGGACGCGAAAATCCTCTTCCTCACGGGCGGCTTTGAGATGCGCATGAACGGCACCTGCGCGGGCGGGACCGGCGCGTTCATCGACCAGATGGCGGCGCTGATGAAGATTACCCCCGACGGGCTGAACGACCTCGCCGCGCACCACGAAAAAATTTACACCATCGCCTCGCGTTGCGGGGTGTTTGCGAAATCCGACGTTCAGCCGCTCCTCAATCAGGGTGCGCGCAAGGAGGACATTGCCGCGGGCATTCTTTACGCGGTGGTCAACCAGACCGTTGCGGGACTTTCGCAGGGACGGCGGATTGAGGGAAACGTGCTTTACCTCGGCGGTCCCCTCTCCTTCCTGCCCGAATTGCGCAAGGGCTTTGACGACGTGCTGAAAACGCACGGGACCTGTCCCGAAAACGCGCTCTGCTTTGTGGCGCTGGGGGCGGCGCTCTCGGGCATGGGCAAGGAAATGACGCTTGCGGAGCTTGCCGACACCTTCGGCTCGCGGCTTGCCACCAAGGGCTTCCGCCACTGTCAGCCGCTCTTCCGCTCCCGCGAGGACTACCAAGCCTTTCTCGACCGCCACGAGCGCGCCTCGGGCGGCATTACGGTGCTGGAACAGCCGAAAAACGAAATGTTCCTCGGCATCGATGCAGGCTCCACAACGGTCAAGCTGGTGCTCTGCGACCGCGAAGGCAACATTTGCGAGCCGTTCTACTCCCCCAACAACGGCAACCCCGTCCCGCTGGTCAAGGACTATCTGGAGCGGATTTACACCGCCTACCCCGACCTGACCATTGCGGGCGCGGCGGTCACGGGCTACGGCGAGGAGATCATCCGCAACGCCTTTGGCGCGGACCTCGGCATTGTGGAAACCGTTGCGCACTTCACGGCGGCAAAGAAGTTCCGCCCCGATGTGGATTTCATCCTCGACATCGGCGGGCAGGACATCAAGTGCTTCCACATCCGCAACGGCGCGATTGATTCGCTCTACCTCAACGAGGCTTGCTCCTCGGGCTGTGGCTCCTTCCTCCAGACCTTTGCGGCGGCGCTGGGCTACACGCCCGAGCAGTTTGCAAAGCTCGGTCTGTTTGCCGATGCGCCCGTGGACCTCGGCTCGCGTTGTACGGTCTTTATGAACAGCTCGGTCAAGCAGGCGCAGAAGGATGGCGCATCCATCGAAAACATCGCCGCGGGGCTTTCGGTCAGCGTGGTGAAGAACGCGCTTTACAAGGTCATCCGTTGCGCGAACGCCGAGAGCCTGGGCATGCACATTGTGGCGCAGGGCGGAACCTTCCTCAACGACTGCGTTCTGCGGGCGTTTGAGCAGGAGATCGGCGCGGATGTCATCCGCCCGAAATTCGCCCCGCTGATGGGTGCTTACGGCGCGGCGCTCTTTGCGTTGGAGAACGTCCACGGAAAGTCGGGCATTCTCGACCGCGCAGGTCTGCGGGAATTCCACCATGAAGCGAAGGCATTCAACTGCTCGGGCTGTGCCAACCACTGCGCGCTGACGGTCAACACCTTCTCGGGCGGCAGAAAATACATTGCGGGCAACCGTTGCTCCAAGCCGCTCGGCACTGCGGCGGCAAAAGAGATTTACAACCTTTACGACTACAAGCGGCAGCTGCTCGGCGCGTTCATGAAGAACGAGCACGACCCCGCCCGCCGAACGGTCGGCATTCCGATGGGGCTGAACTTCTACGAGCTTCTCCCCTTCTGGCACACCTTCCTCTCGGAGCTGGGCTTCAACGTGCTGGTCTCGCCCTTCTCCGACCGCGCGCTTTACCAAAGCGGGCAGTACACCATCCCCTCGGACACGGCGTGCTACCCTGCCAAGATGATGCACGGGCACATCGAATGGCTTCTCGCGCACAATCCCGACGCGATTCTTTACCCCGATATGTCCTACAACATTGACGAGGGCTTGGGGGTGAACCATTACAACTGCCCCGTTGTTGCCTACTACCCGCAGGTTCTGAAGCTGAACGTTGCGGAGCTTGCAAAAACCGATTTCATTGACGAATTCGTCTCCCTTGCCGACCCGAAGCAATTCACGGGGCGCATCACGGCGATTATGCGGTCGCACTTCCCCGACCTCGGCAAGCGGCAGATTGCGCGTGCGGTTCGCGCCGCTTACGCCGCCTACGACCGCTATCTGACGGAGGTACGGGTCAAGGGCACGGAGTTCCGCGCGATTGCGAAGCGGGACAACAAGCCCGTTGTGGTGCTTGCGGGCAGACCCTACCACGTGGACCCCGAAATCAACCACGGCATTGACACGCTCCTATGCAATCTCGGTGCGGTTGTGGTGACCGAGGACAGTCTCTCGGCGCTCGTGGAACCGTTCCCGACGGGGGTACGGAACCAATGGACGTATCACGCGCGGCTTTACGCGGCGGCGAAGTACATTGCGGGGCTTCCTGCGGATGACCCGACCTATCTGGTACAGCTGGTTTCCTTTGGATGCGGGGTTGATGCGGTAACGACCGACGAGGTACGCTCCATTCTGGAGTCCGCGGGTCGCGTTTACACGCAAATCAAAATCGACGAGGTTTCCAACATGGGTGCCGTCACCATCCGCCTCCGTAGTTTGTTTGCTATGATGCGGAGGGGGTAAGGAAGACCTTGGAG
>DJSQ01000021.1 GCA_002438075.1 Clostridiales bacterium UBA6330
ACCCGTTTCCTCCTTGTCAAGAGATTTTTTGAAAACTTTTTCCTTTTGTTTCTTTTGCGCTGTTATTATACCACGTTGTTTGCTGTTTGTCAAGCCCTTTTTTTCAAAATTTACAATTTTTCCTTTGTGCCGTTTTGGAAATTCCCGCATATAATATCACCATCCAACCGAAAAAAGTGAGGTAAACCGAAATGAACCGCTTTTCCCCCCTCCCTGCCACCGCATGGAACCCCGTTTTTGACCGCATCGGAAAGGATTGGATGCTGATTTCCGCCTCGGACGGCGCTCGTGAGAACGTCATGACGGCATCATGGGGCGGCATCGGCGTTGTCTGGAACCGCCCCGTTGCGGTCTGCCTGATTCGCCCCGAGCGCTTCACCTTCCCGCTCGCGGAAGCGGCATCCCGTCTCGCGCTCTCCTTCCTCCCCTCCTCCCGCCGCGATGCGCTGACCTTTTGCGGCAGGGAAAGCGGGCGGGACCACCCCGACAAATTCGCGGCGGCGGGCTTGACGGTCCTGCACGACGGCGGGGTCCCCTATCCTGCCGAGGCGGAAACGGTCCTGCTCTGCCGCAAGCTCTACGCCTCGGACCTGTGCGCGGAGCGCTTCCTCGACCCCGAAATCCCGCGCACCTGCTACCGAACGGGCGGCTTGCACCGCGTTTACGTCTGCGAGATTGAAAAAGTCCTGAAAAAAGGTTGACAAACCACGCACGTCATGGTATAATGATATAATGTTAATGTACTTTTCAAAAAGCGAGGTTTTGTTATGCACTGGTCAGAAGAGATAGCTCAACGGATCATCGACCGCGATCCCGACAAGGAAGAATACGTCTGCGCGGCGGGCACCAGTCCGTCCGGCTCGGTCCACATCGGCAACTTCCGCGACGTTGCCACCCCCCTGTTCGTCGTCAAGGCGTTGCAGAAAAAGGGCAAAAAGGCGCGTCTGCTCCTCTCTTGGGACGATTACGACCGTTGCCGCAAAATCCCCGCCAACGTGCGCGAGGTGGTTGGCGACAGCTACGACAAATATATCGGCTGTCCCTATGTGGACATTCCCGACCCGTGGGGCTGTCACAAGAGCTTTGCCGCGCACTTTGAGGACGAATATCTGCGCGCGCTGAAGCGCTTTGGAATTGAGATTGACTGCCGCTATCAGGCGGACCTCTACCGCTCGGGCGCTTACACGAAGGACATTCTGGAAGCCCTGCAAAAGCGCAAGGAGATTTTTGAAATTCTCGATTCCTTCAAAACGAAGGACCCCGACAAGACCCCCGAGGAGCTGAAGGCGGAGCACGATGCGGAAAAGGAGAAGTACTACCCCGTCAGCATCTTCTGCCCCGAGTGCCACTCCGATTTTACCACCATCACCTCGCTTTCCGAGGACTGCACCACGGCGGAATACACCTGCCGTTGCGGGCACAGCGGGACCTTCCACTTCCTGACCGACTTCAACTGCAAGCTGGGCTGGAAGGTGGACTGGCCCATGCGCTGGAGATACGAGAAGGTCGACTTCGAGCCCGGCGGAAAGGACCACGCCGCGCCCACAGGCTCCTATTCCAACGCCAAGCTCATTTCCAAGCAAATTTTCGGCTTTGAGCCGCCAATCTTTCAGGGCTACGAATTCATCGGCATCAAGGGCATGACGGGCAAAATGTCCTCGTCCTCGGGCTTGAACCTCACGCCCGATGCGCTTCTGAAGCTCTATCAGCCCGAAATCATTCTCTGGCTCTACTCCAAGACCGAGCCCACCAAGGCGTTTGACTTCTGCTTTGACGAGGGCATTCTGCGGCAGTACTTTGAATTTGACCGTATGCTGAACGAATGCCGCAACGGAACGGCAAGCGAGGCGGCGCAGGCAATTATGTACAACTGCAAAATCGAGGGGCGCGAGGTGGTCACGGTTCCGATGGGACTGCTGGTCCAGCTCGGCTCGGTGGTGGACTTCAACGTCCCGATGCTGGAGACGGTCTTTGCGAAAATCGGAATGCCCTACACGCGCGAGCAGTTTGCCGACCGTCTCGACCGTGCGAAATTCTGGCTGGAGGAATGCGCGCCCGACCAGGTGAACCGTTTGCGGGTCACGCGGAACTGGGCGGTCTGGAACACGCTCTCGGACGGCGAGAAGGAAGCGATTCGGATGCTGTTTGAAAAGCTGCGGAACGGCGAATACACGCCCGACAGTCTGAACACGCTCCTTTACGACATTCCGAAGGCGATTTACCCCCAGCTGACCGACCCGAAGGAGCTGCGCAGCATTCAAAGCGCGTTCTTCAAGACGGTTTACCGTCTCCTGCTCGGCAAGGAGCAGGGACCGCGTCTCTATCTGTTCCTTGCCGCGATTGACCGCGCGCGGTACCTCGGGCAGCTGGACTTCTCCTACCCCGAGACCGAGGAGGAAAAGAACGCGGACAAGCCCGCCGAGGAGTCGGTTGCCGAGGAAGCGCCGAAGGAAGCGGAGGTACGAGAGGCGGACCCTGTGGAGCCAATCAAGCCGCAGGTCACGATTGACGATTTTGCGAAGCTGGATTTCCGCGTGTGCAAGGTGCTCAAGGCGGAGGCGGTACGGAAGTCGAACGCTTGCCTGAAGCTGACGCTGTTTGACGGCATTGGCGAGCGGGTGATTATGTCCTCCATCAAGGCAGAGTACAAGCCCGAGGACCTGATTGGCAGAAAGATTATTGTAATTGCGAACCTGAAGCCGAGCCGCATTTGCAACGTCAACTCGCAGGGAATGTTACTTGCGGCGACGAACAACGCTTGCGGGTGCAAGGTATTGTTTGTTGACGATGCTGTGCCGGAAGGCACGCCGATTCACTGACGGAGGGGCGTATGGAGTTAAATGTAAAGCTGAAGCTGACGCGCGGCATGGAGGCGCCTGCATACGCGACTGCGGGGTCTGCGGCGGTAGACCTACGCGCGGCGCTTGACGAGGGAACGGAAATCACGCTCGGAGTTGGTGAGCGCGCATTGATTCCGACGGGGCTTGCGATTTCCCCCGAGAGCTCGGGATTTGTTGCGATTCTTGCGGGCAGGAGCGGACTTGGTGTGAAGAACGGCATCAGTCTTTCCAACGGGATTGGGGTAATCGATTCCGACTACCGCGGCGAGATACAGGTTGGTTTAATCAACCACGGAAACGAGCCGTTTGTGATTCGGCGCGGTGACCGCATTGCGCAGATGTTTTTCCTCCCCGTAGCGCACGCTGTTTTCCTCCCCGTCTCCGAGCTCGACGAGACCGCGCGCGGTGCAGGCGGTTTCGGGCACACGGGGGTAAGGTGAGTGGGGTGCGGAAGACCTTGGGGCTC
>DJSQ01000045.1 GCA_002438075.1 Clostridiales bacterium UBA6330
CGGCACCGCCATGCAACGGCGAACGCAAAAACCAACCATTGCCGCGGAGTCGAACCCCGAAGGGGCTCCGGCAGGCGGAATCTCGGCACCCGTGTAAGGCATCATATATCATAAGCCGACAGGTAACAACATTGCAACGAAAGATCTGCCAAACAGCCAAACCGCAAAATCCTTCCAGATACACATAGCGGCGTGCTGTCGGCACGCCGCTATGTGGGTAAAGCTCCGCTTGTTTCAGATTTCCGCGAAACCGCTGTCGATCAGCTCGCACAGACCGTTCAGCGCGGCTTCCTCACTCTGCCCGTCCGCCATCAGGGTTACGGACATTCCCTTTGCAATTCCGAGCGAGAGCACGCCGAGCAGACTTTTTGCGTTGACACGGCGGTCATCCTTTTCGATCCAGACGGAGCAAGGATAGGAGTTTGCCTTCTGAATAAAGAAGGTCGCGGGTCTTGCGTGCAGACCGCTGGTATTATTGATGACGACTTCGCGTGAAATCATACTGTTTCGCTCCCTGTTTCTATAAAGATATGGATGCACGCCACGCAAAAATGGGCGCTACAAATTATCATTTATAGTATACCAAAAAGTGCGTTCAAAATCAATAGTTATTCTGACGCAATTTCACAATCTGCACCTTTTTTTTTCGTGCATTTCGGATAGTTCCGCGCAAGAGATTTCCGAATTCTTCCCCTATCCGACCCGCAAAACCGTTAAAACGAGGCGGGTACGGTCACCGAACAGCTCATAGGACGCGCCTGCGGTGAGCGGCTGTCCGTTTTCGCGTCTTGCCACGCCGTCCGCGTCGGTCAGGTGGACGCGGATTGTCAGATACACGTCGCACAGCGGGTCGTTCCGCACGGTTCCCGTCAGCGTGGCGGAGTCGGTTTGCAGGACTCGCATGGTATCCGCCGTTCGGCTTGCAACGACCTCACCGAATTCCGCGCCCGCCGCAGTCCGCAGGACCTCCCCGCGCGTCAGGCACTCGGCGCTCCGTCGGTCAATGGCGCGCCAGACCGCATAGACCTCGGTCGGGGTCCCCTCCGTGGCGGTCGTTCTCCCTCGGACCGCGCGCAAGGCGATGCCCGCCGCCGAGAGGAGCAACAGCGCCAGCAGGACCAAATCGGTCGCGCGCAAGCGTCCCGTACTCCGTTTATTCCGCAAGCTCCGTCACCTCCACCGATAAAATGCCGCACCCTGCGGCGAAATAGCCGCCGAGAATCAGGTCCGCCGTACCCCCCGCCGCGATGCGGTGGGAGCCGACGGTGCGGTCCGCAAGCGTCAGACGCACGGTGACCTCCGCGACGTAGCGGTCGGGGCACGGGGTCAGCGCCAACGCGTCCCCGTCAGCCGTCAGGACGGTTTGCGGGACCACCGCGACCGCCAGCACCCGACCGACCGTTTCGCCACCCGCCGCAGTCCGCACCGTATCCCCCGCGCGGGGAAGCACGCCCGCCGAGCGCGTCTCGCTGTCAAACGGCGCGGTTCGCAGGGTGCAGGTCAGCACCTCCTGCCGCATCCGCTTCCACGGCTTGGTGCGAATCAGCCACACGCCGCCGACCAAAATTGCAGCAGCCACTGCAAGCAAGCCCCAATCCAACAGGTTCCACCGCTTTTTCGCGTTTTTCATACATCCTCCTCCCCCGCCTGCGGAATCAGCGCCAAGACCGCAAACATCAGCCACAGCATCCCCCGTGCGTACCACAGGTGGTCAAACAGCCCCATCAGGAGCAGTCCCCCGAGCGCCGCGAAGCCCGCCACCGACCACCCGTGCGGGCGGAAAGTGCGCGTCAGGCAGAACAGGAACACCGCCAGAAGCGCCGCGCCCGCAAGCCCCGTTTCAAGCGCGACCTGCGGAAACAGCGCGTGTGCGTGCATGACGGTCTCGGTCCCCGAAACGGCAAAGCCCTGCCAGAAGCGGCGGAAATCCGCCTCACGCGTTCCGATTCCGAACGGATTGGCGGCAATCATCCGCGCGATTCCGCGCCAGACCTCCAGCCGATAGCGAATCGAGCTTTCCGCAAAGCACCCGATGCTGACAAAGCGGTTCGTCACGCTGTGCGGCAGATACGGGAGCACCGCAACGGCGGGAAGCGGCAGGCAGAACAGCACCGTCAGGCTTTTTGCGTCGGTCAGGAGCAGGAACAGGACCGTTTCCGCCAGCATCCCGAGCCAAGCACCGCGCGACCATGTCAGCACCGTGCATCCCGCAAGCAACGCGGCACCCGCACCGCAGAAACGGCGCGCCGTGCGGCTTGCAAACCGTCTCGTCCCGCAGAGCGCCACGGGGTAAACCGCAAGCAGAAGGACCGCCAGAATATTCGGGTTCTCAAAGGTGGCGCAGACCCTGCCGCCGATGTCGGAAAAGCGGGTCATATCCACCCAACGGAGTGCCGCGCGCCCGCTTGCATACTCTAAAATACCGATACACGCACACAAGGAAGCCGAGAAAACCAGCCCGCCGAGCGCCCGCCGCCTCCACTGCCCGCTCATGCTCCGAAAGGTCGACCACCCGCCAAACACAAACAGTGCGGACACCGCGCCCGCCGCGCCGCCCGCAAGCAGATAGACTGCCGCAAACGCCGCCGCGAGACGGTCGACCTCTTCAAAGCGGAAATCCCGCCGCCCGCTCAGCCACTTCCCGCAGAACACCGCCAACGACAGCGCAACGCCGCACGCAAGCAGGGCGGTTGTATGCGGCAGGAGCGGCAGAAACGGGAAGGACAGCGCGAGGAACAGAGCGCTCAATTCGGGGACCGCGCGGCAAAGAAACCACAAGCATACCGTCCCCGCAAAAAGCGGCAGAACGAGCGGCGGCAGGACCAACGACAGCGCCCCGACCGCAAGCCCTGCGGGGAGCGTTGCACGGCGGCGCACACCGACGGTCTCCCCTGCCCCGAAGCGGTCGGGAGACAGCCCGCAGAAGCCGAACAGGAATGGCGCGGTCAACCGTCCGTGCCGGAGGCAGTCGGAAAGCGACCGTTCTTCCCCGACCGCGGGAAGCACGGAGAGCAGGACGATGGCGGGGACCGTGACGGATGCGGCAGTAAAGTCCGTTCCGCCGCGCCAAAAGTAGAGAATGAGCGCGCTCGCCGCCGCACCGAACGGGACCCCCGCAAGGCTCCCGACCGAGGAGCGCAGGAGCGCCGACCAAAGGGCATTCAGCGCCCGCCGCGCCACCGAGGTCTCCTGCCACCGCATGACGCGGAAGCGCAGGGACGCGCGTCTGCCGCCTGTATTCCGCGCGGGGCGCTGCACTGCATTCTGCTCCGCCCGCGTGCCGTGGAAGAAGGCGTTCAGAAGCACGCTCTCCCCCGCCGCGCGCCGCAACCGTTCCGCGCCGCGCTCCAACCGCTCGGTCATCATACCGCCACCTCCCCCGCAAAGAAAAAAGCCCTTCCATCCCCTTGTCGGAGATGTAAAAGGGTGGGTAAGGGAGTTTGGTATCCTATTCGGTTCTTGCGGACATTCCGCTTGCGGGGGCGGTTCATGCCATAGGAGGTGTTTGAAATAACACCCGTTGGGAGTCTGTATATGTTCGCCCTTACACG
>DJSQ01000004.1 GCA_002438075.1 Clostridiales bacterium UBA6330
CGCCTTCGGCGTTCAGTCGACCCCCGAAGGGGGGGCGACAGGCGGGCTCTCGGCACCCAAGTAAGAATGATAATAGGATAATAATAAGGAAGCGTTCCGTCGAAACGGAACGCTGCAATCCTTACTGATTCGTTTTTTCCTCGAGGTAACTGACAACATCCTTCACCGTGACGAACTTGTGGAGGTCCTCATCCTCAATGGTCACGCCGAATTTGTCCTCGCAGAGCATGATGAGGTCGGCAAGCTCGATGGAGTTGATGCCGAGGTCGTTCGACAGCTCGGAATCCAACTTGATATCGTCCGCGTTCAACTGAAGCTCCTCGACGAGCAGATTTTTCAGGGTTTCAAACATTTCTATATCCTCCGAAAATGAATTTCAAGTGTAAATGACCCGCTCGGCGAGTCAACAACCTTATCTATTATATCCCGAAAATGCGGATTTGTCAAGGGCTTTTTTGCAATCCGACGCAATTTTCGGGCATCAATTCACAAAAAAAGCAATTTTATCCTGCATTTTGGAAAGAAAGGAGCGGTTCGGATGGGAATTTTCCGCAAACGTCCGCTGGCGCTTGCCGTTTGTGTGGCGGTATGCGTCGCGTTGGCGGTGATGTCTCTGGGCAGTCGGGTCAAGCTGATTCTGCTTGCCTGCTTTCTCCTTTGCGGCTTGCTGTTATCGGTCCTTTCGCTCCTTCGCCGCCGCGTGACGGCGCGGTGCACCGCTCTGATTCTGACCTGTGCCGCCTGCGCGGGCTTGCTGGTCGGGTCGTGGGCATGGTTCGGTCCCGTTTCGGACCGCTACCTCTCGCGCACGGGAGAAACGGTTGCGGTGGAGGGCTATGTCACCGAGCGCCTGTCTGCGGGCGGGAACGGAAGTCGCTTCACGGTTCGGCTGACCGAATTTGACGGAACGCCCGTCCGCGACCGTGTGCTTCTGGAGTGCTCCTACCGCTCCGCGCTCTCGGAGGGTGACCGCTTCCGCCTTGTGGGGCAGGTGCGGGAGTTTACACGTGAGGGCTCCTACGATGAGGAGACCTCCTTGCGCTCGGACGGCTTGGTCGCGGTTGTGACCTGCTCGGATTACGGCGACTGTACGATTACAGGCGAGCGGACCGACACGCCGATGCTCGCCCTGCGGCGGCTGAATCGGCGCTTTTGCGAACGGCTCGGCAATGCGGTCGGCGGCGAGGAAGGCGCGCTTGCCTCGGCACTTCTGCTCGGCAACCGTTCGGGGCTGTCGGGGGAGACGGTCCTGCATTTCCGCCGCAGTGGGATTTCGCATCTGCTTGCGCTGAGCGGTCTGCACGTCTCGATTCTGATTGGAATCCTGGAATGGCTTCTCGGTCGCTTCCGTGTGCCGAAGCGGGTCCGCATTGCCGCCGTTCCGCCGCTCGCGCTCTTTTACCTTGTTCTCACGGGTGCCGCCGTTTCCACGGTCCGCGCCGTGCTGATGGTTGCGGTTCTGTCGCTTGCGTTCCTATCTGCGGAGCGTTACGATTCCTTCACGGCGCTGTCGGTTGCGCTGTTCTGCATTCTTTTCGTCACGCCCTATGCGGTTCTGGACCTCTCGCTGTGGCTCTCCTTCGGTGCGGCGGCTTCCATCATCGTGTTCCTGCCCGCAGTCCGCGCGCTTCCGCACGGTCGGCTGTGGCGTTTGTTGCCGCGCCGCGTGGCAAAGGCGTTGCAGAATCTGATTACCGCCGTTGCAACGGGACTGTTTGCCACCTGCGGGACGCTTGGCATCTCGGTGCTGTTTACGGGGTCCGTGTCGGTCTTTTCGGTTCCCGTTACGCTGATTTTGTCTCCGCTTGTGACCGCCGCGCTGTTTCTGGGGCTGTTTGCGCTCCTGTTGCCGATTCCGCCCGTTGCGTTTCTGCTTCGGTTGCCGCTTTCGGGGATGCTGTGGCTTGCGGGGCGTGCTTCCGAGGTACGGAACGCGCTGATTCTGCCCACGCAGGCGGCGGAGTACGTGTTTCTGATTCTTTCCGTGCTTGCAACGCTTGCCGCGGCGATTCTGCCGCTGAAGCGGAAGCGTTGGGTTACGGCTCCGCTGGTTCTGTCCGCGCTCTTTCTTGTGATTTCCGCGAGCGGAATCCTTTTGCCGCGCGAGGTCTCCGTGACCTACCTACACGAAAACGCGGGCGAGGCTTTGGTTGCGGTTTCTGGTCGCCGTGCGGCGGTGATTGACTGCTCCGACGGTTCCTCGGGCTTGGTTTACCCGACTGCGGCGGCATTGGCGGAGGAGGGGCTTGCCGAGGTAGACGAGCTGGTTCTGACGCACTATCACTCGAAGGCGCCGCTCTATCTGAGCCGTCTTTCCGCCCGCGTATTGGTTCGTCGTTTACGGTTGCCCATGCCGCAGACGGAAAACGAGGTGGCGTTTGCGGCTCGCATGGAGCAGGAGGCGGCATTACACGGGATTACGGTTCTTTATGGGGCAGAGGATTTGTCGGTTCCCGATGTTTCTCTTTCTTGGCTATCGCATTTCAACGGCACGGGATTAGAGGCGTCAATCGGCTTGACGTTACAGGCAGGGGACACGGTATTCACCGCCATGTCCTCGGAGCTGATAGGGAGTGACGGTTGGTTATCTCTCTATCCCCGTTTATCCGAGGCAGACGTACTACTGATTTTATCCCACGGCAAGGCGGCGAAGCGCGCTCAAGCCATACGCTTACCGTCGCGCGTCGGTTCCGTTCTCTGGGCAGACGAGGAGGTGTTCGTGCTTCACCCTGCCGCCGTCCCGCCCGCGCAGAGCGAGGTTGGGGTAGCACGGAAGCGGTTCGGGGGAAGGTGAAGGTCAAGGTTAAGACCTCGGGGCTTTGCCCCGAGGTCTTAACCAACGTACAACGCCCCGAGGTCTTTTTTCGCATCCCCCCTTGACAAAACGGCGAAAAAGGGATATAATAAAAACATACGATGTAAAACAAACGATTCACAAAGAATGGAGAGCAAGAGAAAATGCCGCCGAAACCGAAATTTACAAGAGAAGAAGTGGTGGAGGTCGCCCTGACATTGGTCTCCGAGCGGGGCATGGCGGCACTGACCGCGCGAGAGCTGGGAGAACGGCTGGGTAGCTCGGCGAGACCGATTTTCACCGCGTTCCGAAACATGGAGGAGCTGACCGATGCCGTGCGCGAAGCCGCTATGCGGAGATATGACGCGTATGTCGGCGAGGCGGAGCATGATACACCGATTTTCAAGGCGTATGGAGTCCGAATGGTCCTGTTCGCAACCGAGAAGCCGAAGCTGTTCCAACTGCTGTTCATGAGTGGGTTGCGGGACGAAGAAGGGCTTTCCGCCGTTGCGGAGCACCTCGGACCCACGCGCGACCTCTGCATCGCCGCCATCGTCCGCGATTATAGCCTGACCCCAACCGAGGCAAAGCAGTTCTTCGAGCATATGTGGGTCTATACCTATGGACTGTCCACCCTGTGCGCCACGGGAATGTGCCACTTCGATGAGGAGACCATCAACGTCATGCTGGGAAGGGAATTCATGGGAATGCTCTCGCTGATGAAGCACGGCAATTGGGATATGCCCACCCCGCGCGTGAATTTGAAATCCTGAAGAAAAACAGCCCAAAACGGAAAATGCAACCGTCGGTTGACAAATTTTCCGCTCGACTTGCTTGTATGCAACCGCAAAAAATGCTATTCTGTAGGCATCACAAGCGGGCGAGGACCCGAGGAGGGAAAGAACAATGATATTGGCAGACAAAATGATTGCGCTGAGAAAGCGCGCGGGCTGGTCGCAGGAGGAGCTTGCCGAAAAGATGGGCGTGTCGCGGCAGTCCGTGTCAAAATGGGAGGGCGCGCAGTCCATGCCCGACCTTGACAAAATTCTGATGCTCAGCAGTATTTTCGGCGTGTCAACCGACTACCTGTTAAAGGATGAAATCGAGGACATCCCCGGTCCCACGCAGGACACCGAGACCGAGGAAAAGCGCCGCCGCGTCAGTATGGAGGACGCGGACCGCTACCTGACCCTGCGGCGGCGGGCGGCACCCAAGCTGGCGCTTGCAACCGCACTGTGCATCCTTTCTCCGATTGCGCTGATTTTGCTCGGCGCACTGTCGGAGACCACCCAAAGAATTCCCGAAGGCATTGCGGCGGGCGTTGGGCTGGCGGTCCTGCTGGGGCTTGTCGCGGTGGCGGTGGCAATCTTCATCTATTGCGGCGCACAGACGAAGGACTACGAGTATCTCGACCGCGAGCCGTTTGAGACCGAATACGGCGTAAGCGGTATGGTGCGCGAAAAGAAGGCGCGGTTTGCCCCCACCTATACAAGAATGAACATCATCGGCACCGTGCTGTGCGTGCTGGCGGTCATCCCGCTTATCACCGTGGGGTGCATCGGCGCATCGGACCTGATTTACGTGGTAGCGCTCTGCGTCCTGTTCGCGGCGGTCGCGGTGGCGTGCATTGCGTTCGTCTGGTGCGGCACGATCTGCGGGGCAATGGACCGCCTGTTGGAGGAAGGGGACTTCCGTCGGCAGGTCAAGGCGCACAAAAGCGTCAAGGGCGCGGTCAGCGTGATTTATTGGGTGGTTGTGACGGCGGTGTTTCTTTTTCTGACATGGGGACCGCGCGGAAACGGACAGCCGAGGTACAGCTGGATGGTCTGGGCAATCGGCGGGGTCCTGTATGCGGGCGTGATGGCGCTGGTCGGTATTTTTGAAAAATCGGAAACGTGAGGAAAAGAAGATGAAAAGGGTGGTTGGTGTTGTGCTTGGCTGTTTGCTGGCGTTGCCGCTGACGGGGTGCTTTTTCGGTGGCACGGTGATGACGGATTCCTATGCAAACGCGGAGGCGTATCACGCGGGGCGCTTTGAATACCGCGCGGAGGACGTGAAGAAGCTGGAGGTCAACTGGTATTGCGGCGGCGTGACGCTGAAGCAGACCGAGGGTGACACCCTGCACGTGACCGAGAGCGGCGAGAACCTCTCCACGGAGGAGGCACTGCATTGGCTTCTGGAGGACGGCGTTCTGCGCGTGGAATTCTGCGCCTCGGGCTATGCGAGTCGGTTTTCGGGGCAGGACAAGAAGCTGACCGTGGAAATTCCCGCAGGGCTGGACATTGAAGTCACCTCCACGAGCGCGGGCATCGCGGCGGAGCTCGGGAAGCAGAAGAACGTAACGCTCCAGACCACCTCGGGCGCGATTGAGGTGAGCGGCACGACAGACGCGGAAACGCTCCGTCTCGGTACGACCTCGGGCGCAATCGATCTGGAGCAGCTGACGGCGAAAAGCCTGACGGCGGAAACCACCTCGGGCTCCGTCCGCGTGCAGGAGGTCAACGTGACCGAGAGCGTGCGGCTCGGGAGCACGAGCGGCAGTATCCGCGCGGAGAGCCTGAACGCAAACGGCGGAACGGTTGCGGCGGAGAGCAATTCGGGCAGTATCCGCCTTGATACCGTGCGGACGGGAATCCTGACGGTGGGAACCACCTCGGGCGGCGTGACGGTCGGGCTGAACGAATGCAAAAACGCATCGATTCAGACCACGAGCGGCAGTGTGCGGCTGAACCTTTCGCAAAGCCTCGGCGCAACCGTCCATGCAAGCAGTACAAGCGGAAGCTTTAACGGAAGCGGCTACCGCTCCGAGAACGGCAGATATATCTGGGGTGACGGTGCCTGCACGGTCAGCCTCGGGACAACCAGCGGAAGCATTACGGTAAAATGAGAGGGGACCTTACAATGGAGCATATTATTGAGATTGAGCATCTGAACAAAGCCTTCGGAGACGTGCACGCGGTCAACGACCTGTCCTTTCACGTCAGGGAAGGGGAGCTTTTCGCCTTCCTCGGCGTGAACGGCGCGGGAAAGTCGACCACCATTTCCATTCTCTGCGGGCAATTGCGGCGCGACAGCGGCGAGGTCCGCGTTTGCGGCAAGAGCATTGACGGCGGCGCGGGGGAGATTACCCGCCACCTCGGTGTGGTGTTCCAGAATTCGGTGCTGGACCGGCTGCTCACGGTGCGCGACAATCTGGAGAGCCGCGCGGCGCTCTACGGCATCACGGGCGAGGCGTTCCGCAAGCGCATGGCGGAGCTGGCGGACCTGCTCGACTTCGGCAACCTGCTCGACAGAACGGTTGGAAAGCTCTCGGGCGGACAGCGGCGGCGGATTGACATCGCGCGGGCGCTGTTGCACCGTCCGCAGATTCTGATTCTCGACGAGCCGACCACGGGGCTGGACCCGCAGACGCGACAGCTGCTCTGGCACGTGGTGCAGAGCCTGCGCCGCGAGGAGCGGATGACGGTCTTTCTGACCACGCACTACATGGAGGAAGCGGCGGATGCGGACTATGTGGTGATTCTCGACAGCGGCAGAATCGCGGCGGAGGGAACCCCGCTTGACCTGAAGAATCGCTACACGGGCGATTTCATTACCTTTTACGGGCTGACCGACGAGCAGATTGCGGGGCTGAACCGCCCCTGCGAGCGGCTGCGCGATGCGGTGCGCGTCGGCGTGACCGACACTGCCGCGGCAACCGAATGGATTCTGCGGGAGCCGAAGCTGTTCCGCGATTACGAAATCACAAAGGGGAAAATGGATGACGTGTTCCTTGCGGTAACGGGAAAGAAGCTACAGTCGGGAGATGACCACACGGGAGGTGCGAAGGCATGAAAACGGTATACTATCTGACACGGCGCAATTGCAGACTGTTCTTCAAGGACAAGGGGATGTTCTTCTCCTCGCTGATTACGCCGATTATCCTGCTGGTGCTGTACGCAACCTTCCTTGCAAAGGTCTACCGCGACAGCTTTGCAAACGCGGTTCCCGCGGGGCTTGTGTCCGACTCGCTGATTGACGCAACGGTTGCCGCCCAGCTGATTTCCTCGCTTCTGGCGGTCATCTGCGTTACGGTTGCCTTCTGCGCAAATCTGATTTCCATCAATGACAAGGCAAGCGGCGTAATCCACGATCTGACCGTGACCCCCGTGCGGCGCTCGGCACTTGCTGTCGGCTACTTCGCATCGTCGGCGATTGTGACGCTGATTGTCACGTTCACCACGCTTGCCGCCTGCCTGATTTATCTGGCGTTCATCGGCTGGTACATGAGCGTTGCGGATGTTTTTCTGCTCCTGCTGGATGTCCTGCTCCTGACGCTCTTCGGCACGGCGATTGCCTCCTGCGTCAACTTCGGGCTGACCACCAACGGGCAGGCTTCCGCCGTCGGGACCATTGTCAGTGCGGGCTACGGCTTCATCTGCGGCGCGTATATGCCGATTTCGAGCTTTGGCACGGGATTGCAACGGGCGCTCTCCTTCCTGCCGGGGACCTACGGGACCTGCCTCATCCGCAACCATGCGATGTCGGGCGTGCTCCGCGAAATGCGGGATGCGGCGGGCTTCCCCGAGGAGATTCTGACGGGAATCCGCGATTCCATCGACTGCAATCTTTCGTTTTTCGGGACCGAGGTGACCATCCCCGCGATGTATCTGATCCTCACGGGCGCAACCCTTTTGCTGGTTGGACTGTACATTCTCCTCAATGCGTTGCGCCGCGCGGGAAAATAATCGCGCAAACCTGAAAAAAACAGAAAAAAAGCCTTGCAAAGCGGGCAACAATATGCTATAATATCAGTAGGCGGTCCGCACGGCGCTCCGCCCTGTACTATGTGTCAAGTCGGAGGGGATGTTGAAAATGGAGGGGACGAAAATGACGAAAGCAACCGAATCGAACGGTGCCAACGGAACGGCGGGAAAAATCAATTGGAAAAAGCTTCTGCCTGCGGTGCTGTGGGTCGGACTGGTGATTTTTGCGGTGGGCGCGATTCTGCTGCTTGCCGTGGCGGTTCCGCGTGCAACGGCGAGCTACCAGCGGGTCCTGTCGGTCATCTGCGCGGTCCTGATGCTGCTTTTGGCGCTCCTCATCGGTGCGTACCAGTGGCTGTCGCGCGACACCTACCCGAACTTCTTCCTGTACGACCGCAAGAAGAAAAAGAACATTCCGGTTGAAAAGCTGAAGTTCTCGGTGGTCAGCGAGCGCATGACCTTCCTCTTCACGCGGATTTCCGAATCCCCCGAGCAGCTCTGGAAGGGCGATGTCCTTCTGCACGGCAACGAGGTGTTCGGCTACCAGAGCGTTTACAAGCCGCTGGTGGCATACAAGATGCTGTATGACCTCGGCGAGCAGGGACCCGATTCGGGCTACTGGAACTACCTCAAAACCGCGCCGCAGGAAAACCTGAACGCGATTTACGAGGCGCTGGAGAATGCGGGCGAAAAGAAGATGGTGGAGGCGTTCCGCCTGATTCTGGAGCGGACCGATGACGATTACGCAAGGGTCAAGGAATTCCTGCGGAAGAACCTGCCCTATCTGCGGAGCAGAATGGTCAACTACGTTGTCAAGCATATCGAGTACTTTTATTGATTGAGAGTCATAGCGGTAGCACCCGTCGGACAGTTGTTTGCGGGTGCTATGCTTTTCTCCGCCCCTCGGTGCGCAGGTCGCGCAGGGTGCGGATGAGAAACGGCAGGGTGAGGAGGAAGGTCAGAACGTCGGCAACCGCCTGTGAGATGCAAAGCCCCGTCACCCCCCACACGCGGGGCAGGAGCAGGACGGCGGGAATAAAGCAGAGCCCCTGCCTTGCGGCGGCAATCAGCGCGGCGGGAAACGCCTTGCCCAGCGCTTGCAGGAGCATATTGGTTACCGCAATGATGCCGTGCAGGAAAAAGACCGCGCACTGTGCGCGGAGCATGACGGCACCCACACGGATGACCTCGGGGTCGGGACGGAACAGCCCGATCAGGCGGGGCGCGAAAATCGCGGTGGGAATTGACAGCACCGCCATCAGCGCGGTTGCAAGGATGAGCGCAAAGCGGGAGAGTGACAGCACGCGGTCGGGGCGGTTTGCGCCCTTGTTGAAGCCTGCGGCTGGCATCAGCCCCTGTCCGACCCCAAGACAAAAGCTGTAGAGCAACAGGAACACGCGCGCGTTGACCGACACCGCCGCCGCAGTTGCATCGCCC
Organism: Clostridiales bacterium UBA6330; assembly: GCA_002438075.1. GTDB lineage: Bacteria > Bacillota > Clostridia > Oscillospirales > CAG-272 > UMGS1865. The sequence goes on from DJSQ01000004.1 coordinate 8,977, forward strand.
CACTCCCGCGCCCGACGAAGCAGGAGCGCCGAAGCGACCCCCGCAAGCCCCTGACGAAAGAGGGAGGGGGAGCCGATTGCGAGCAGAGAGAGCAGTTGGCGCATGGGACGCTCCCCCTTGCGCGGGCGCAGAGAAACGCGGGTTTTGCCGCACAGGTAGCGCCCGAGGAGCAGGAGGAAGCTGACCGCCTGCGAGATGAGGAGCGCGAGCGCCGCGCCGCCGATGCCCATTTCCGCTCGGAAGAGCAGGAGCGGGTCGAGCGCAACGTTGACAAGGTTTCCCGCCACCGTGCCGAGCATGGCAAAGCGGACCTGCCCCTCGGCGCGGAGCAGGTTGTTCAGCACAAACACGCCGCACATCAGCGGTGCGGCGGGGAAGAGGAACACGGCGTAGGCTCGGGCATACGGGTAGATGCCCTCGGAGGCACCGAGGAAGCGGATAATCGGTCCCGTAAAGCACAGCCCGCCCAGCGCCACAAGCCCGCCGAGGGCGAGCGACAGGTAAAAGGCGAGCGAGGCGAAAAAGCCCGCGCCGTTTCGGTCTCCCGCTCCGAGCGCGCGGGAAATCAGGCTTCCCGCACCCGTCCCGAGGGTATAACCGATTGCCTGTATCAGCGCCATGACCGCAAACGCGATTCCAACCGCGCCGCCGGCGGCGTTGCCGAGGCGGGAGATGAACCACGCGTCCAGAATTCCGCACGCGGCGGAGACCAGCAGGGCGGCGGTGGCGGGCAGGGACAGCGAGAGGACCAGACGCGGCGGCGCGGCGGTCAGCATACGGTCATTTTTTTGAGCGGTCGCGTTCATGGCAGGCTTCCTTTCAGGGATTTCTGCTTATAGTATGGACCGCGGCGGCAAAGTCAGCCGATGTATTTTTCGGAAAAAATCGCATTTCACGAGGTGGACAGGTGGATATGAAGAAACGGTTGAAGGATTTTCTGCACGCGGATGTTGCGGTCCTGTTTCTGTCGGGCGTGCTGTTGGTGCTGTTCGCGGTGCTGGAGCTATACCCGAAGCTGGATGACGAGGCGTTGCCGGGTCCGCTTGCTCTGCGGTGTCTGTTATTGGTTCTGATTTGTCTGATCTCCTATCTCGGCGGGATTCTTTACCGCGGGCGGACGGGGGACGGGCGCATAATCGGGTGGCTTCTGACGGCGTATTTCATTCTCTACGTTTATCTGCTCCTTTCCCTGACGCTGATGGATGAGACGCTGCGTCTTGACCCTGCGCGTCTTGAGAGCACGAAGATGACCCGTCGGGCGTACTACATGAGGTGGTTCGTCAATTTCCGTCCCTTTTACAGCATTGGGATTTACGTTCGGGGCTTTCTGAACGGGCGCATCAACTTGGGCTACATGGTGTTGAATCTTCTCGGAAATCTCTGTGCGTTCATGCCGATGGCGTTTTTCCTTCCGCATCTCTGGCGTACGCAACGCCGCTGGTATGTTTTTCTGCCGACGGTCACGCTTTTGGTTGCGGCAGTCGAGGGCTCCCAGCTTCTCCTGATGGTTGGCTCCTGCGACATAGACGACGTAATCTTAAATGCGGGCGGTGCGTTCCTTTTCTTTCTCATCCTGAAAATCCCGCCCCTGCGCCGTCTATGCGACAGGATCTGGGGGGGATAAGACCTCGGGACGCTGTCCCGAACCCTGCTTAGGGGACTTCTTGAGGCGAAGTCCCCTAAGAACCTTCAAGACCTTCAACTAAGGGGATTTTTACCCCTTTC